>JANMVX010000071.1:0-12426 GCA_031393505.1 Hyphomicrobiaceae bacterium | reverse complement strand
TGCGATTTCGGCGACCTTGGACGATCTGCCATTCGCGAGGCGACCGTTGCGGAAGCGCTCTTGATGGTTCGTGATATTGCGACACGGCTCTGATGTCGTAGGGGCGACCCGTGGGTCGCCCTCTGGCGGCACGGGATGCGGCACGAGGGCGACCCACGGGTCGCCCCTACGACATCAGAGCCGTGTCGCAATATCACGAACCATCAAGAGCGCTTCCGCAACGGTCGCCTCGCGAATGGCAGATCGTCCAAGGTCGCCGAAATCGCAACGCTCATGCCGCGTCGGGCGATTCTTCCGCGCCGCCGCGATATGCACCAAGCCGACCGGTTTTTCCGCCGATCCGCCACCTGGCCCCGCGACTCCCGTCACGGCCACAGCGATATCCGCCGCCGAATGCGCCATCGCGCCCTCGGCCATTGCCCGCGCCGTCTGCTCGCTGACGGCTCCGTGCTTGGTGACAATGGCGGGATCGACGCCGATGGACTCTGATTTGGCGGCGTTCGAATACGTGACAAAGCCCCGCTCGAACACATCCGACGAGCCCGGAACATCCGTGAGCACCGCTGCGATCAACCCGCCGGTGCAGCTTTCGGCGGTCGCCAACTTCAAACCCTTGCTGCGCAACAGCGCCAATAGGCTCGCAGCTTCAGCAACCAATGTGTCCGGCAGCATCGGAGACTCCATCCGCAACTTCCACCCAGACTGACACAAAAAGACCCGGCAAGCGAACCTGCCGGGTCGACACAACGTGGCGATTGCGTCGGAAAATCAATTGGCGGCGAACAGCTTTTCGGCCGAATCCAACAGTTTGTCGAAGGTGTCGGTGCTCTGATCGCCGAGCGCGACCTCGACCCGCTCTTGCGTCGTGCGCCAGATCGGGAACGCCGTCTGGATCGCCTTCTCGCCCGACGCCGTCAGATGCAGACCGCGGCCGCGCCGTCCGGCGGGCGGGTCCATGTCGATCATCTTCAGCGACACCAGGCGCTTCAGGTTGCGGCTCAGCGTCGATTTCTCGATGTCCAGATCAAAGCCGATCTCGGCGGCCGTGACGCCATTTTGCTGCGCCACCTGCGTCAGCAGCGTGAACTGGCTCGCCGTCAACCCGATCGGGCGCAGCGCCTCGTCATAGATGCGCGTGATGATGCGGCTCATGCGGCGGGCGCGCAGCGCCATGCAGCAGGCGGCGGAGGTCGCCGCAATCTGAGAGGCCGAACTCGGATCAACTTCAGCGAATCGTCCCATGGTGCCACCTCGTTCGCGCCGCTATCGGCGTTCATGAAGCCACTCTTTAGCGATTCGCATGTTACGGCAACTGAGGGGCTGACACAGTTCTCAACGATCCACTGCCATCGATGCCGCAGCGGGCAACAGCACGGTCGCCGTCGCCATGGCGGCCAGACCCTCGGCGCGGCCGGTAAAGCCGAGGCGTTCCGTGGTCGTCGCCTTGACGCTGGTGCGATCGACGCCAATGCCCAGGATCTCGGCCATGCGCGCCCGCATCGCCTCGCGGAAGGGGCCGATGCGGGGGAGCTCGCACAGTACCGTGACGTCGATGTTGGTGATGCGCCCGCCGCGTTCGCGAATGAGACGGGCGGCCTCGGCCAGGAAGATCGCTGAATTCGCGCCCTTCCAGCGCGCGTCGCTGGGTGGGAAATGCAACCCGATATCGCCCGAGCCGATGCAGCCGAGCAGGGCGTCGGTCAGCGCATGCAAGGGGGCGTCCGCGTCGGAATGGCCTTCCAGGCCAAAATCGTGCGGGACGCGCACGCCGCACAGCATGACGTGATCGCCTGCTGTAAAGCGGTGCACGTCAAAACCGCTGCCGGTGCGGATGTCGGGCCAACCGGTTTCCGGCGACTGGGCGGCGCGAATATCGTCCGAAGTGGTCATTTTGCGGTTGGCCTCCGATCCCATGACCAATCCCACGTCCATTCCAGCCCATTCGGCGATGGCGGCGTCGTCGGTGAAGTCGGCGCGGCCGGCGCTTTTCGCCTTCCGGTGGGCAGCCAGGATGGCGTCGTATCTAAAACCTTGCGGCGTCTGGGCGCGCCAAAGACCATTGCGCTCGATGGTGGCGGAAATCGTGTTGGTGGCGCCGGCTTTTTTCAAAGTGTCGGTGACTGGCAAGGCCGCGATGCTGGCGGACCTGGTGTCCAGCCCGTCCAGGACGCGGCGGATGATCTCGCCGCTAACAAACGGACGGGCGGCGTCGTGGATCAACACGCGCTCGGGTTCGTGCGGCTCCAGCGCCTCCAGCCCCGCCAGCACGCTGGCTTGACGCTCCGCCCCGCCCGATACCGGCGGCAGCAGCGGCGCGTTCAGCCCGCGCGTCTGGGTGAGATAGGTCTCGCGGTGCTCGGGATGGATGACGACCTGGATGGCCGAAATATCCGCGTGTTCGGCGAACGCATCGATGCTGTAGCGAAACATCGGCTTGCCGTTGATCGGCTGGTACTGTTTTGGAACTTCGGGGAACCCGGCGCGCGCGCCTCGGCCGGCGGCGACGATGACAGCGGCGGCTCGCATCTTGAGGAGGGCTCCGAACGGCGGGACTTAGGACCAAAGTCAGGCTTGCCACGGAACGTGATCGCCCGCCAGTAAGCTGATCATCGCGGTTTGAGCGTGCAGGATCGGCAATTGCGAAATCGCAACACCGGCACAGGACTAATCTCTGTTATTGCGTGTTTCTTAGGCATGCACTATCCTCTGCTTACAAAATAAGCAAAATCGAGTCTGCGACCCCATGAGCGCCTTCCGCGTCGGTCCCTTCCAGTTCAATACACCGGTCGTGCTAGCCCCTATGTCGGGCGTCTCGGACAAGCCAATGCGCGACCTGGCGCAGGAGTGCGGCGCCAGCCTGGTGGTCTGCGAAATGGTCGCCAGCGAGCCCTTCGTACGCCAGCGCAAAGACCTTTTGCGCAAGGCTATGCGTTCGGATCATGGGCCCTTCGTCATACAACTCATCGGCCGCGAGGCGCATTGGATGGCCGAGGGCGCGCGTGCGGCCGAAGCGATGGGCGCCGACATCATCGACATCAACATGGGTTGCCCGGCGCGCGAAGTGACGGGCGGGCTGTCCGGATCGGCGCTGATGCGCGAGCCGGACCATGCGCTGCGGCTGATCGAGGCCACGGTGGGCGCGGTGAAAGCGCCCGTGACGCTGAAGATGCGCATGGGCTGGGATCACGGCAGCCTGAACGCGCCCGATATCGCCAAGCGTGCCGAAGAAGCAGGAATTCGCATGATCACGGTGCATGGACGCACGCGCTGCCAGTTTTTCAAGGACAAGGCGAACTGGACCTTTGTCCGCAAAGTCAAAGAGGCCGTGCGCATCCCCGTCATCGTCAACGGCGATATCGAGAGCCTGGCCGATGTGGCCGCCGCCCTGAGCGCATCGGGCGCCGATGGCGCCATGATCGGCCGCGGCAGCTACGGCCAGCCGTGGTTGCCGGGACGGGCAGCGCGCTTTCTCGCCACCGGGACCGATCCGGGCGACCCGAGCCTCGAAGCCCGCGCCGACATTATCCGCCGGCACTTTGCCGCGATGTTGGAGGTTTACGGCCGCGAATTGGGTCTTCGCAACATGCGAAAGCATTTCGGCTCTTATGTGCTGCGTATGTTGGGCGAGGGGCCGGCGGCAAAGTCCTGGCGCAAACGGCTGTGCGAAAGCGATAGTGTCCCCGACATCGAGGCGAGCCTGACGGAGCTGTTTGGCCACGTGCAGGAGGCCGCCGCGTGAGCCGCACCCGCTTTGCCGACAAAGCCGACGCTGTCGCGCCGTTCAACCGGGCCGCCCCGATTGGGCTGATCGAACAGCTGCCATTCCCGCTGGTGGTGCTTGATGCCGAGGACTGCTTTACCTACGCCAGCCCGGCGGCCGAAGAGTTTTTCCAGACCAGCCTGTCGCGACTGCTCGGCAAGCCGCTCGCCGCGTTCGTCGCCCCCGACCATCCGGTGTTGGCGCTGATCGGACAGGCGCGGCGCAGCGGGCGCTCGTCCAGCCTGAATGGACTGGACATCGCCTCGCCGCGCATCGGCGAGCACAAGGATGTCGAGGTGTTCGCCGGGCCGCTGGCCGATATCGACGGCACGATCCTGCTGACCCTGCACGAACGGGCGACGGCGCGGCAATTGGAGCGACAATTCGGCCGTCGCAACCCCGGCCGGTCGGTATCCGGGCTTGCCAGCGTCATCGCCCACGAGATCCGCAATCCGCTGGCGGGAATGCGCGGCGCCGCGCAGCTGCTGGAGCCGGGGCTGGACGCCGATGGCAAGGCCATGACGCATCTGATCTGCTCCGAGATCGACCGCATCGCCGGCCTGCTCGACCGCATGCTGACTTTTGGCGGCGCGCCATCCAGCGGCACCGAGCCGGTCAACATCCACCGCGTGCTCGACCATGTGCGCACACTGACCATGGCCGGCGCGCCGTCCAATCTGCGTATTTCGGCTGAGTACGATCCCTCGCTGCCGCCGGTCATCGGCAATCGCGATCGGCTGGTGCAGGCGGTGCTCAATCTGGTCAGGAACGCTGTCGATGCGGCGACGAAACATTCCGACAAACCGCAGATCTGGCTGCGTACGGCCTTTCACACCGGCGTCGTCATCACCGATCGCGGGACGGGGCAGCGCGTCGCCCTGCCGCTGCTGATCTCGGTCGAGGACAACGGCCCGGGCATCCCCGACGAGATCGTGCCGCATCTGTTCGAGCCGTTCGTCACCAGCAAACCCAGCGGCACCGGCCTCGGCCTGGCACTCTCGGCGCAAATCGTGGCCGAGCACGGCGGGCTGATCGAAACCGAACGCCTGCGCGGCCGCACGATTTTTCGCGTTCTCTTGCCGATGGCGCCCAACAGCGAGGTCCCCTCATGAAAACCGGCTCCATCCTGGTCGCCGACGACGACGCCTCCATGCGCACTGTGCTGACGCGGGCGCTGGCGCGCGCCGGGCACTCGGCGCGCATCACCGGTACGGCCTCGACGCTCTGGCAGTGGATTTCGGCCGGTGAGGGCGAGGCGGTGGTGACCGACGTCTACATGCCCGACGGCACGGCGTTCGATCTCATCCCGCGCATCCGCAAACTGCGTCCGGAGCTGCCGATCATCGTCATGTCAGCGCATTCGACGCTGGCGACGGCCGTCACGGCCGCGGAGCTGGGCGCATTCGACTATCTCGCAAAGCCGTTCGATCTCAACAATCTTTTGGCTGTGATTGATCGCGCTTTGCAGGCCCCCAAGGCCACCGCCCGTCCGCCCAACGACGACGCTGCCGGCGACCAGGGACCGTTAATCGGCCGCTCGCCGGCCATGCAGGAAATCTACCGCACGCTGGCGCGCCTGACCCAGACCGACCTGACCGTGATGATCACCGGCGAATCCGGCACCGGCAAGGAACTGGTCGCGCGCGCCCTGCACAGCCACTCCAAGCGGCGTAACGGCCCGTTTGTCGCCCTGAACATGGCGGCGATCCCGCGCGACCTGATCGAGGCGGAATTGTTCGGGCACGAGAAAGGCGCCTTCACAGGCGCGCTCAATCGTGGCGTCGGGCGCTTCGAGCAGGCCGAGGGCGGTACGCTGCTGCTGGACGAAATTGGCGACATGCCGATGGAGGCGCAGACGCGGCTGCTCCGTGTGCTGCAGGAGGGCGAATACACCAGCGTGGGCGGGCGCACCTCCATGCGCTCCAACGTGCGCATTGTCGCCGCCACCCATCGCGACCTGCGCCAACACATCGCCCACGGACTGTTTCGCGAGGACCTCTATTACCGCATCAACGTGGTGCCGCTGCGCCTGCCGCCGTTGCGCGAGCGGCGCGAAGACATCCCCGATCTGGTGCGGCATTTCCTGAAGGGCGCGACCAAGGCGGGACTGCCGGAACGCTCGATCGAGACTGGCGCGCTGGAGCGGCTGGCCGCGCACGACTGGCCGGGCAATGTGCGCGAGCTGGAGAACGTCGTGCTGCGGCTGGTCGCCATCCACGCCCAGGAGACGATCTCGGCCGATCTGGTGGTGGCGCAATTGAGCGAAGTTGCGCCAACCCCGCTGATGATGGGCGACACCGCCGGCCAGCCGCTCGCTGTCCTCGTCGAAGGCTGGCTGCGTGGAGAGTTCTCGCGGCCCGATGGCACGCTTCCCGCCCCCGGCCTGCACGAGCGCATGCTGCGCGAGGTGGAGGCCCCGATGCTTCGCGCCGCGCTCGTGGCGACACGCGGCAACCAGCTGCGCGCCGCCGACCTGCTGGGCGTCAACCGCAACACGCTGCGCAAGAAAATGCGCGACCTGGGCATCGGTGTGCATGCCGAAGTGGATTGAGCCCATTCAGGTATTTGAGCTGTGAACGCCTCAATAGCGGTGCGTCCGGATCGATGACCGTCTGCAACAACACGGCGCTCCAGTTCGAGCGTCCAAGTGAGCCTGAGGCTTGAGCGGCGCTACGCCTGGAATATGTTCTCGATCATCGCCCGCATCACAGCCGGATCCGGATCGACTCCGGTCCAGTACTTCACGCCGATGACGCCCTGATTGACCAACATTCCCAGCCCATCGATGACCCGGCACCCGCGCGCCTCGGCCTCGCGGATCAGGTGCGTGCGCGGCGGATTGAACACGACGTCGGCCACCACCAGGCCGGGGCGCAGGCTCTCCAACACGATGTCGAGCTTGGCGTCGCTATCGGGCGCTAGACCAATCGAGGTCGCGTTGACGACGATGTCCGCCTCGGCCGGGATCGCATAGGGTTCGCGCCAGAGCACGAGTTCCGCCGGCATCTTGGTCTTGGCGTTGAGCAGGTCCACGAGGCCTTTTCCACGTGCAGAATCCCGGTTCACGATGGTGATGCGCTTTGCGCCCGCCAAGGCCAGCTCCACCGCGATGGCCCGCGCCGCCCCGCCTGCGCCAAACATCACCACCGTCTTGCCGGCGGGATCGATCACTGCGCGCAAAGACTGCAAAAAGCCCTTGCCGTCGGTGTTCTCGCCGATCAGTTTTCCGTCCCGCATAACAGCGCAATTCACCGCTCCCATGACGGCGGCCGAGTCCCCCAGCCCGTCCAGATGCTGGATGACGGCCACCTTGTGCGGGATCGACAGGTTGAACCCCAGCCAGCCCATGGCCCTGGCGCCCTTGACGGCGTCGGCCAGCTTTTCGGGCGGGACCTCGCAGTTGATGTAGCGGATGTCGAGGTTGTGGTGGCGGTAGACGGCTTCCACCATGGCCACGGTCGGGTTGTCGGCGGCGCCCTGGGAGAAGGAGCCGGTGAGGGAGGGGAGGAAGGATGTTGGCATGGGGGCTCACAATTGGCTTCAGGAGTGCTGGTCCACGTGATGGCGACAATTGCGATGGCGCGCAAGCCGCAGCCCGACAGCCGCTACGGCACTGTCGCTTGCCCCCAGGTCACCGTTTCGCCCCGCACCACTCCTCATAGTCGGCGGTCACCATGCCGGCTGCTCGCTTGGCTGCCTGATGCAGCCAGTCCTGGGGCTGCTTCGCCAGATCCTTCCGAACGGCCGGAACGGCTTTGACGGCGCCGGCGTGAACGGCGCCAAGGTCCCGGCCCATTGCCATTTGTAGCTTGGTGGACAGTTTCTTGCCGGCCTCCTCGCCGAGATCGACCTTGCGACTGTCGGGCCAGATCCTTCGAATGATGAAGCCACCCGCTAGGGTCAGGAATGGGTCGGGCGACCGGTAGCGGCCGCGCGCCAGTTGCAGCACCTGCATCTGCCCGTTGGCTTTGCCGTGAGCGTAATCCCAAGCGGAGGCGACCAGCGCCTTGGCTTCCCGAACCACGCGCCCGCCTCGCAACCTGGCGATAACGACATAGCGCGGACGGCCGAGGCTGCCTTCGCCCTGCCTGGGTCGGCGCGCAAACTTTTCGATCTCGGCGCCTTCGGGAAGACTTTGTCGCAGCAGGGCTTCCAGGTCGTTGGGCGGCGTTTCCTTGCGCAAGGCATCAAGCTCGGCCCAGAAGGCCTGCCGTTTCTGGTCCGGGACTGCGATGTGCTCGCGCATCCACAGGTTCGAAGCGTCGGCGTCATCGAGCAAAGTGGGCAGCGGGTGTTCGAGACCTTGGGTATATCCCTCCAGGATCGCGGCGGCGGCGTCGCTCGCGGTCACTCCCAACCTGGGGGCAAGACGCACGCTTGCGGCAAGCCGAACCAGATCGAACGCGTAGGGCATGAGCGCGGCTTCATCGAAGTCGTTGACGCCCCACACCAGCCGCGACTCGCTATCGCGCCAGGTCCCGAAGTTTTCGCTGTGGCAATCGCCGACCGAAAGGATGGACGGGCCCATGGCCAGCTCCGGCAGGAGTTTTTCGATTTTGCCCGACCAACTGAAGCACGTGGCGCGCAGGAAATTGAAGGCGTCCTTGCGCATGCGTTCGTGTTTGACGTCGAGATCGCTCGCAACCACCGCGCACTGGGTTTTGAGCCAGGCCTCGAAGGCCCTGTTTTCGGCTGCGAAGGTCATGTGACGGCTCGAAGGGGACAGCGTTGCGGGGTCGCATTCTTGTTGCGACGCGTTGGCCGCCGACCAAATGGTTGAGTGGGCCGGCTCAGCGTCGATGTGCTTTAGGCATCTACATACCGCGCCAC
Source organism: Hyphomicrobiaceae bacterium (assembly GCA_031393505.1). GTDB lineage: Bacteria > Pseudomonadota > Alphaproteobacteria > Rhizobiales > Hyphomicrobiaceae > JANYHF01. The sequence goes on along the minus strand of JANMVX010000071.1, from coordinate 3,836 downwards.
TGTGGATGGCGGCGGAACCGGCAACCCATCTTCGATCACCCCGTCAATATGGAACCGGATCGCCTCGCGCAATTCGCGCACAACTTCCCCTGGCGTTGCTCCCGTGGTAACGCAACCCAGCAAGTCCGGCACGTAACCCGAATAGTTCGTGTTCGCGGCTTCGATGACGATTGCATAGCGCATTTCGATGTCTCCTGATGTCCTGACTCCCTCGAAAGGCTATTGAGCGTGCCCGGCGCCGCTCGGTTTGCCGAGAACCGTTACGACGCAGCGGCTCCATGCGGTCGATCAACAGGCAATGTATCGCTCGTGCTCCATGAATACTGAAGAGTTGCTCGCATTGGTGCAAGACGACCAGCGTAAGTGTGGCGACCCTGTTCGACCGCCCGCTACCCCTACTGCGCTGAGGGAACTGCGCGTCAGCGCACGGACGCAGCTCGGCGTTGAGCTGCCGGATGACTACATCCGCATTTTGCAGCGTAGCGACGGCCTGGAATTCAACGGCCTTGTACTTTACGACTGCGCCTCGACACCCGAGCATCGAACCGATGGCTTCTGGCAAGGCCTGATCGTCACGAACCAGATCTGGCGCGAAAGCAGCCCGCGCCACGATCTTCTGATTGTCGCGGACTGCGACATGGATCTGTACGCCCTGCACGTGCCTTCCCAGACTTGGCGGCGGATAGACAAAATTGCCGACGATCGCTTCGAAGTGTTCGACTCGTTTGACGCGATGCTGGTCGCGGCACTGCGCGAACGCATTTGACGACACAAATGGGGTGGCCCGCCAAGCGGCTTGGGGCCAGCCCCTTCCGCAAAGGGGTCTGATGCCCACCACCTGCGGCAAACCACCCGCCCCCCGCTCCCCCTCCCCCATTGCGGCGCACGGCTCCCCCGGCTAGAAAGCCCCCGCACCGCTTCTCCGGGCTTCGGCCCCGCGAAAACCCCACCGCCGGACCGACATGCCAAAACTCAATATCGACGGCACGGACTATGAGTTCGAGAACGGCACGCCTTTGATCGAGGCGTGCGGCCAGGTTGGCATTGAAATTCCGCGCTTTTGCTATCACGAGCGGCTGTCGATCGCGGGTAACTGCCGCATGTGTCTGATCGAGGTGGTCGGCGGGCCGCCAAAACCGCAGGCGTCGTGCGCCATGACGGTGAACGACCTGCGTCCCGGCAAGGACGGCGCGCCGCCCCAGATAAAAACCAATTCACCCATGGTCATCAACGCCCGCCACGGCGTGATGGAATTCCTGCTGATCAATCATCCGCTGGACTGCCCGATCTGCGATCAGGGCGGCGAGTGCGATCTGCAGGACCAGGCCATGGGGTTTGGCTCGGATTCCAGCCGGTTCCACGAGAACAAGCGGGCCGTGGAAGAGAAGTTCCTCGGACCGATCGTCAAGACCGTGATGACGCGCTGCATCCAGTGCACGCGCTGTGTGCGCTTCATGACCGAGGTCGCGGGCGTCGAGGAGATGGGCGCGACCGGCCGCGGCGAGGACATGGAGATCGTCGGCACCATCGAGAAAGGGCTTTCTTCCGAGTTGTCGGGCAATATCGTTGATTTGTGCCCGGTGGGCGCGCTGACGGCGAAACCAACGGCCTTCCACGCCCGTCCCTGGGAAATGCGCAAAACCGAATCGGTCGATGTGAACGACGCGTTGGGCGCGAACATCCGGGTCGATTCGCGTGGCAACGAGGTCGTGCGCGTGCTGCCGCGCGTGAATGACGCCGTGAACGAAGAGTGGATTTCGGACAAGACGCGGCATGTGGTCGACGGGCTGAAGACCCAGCGGTTGGACCGGCCGTACATAAGAGAGAGCGGCAAGCTCAAGCCGGCGACTTGGGACGAAGCGCTGAAACGGGTCGCGGCCAAGATGAAGGCCGCCGGACCGTCCGGCATCGGGGCGATTGCGGGCGATCTGGCCGGCGTCGAAGAGATGTTCGCGCTGAAGGACCTTTTTGCGCGGCTGGGCTCGACCAATATCGACTGCCGCCAGGACGGGGCCAAAATTGATCCCGCACTGGGCCGGGCGGGCTATCTGTTCAATTCCGGTATTGCGGGGATCGAGGATGCCGATGCGCTGCTGATCATCGGCTCGAATCCGCGGCTGGAAGCGCCAGTCCTGAACGCGCGCATCCGAAAACGCTGGCTGCGCGGCGGGTTCACGGTGAGCGTGCTCGGGCCGGTGGGTGATCTGACCTATCCATTCACCCCTCTCGGGACGGGCGTCGAGGGACTGGCGGCTGCGGCAACCCAGGCCTTTGCCGGCAAGCAAAAGCCCATGATCATACTCGGGGCGGGCGCCTTGAACCGCGCCGACGGCGCCGCGATTTTGGCGGCAGCCGCGCAGGCCGCGATGGCATCCGGTGTCGTCAAGGATGCCTGGAACGGTTTCAACGTGCTGCACAGCGCGGCTTCGCGCGTCGGCGGGCTGGATATCGGCTTTGTGCCGGGCGCGGGCGGGCGCGATTTGTTCGGCGGGCCGCTGCAACTCGTGTATCTGCTGGGTGCCGATGAATTCGACACCAAGCGGTTGGGCAGCGCCTTCGTGGTCTATCAGGGCACGCACGGCGATGCCGGCGCGCACCGGGCCGATGTCATTCTGCCGGGCGCAGCGTACACGGAGAAATCGGCGACCTATGTGAACACGGAAGGGCGCGTACAGATGACGTCCCGCGCCGTGTTCCCGCCGGGCGAGGCGAAGGAGGACTGGGCGATCATCCGTGCGCTGTCGGCCGAGGCCGGGCAGACGCTGCCGTATGATAATGTGAGCGAGTTGCGCGCGGCGCTGTATGCGAAAGTTCCGCATCTGGCGGCGCTGGGCTCGGTGACGGCGGGATCGGGCCTGGACGCGGTGGCCAAATCTGGCGGCACGATCAACCGTGAGCCTATACGTGCGACCATCTCCGACTTCTACCTCACCAACCCCATCGCACGCGCCTCCCGCACCATGGCCGACTGCAGCCGCATGAAGCCAGGCCCGCTCGCCCAGGCGGCGGAGTAGGGGCGATGACATTTCTCAATCACTCGGACAGCGTTGCAGGTCATCGCCTTCACCCGTCGGGAGAAGGTGCCCGAAGGGCGGATGAGGGGATTGCTGCCGGTGGTGTACGCACCGTCGGCGACACATCCGCACCTCCAACCCCCTCATCCGGCGCAGTGCGCCACCTTCTCCCAAAGGGAGAAGGTAGTTCCGCACGCGTTGCACCAGATATCGGCGGTCCGCACCATGGATAACTTCTGGACCGACGATTTCCTGCCGCACTGGAACAGCTGGGGCTTTCCGCTGCTGATCATGCTCCTCAAAAGCGTCATCGCGCTGACCGTCCTGCTGCTGATCATCGCCTATCTCCTCCTCATGGACCGCAAAGTCTGGGCCGCCGTTCATATCCGGCGCGGCCCCAACGTGGTCGGCCCGTTCGGCTTGCTGCAGTCCTTCGCCGACCTGCTCAAATTCGTCTTCAAGGAGCCGCTGCTCCCGGCTGCCGCCGATAAACCCATCTTCCTGCTCGCCCCCATCGTGGCGGCGACCACCGCGCTCGCAGTCTGGGGCGTGATCCCGATTAACGAAGGCTGGGCCATCGCCAACCTCAATGTCGGCATCCTCTATGTGCTGGCCATCGGATCGCTGGAAGTCTACGGCATCATCATGGGCGGCTGGGCGTCCAACTCGAAGTACCCGTTCCTGGGCGCGCTGCGCTCGGCCGCGCAGATGGTCAGCTACGAAGTCTCGATCGGCTTCGTGATCATCACGGTGCTGCTGGTCGCGGGCACGCTCAACCTCACCGGAATCGTACACGCTCAACAACATGGCCTGGGCACCTGG
>JANMVX010000047.1:0-26212 GCA_031393505.1 Hyphomicrobiaceae bacterium | reverse complement strand
AACGGTGACGGTCGCGGCGGCGGTGAGGCTGCCCCATTGCGTGCCGTACATATTGGTGAATTCGCTGATGCCGACCGATGCGGTCTTGGCGGCTGAGCGCGTCAGCGTCAGCGCAAACAGGAATTCGTTCCACGCCAGCATCGCGCTGAGCAAACTCGCAGCGACAATGCCCGGCATCAGCAGCGGGAAAACGATGTAGCGCAGCAAATCCACTTGAGAGGCGCCATCGACCATTGCAGCTTCCTCGATCTCGAACGGAATCTGCTTGATGTAACTGCGCAGCATCCAGATCACCATCGGCAGACCGAAGACGGCGTAGGGGACGATCAGAACCAGGAACGTGTCGGTCAGATGGAGCTTTGAAGCGAGGATAAAGATGGGCACTACGGAGACTGCGGGCGGGAACATGATGGTCGAAAGAATCCAGGTCGCCGCCCCCTTCTTCCCCGGGAATTTGATCCGCGCCAACGCATAGGCGGCGGGAATGCCAACGAGGAGGCCAAGCGCGGTCGAGGCGACGGTGACGACGATGCTGTGCAGAAGAAGCGTTCCGAAATGTTGCGATGTGTAGGTGTTGCCGCCCAGCACATCGATATAGTTTTGCAGCGTCGGCGTGAAATTCCAGACCGGCGGCAGTGCCTGGCTGATCTGAGTCGGTTTGATCGACGTCAAGACGACCCAGCCGACGGGGGCGAGAATCAGCAGGAGCGATCCCCAGAGGATGACGCGGAAGATCCCAGTGCTCAGTGTCCGCATGATCAATCCTCCAGAATGTCTGTATGGCGGCCGAGGATCGACAGCAGGCGCCCCATGATCACCGAGAGCACGATCAGAAAGCAGATGCCGAGCGCCGACGCCGCACCGATATCGAAATTCTGCAAGGCGATGCGATACAAGTCGAGATTGATCAGTGTGGTCGAAGAGCCCGGCCCGCCGCCGGTGAGCACGAAAATGCTGGCGAATGTCTTGAACGCTTCGATCGTGCGAAACACCAATGCAATCGCAATGAACGGCTTGATGAAGGGCAAGATAATGTACCAGAACATTTGCAGCCAATTGGCGCCGTCTAGCAGCGCCGCTTCCTTGGGTTCGCCGGGGATGCCCTGCAGACCCGCCAGCAGGATCAGCGCAACGAATGGCGTCCATTGCCAGACGTCGAGCGCTATGACCGCGATCCAGGCGTACACGGGCTGGCCGAACCAGTCGATCGGCTGGTCAATCAGACCCCAGGTCTGGAGGTAATAGTCGACCCAACCATAGGCGGGATCGAGCAGCACCCTGAAAACCAGCGCCGACACCACAGGTGCAACGCCGAGCGGCAGAATAAACAAGGCAGTCAGGAGATTGGTTTCCGCAAGCTTAGCGCTCAACATCAGCGCCAGAAGAAGGCCGAGCACCAATTCGACCGCCACGGCCAGCACGACGAATTGCAGCGTGGACAGCGAGTCGGACCAGATGTTCGGGTCGGACAATACGCGGGTGAAATTGCCAAAGCCGACCCAATAGGACTTGGGGCCGAGCAGGTCCTCATGGCGGAACGCATAGTAGAGCAGATAAAATGTCGGCACGACTGTCATCAGCAGCAACAAGATCATGGCTGGGGACATCAGCCCCCAGCCCATCATGGTGCTCTTTTCCAGAGACAGCGTGCGACGCGTGTGCCGACGGACAAGTCCAGCACTGGTCGAAGCGTTGGTCACCCGCGTTACTTCTTATAGCCGGCGTTGGCGAGGGCTTTGCCGACTTCGTCGGCGGCGACCTTCAGCGCCTCTTCTGGGGTTGCGGCGCCGCGCGCGGCATTGTTCACCGCGACCCATATCGCCTTGTCAACGTCGCCATAATTTGTGAGCCGCGGCCGGCCAGCGCCCACAGCAAGTGACTTGCCGAGAACCTCATAGAAATTGCCATACTTCTGCGAGATGGCCGCATCATTGATCGCTGCGGCATAGACCGAGGCGCGCGTCGGGTGCAATTGCTGGGCAAGTGCACGGGTCTGCGTCGCCGAACTGGTGAACCACTTGATGGCGTTGTAGGCCCATTGCTTGTTCTTGGAGAAGGAATTGACCGACAGCATCCAGGTGCCGAAATGCGGCCCGACGCCCGCGCCCATCGGCACGACGGCATAGGCGACCTGCCCCTTCACATTCGGAGCCAAGGCCAGGTCGTGGTAGTTCATGGTCATGGCCGTGAGACCGTTGCTGAACGATGTCGCCACTTCATCCCAACTTGCCGACGTGGTGCCCGGCGGCGTCACTTTCTTGCCGTTGATGAGGTCGGCATAAAACGTCAGCGCCTTGACGCCTTCGGGCGACGCAAATACCGCCTCGAACTTGTCGTTGACGAGGTGACCGTCGCCGCCAAATCCCGCCAGCAGGGTCTTGAAGTCGTCGGTCGCCCAGTCGCCGGCGCCGGCCATCAGCGTCGTGCCCCACATACGCTTGGCCGGATCGGTGAAGAACGAGGCGATGGCGGCAAAGTCGTCCCATGTGGCGGGCGGCGCGAGATCCTTGCCGGTCTTTTCCTTGTATGCCTTCTGATTGGCCGGATCGTCGAACAGATCCTTGCGATAGGCGAGCGTCAGCACATTGGCCTGCATGGGCAAGCCATAGATATCGAAGCCAGCGGCCTTGATCGCAGCGGGATCGACGCTATCGGTCTTGTCGAAATGCAGCGCGCTGTTGTCGCGCTGGTAGACCGCGGTATCGAAGAACACCTTTGGGATGTAATCCTTGATATCGAGGCCTTCGCCGCCTTGCGGATCGAGGATCATATCGGTGATCGGCGCGATCTTGTTGGTCAGCGCCGGCATCCACGGCGTGTCGACAATCATGACGTCGTAATACGAACTCTCTGAGGCCAGCTCAGCGAAGACCTTCTGCTGCAGGGCGTTGTAGGGCATCGTGTCGAGCGCGATGTCGATGCCAAAGGCCTTCTTGAACTCCGGCAGCGCTGCTTTGATCGCGTCGGAATTGGCTTCGGACGTCGCGTAAAGCATCGACAGCTTGTCGGGCTTGGGCGCATCTGCCGCGAAGGCTGTGCCGAAATTCAAGCCCAATGTCGCGCCGCCGGTCAGGGCTGCGCCGGCCTGCAACAGCTCCCGCCGCGAGATGGATGTGTTCTTGAAAGTCATAGTTTCCTCCTTTTTCCTATTGATTCTTGAGAGTTGATCTACCCTTAGTTTCACACCACTTGCTTCTCGATACTCTTGAGATAGGTGATGGCACTGCGGGCGTAGCGATCGGGCTCGACACTGCGCATGTTGAAGCCGATTTCCATCGTGCAATATCCAACGAAATTGATGTCTTTGAGCGCCTGCAACACGCCAACCCAATCGACAGCGCCTTCGCCGGGCGGCAGGCGGTTTGTGTCAGCGAAATGCACATGCGCGAGATGCTCGCCGATCTCGTAAACCTGATCGGAGCTGACCTCATTGCGATACAGCGCGTGATAGGTGTCGAACATCAGTTGAACATTGTTGAGGCCGACCTGATCGCGCAGCAGCAGGGCCTGGCCCACGGTATCGATGAGATTGGAATCCGCGGCGGTATTCTCGATGCAGATCGTGATGCCCTTGTCGGCGGCGTAGCGGCCGATATCCTTCAGCGCCGCGAGCGTCCAGTCCCAGGCCTGCTGGAACGGCGTGCCGAACACGCGCCATCCCGCGATGTAGAGGACTTTTGTGGCCCCGAGATCGTGTGCGAGGTCGATCACGTCCTTGTAATGAGCGATCGTCGCGGTTCGCTCTTCGACCATCGGCGAGGCGACATTGTTGCCGGGGCCGCCGCCCGGCGCGGGCAGCAGGCTCACCGCCGGCAGGTTCTGGTCGGCCATCAACTTGCGCAAATCCCTGCGTCGCTGCGCATTCAGATAGGCCGGCCAGGCATGGGGCGCCGCGCAGCCGATTTCGATCCCGTCATATCCAGCCCGCGCGATGCGCTTGATCGTGTCTTCAAGCGTATAGGAGGGAACCCAGACAGGAAAACTGCTGTAGGCCCAGGTGTTGAAGGCGTATTTGAATTTGGAGGACATGGTCACACCTCAGAGGACAAACACAGCTTTTTCGGTCTTGCGTTCATCGAACATACGGAACGCCGTTTCTGCGTCATCGAGGCTGAAGCGGTGGGTGGCGAGGCGCTCGAGATCAATTTTGTGACTGTGCAGAACACGCAGGATTTCTTCGTATTCGCCGATGTTGAAATACCAGGAGCCCATCAGCGTGATCTGCTTGCGAATGAGCTGATCGCTCGGCTTGATGGTGCTTTCCCGAGCTTCGCCGATGAAGGCCGCCTTGCCGCCGGGGCGCAACGCGTCAAGCGCCATGTTGTGCGCGCCGGAATTGCCGGAGCAGTCGATGGCGGTGGTCAGCCCTGCGTTGTCGGTAAAAATCCTGAGTTGCGACTGAACATCCTGAGCGGTCGGATCAAGCGCCAGATCCGCGCCAAGGCTGATCGCAAATTCCCGCCGCTCAGCAATCGGGTCGAACGCCACGACGCGCGCGCCAAGCGCCTTGGCAGCGAGCACACCTGCCGTGCCCATCGGGCCAAGGCCCCAGATGCCCAGCACGGTCGCGCCGCAGACGCCGAGTTTCTTGCAGGCGCTGTAGAGAGTGCCGAACGCGTCGGTCGAAATCGCTGCAGCGACGTAAGACATCCAATCGGGAATGCGCAGGCAGTTGCGCTCGGGGACGACAATGAACTCCGCATTGCCGCCGTTGGCGGTAAAACCGATACAGGTCCATTGCGGGCACAGGAAGTAATTGCCCTGCCGGCAGAACTCGCAAACACTGCACCCTATGCCGAGATAGACGGCGACGCGGTCGCCGGCCTTGAAGTTCTTTACACCGGCGCCGACTTGCACGACTTGGCCAGCCGGCTCGTGCCCAGTAACGCAAGCCCCTGCTGCATCCCCACCGACGACAGCGTTGCCGTAATAGAGCGAAAGATCGCTGCGGCAGATGCATGAGGCTTTGACGGCGATGAGCACTTCGCCCGGGCCAGCCGCCGGCACCTCGACGGTGCGGATTTCGACCTTTTTGTTGCCGGGCAGAAACACCGCCTTCATGCGGCTTGGCTGAGGCATCTGCGCAACCCTTCAATGGCGGGCGCGGATCCTCACCCACGCAATTTGCGTGCTGAGGCCTTGCCCTTCCCGTTTCCAGACTTTTTTGGTTCCGGCTCGCCGCTTTCTCCCGGAACCGCCGAGGCCTTGTGGTTTGGCCTCTTGTCACTAGCGGTTTATGAGCAATCGGCGGCGTTCGGGAAGATGGAGAGTTGTCCAAATTGGATGAAATTCGGTCGCCCCATCCAGGGCACGCGCCGCCGGTCAGTAGATACCTCTCGCGCGCATTGAGCGGTCGGCGCGGTTTTGCGCGTCGCGCAGCGCTCGCTGGACAGTCTTGTTCCCGGACAGCAGATCGTGAATCTCCTCACCCGCGATTTGAATCACTTCCGCGATGTTGGGCGCGGGTGGGCGCGGCCACATACGAAAGATGCGCTGCTCGTTGAATGATCCGACGACGCCAATGACGGGCGACAGGGATCGTATTTCAGGATCCGTGCTGAGACTGATGCGTGGGCTGGCGAGACTACCGTTGGCGAGATAGAGCTTTGAGGCCTCGGCGGACGTGAGTATTTGCAGAGCCGACCAAACGGGCGCGATGCGTTCGGGCGCGATGTTGGCGGGAATCGACAAGGCGTAGCCGCCCATCGGCACGATCGGCTTGCCATTGGGGCCTGCCGGATGGGGCAAGTAACCGGTCTTGCGGTATGCCGGCGAGTGCGCGTCGCCTTCGAAGAGCGGTGCGAGAAGAGTGTGCGAATAGGCCATCGCGGCGTGGCCTTGTGCGTAGGAAAGGGCGCGATCGTACCACGCCATTTGCAGCACGTTGGATGGTGAGAAAGCCTTGAGCTCGACAAGATACTGCGCTGTATCGTGCGCCTCGGCCGACAGGAACGCCGGCCGCATCTGCTCGCCTGAAATGGTCTCGGCGTCCCAGCCGTCGGCAGTGCGCTTGAGATTGAGCACCGGCCGGCCAAATGCGCTCATGATCATGATGAACGTATGCCCCACCGGAGTGCCGCGTCCGCCATTCCAGGCGATGCCGTTGACGCCCTGAGCGGGATTGTGCAGGCGCCGCGCGGCGTCGATCGTCGCCTGCGTCGTGCGCGGCGGTTCGATACCCGCTTGCGAAAGAACGTCCGTGCGATAGACCAGCATTTCTGCCGTCGTCATGATCGGAATACCGTACTGACGTCCGTGATAGCGGGAGCTGGCCAGCGCGTCCGGATAGATGTCACCCGCATCGATCCGGGCGTTGGCCACAACGTCGTCAAGCGCTATGAAACGCTCACTTTGCGCCATTTCGCCGAACCACGGCAGATCGCAGGCGACAATGTCATAGTTGGAGACGGCCCTCTCACTGTTTGCGATGATTTCCGCATGCAGGCGATCAATCGCCAGGGCTCGGCTGGCAATTGGCACGCCAAGAACCACTTCGAAATGTTTGCGCAGCGCGTTCATCGCCGCAAATGTCGGGTCGGCATGAACCAGGACGCGCAGAGCGCGTCTCAGCTGCAATTTCGTTTCGAGAACCGGCAGAGAAGGCACAACGGTTGGATCAGGTTTTAGGACAAGTTTTCTTGCCGGCTTCGGGCCATCGGACGAGAACTGTGACCGGATGAGGTACTCAGTCATCCTTGCGAATGTCTGCCATCGTGCCAGAAGGTCGCGCGACGGGTGGAGCGAAAATGATCGATTCGTCTCAGTTTTTGGCCGTTTGACGATGAAGCCACGTTTGACCATGTCGTCAATCGTGCGCATTGCGGTTCCGTAGGTCAGACCGGAACCGGCCGCTAACGACGAACTGGTGACGACCCGCCCGATGAAGTGACTTCGCACGAGTTCGGAAATCATGCGCAACTCGCGCAGGCCGTTGGTCAAGTCGAAGACTGCCTGACAGGTGTCCTGAAAGGTGAGGATCATATCGAAAAAGCGGTCGTGATCGGGGGCCGCAAGGCTGCCGGCGTCTTCGTCCATGCGCTTCTCATAGGGTCCTTCGGGCGAAGACCGTCTCTCTGCCGATCTTTCTGAGCGATTGGGCCGGCGCGCGAGCCTCTTTCGCGGTCGTGCGGCACGAGAGGCGGTATGCGGATTTTTGGGCATCTGGTGACCAGGGTCGAAGCGAGAAACAGCGCAAAACATGCTAGGCTGAAGCTCGCCGCAAACAGCCGCGAGCAGGTGGCGCGGACTACTTTATCCAGTTTGGACATTGCGCCAACTTGATTGTCGATCGCTTCGTCAACATGCCATTGAAGAAACATCGGGACGCCTAGTCGCCAGCGTTCCCGCAGGCGACGGTGTCCAGACGTTCGACTGCACTGCCTAGACCTGCAGAAACCCGGCTTGCCGTTGCCAGACAGAGACCGTCACGTTCCACGTGCGCGCGCCGGATGTCCCCGAAACGGCGGCGCCGCGACCCGAACGCAGGCGAACGCGCGAGAGATGGAGGGCCGTCATGAGGTGCCGCCTTTGGAGTCTGCATCGCGCAACAGGATTTCTCGGCACGGGCCGAAGCGCCATTTGGCGCGGCTTTCGCGAATGTCGCGCCGCTCTTCGATCCGGTCAATGGCTCCGGTTCGCACGCCGTCCGTATCGGTGTAGATTTCGCGCTTGCCCAAAATTTCGAACTCCGGGATGCCATCAGCTCACGCACGTCTTTGGGGCAGCCGGCCTCATACCCGGCAAAGGCCGCTTCGACGGTTTCGGCCTCGACGAGCTGCGGCCGCATCGGCAGCATAAGGGCGTTCGCCTTGCGGCCGGCGAATGCAACAAAGGCTGGGGCGGCGATAGCTGCCACAATCGACTTATACCAACCTTCATTGATGCTGACTCATCGTTGATTTGTAGGGGCGCGCAGCAGCGCGCCCGGTGTGCAACACTGATAGTCTGTCGGATGCGGCGCGCCGGGCGCACTGCTGTGCGCCCCGATAGAACTGGCTTTCGATTCCACAAGAGACGATGGGTCAAGATCACTGCAGGTTGGTATAAGTGCCTGACACCCAGTTGGGCGCGGTACTGGGTGTCAGGCACTTGCGAGCCGCAAGATCCCGACACCGAAGTAAATGACTTGACCACTACCAAAGTATAATCGCATCGATTAATCCTGTTTCAATTTGTATTCACAATTTATCTATTCTATACTAACTTCCCTTCATCTCTTCTACAGGGATGCACACAAGGGCGTCTCGTGTCGCTGGGAGCGGACAGCGACTGGCGCGGGGCGCCGCACACCTCACGCGCTGGCGGCCGACGTCGTCCTCCGGGGATGAGTGTTCCCGGGATTGAGCCGCCCATGGCACGCGGCCGGAGGCGCTTTCGCCTCAGCTCGCCGCGCATGCTCAGCGGCTGGCACACCGCCAAGGGCTTTGGCTGGCGCAACGCGGAGGCGGCCCATTGACACTACGTGATCGGATGAAACGCGACGCCAGGCGAGGCGACGATCTTGCCGTTCTTCTGCACCAGGATCGCTGCGACGTTCGGCAGTCGGCTCGCCAAGGAGAGGCTGCGCTCCACACCCATCACCATGGCTGCCGTCGACAGGCCGTCCGCAAGCGTCCCGGTCGGCGCCAGGATGGTCGCGGAGGCAAGCTCGGTCGGGGAGCGGCCGGTGGCCGGATCGAAGATGTGGTTGTCGCGGAAATCGGGCGAGAAGGTTGTGGCGTAGTCGCCGGAGGTGGCGAGGAAGCCGCTGAGCGGGCCGACGATGCCAACCAGCTCGCCGGGATGGCGGGGATGCGCGATGGCGAAGCTCCAGGCGCGCGCGCCGTTGCTGCCGGTGGCGCCGATTTCGCCGGTGTCCAGGAGAGCGTGTTCGATTCCGTGCCGTTGCAGTACCGCCAGGACTCGATCAGTGGCGAAACCCTGCGCGATGCCGTTGAGCGTGATGGCCATGGCGGGTTTTGCGAGGCGGATCGCTGCGGCCTCTATCGCGACGTTGCGGTAGCCGACGTGCGTCCCGTCATCGGCGAGTTCGTCCGTGCTCGGCGCTGATTGCCGATCATGCGCTTCGACCCAGCGGCGCAAATAGGGCTGCACAGTGATGTCGAAGGCGCCATCAGTCGGCCGCGCGATGTCCGCAGAGGAGCGCAGCAGCGCCAGCAGCCGTTCATCCGGCTGTTGAACAAATCCATTCCGGTTCAAGCGGCGTCACCGCCTTGACGATGCCGATCAGGTTCACGATCGAGAGCTGTCCTTGCGCGTACCAGCCGATGAAGCCGAGCGTAAAGGCGAGGAAGGCGAGGCGCAGTCAAGACCCAGCTTGGCCTTTGCGACCTTGATGGCCGAGGCCAGGATCGACTGATTCATGATCAGCACGGAGGCGGTCGCCTTCAGCACGCCGTCGATGTAGACGGCGGAGCTGCCCGATTTGTCGGCGCTGTTGATTTTTGATCCCACCTTGATCGGCGTGCTGAGGGCCTTGCCCTGGTACTGATCGAGAAAACGCCGCAGCGGTTCCGGCCCCAGTCCCTCCAGGAATACCGGCTCGTGGTGCGAGAGCAGCGTGACGCTCAGGAAGGTGCCGTCGGGGGCGAGCGCAATCAGCAGATCGGCCGGCGTGCCCGAGAATCCCGGGATCGGCGCCATGTCGGTGGTTTCGAACAGCCAGGCGACCAATTGGTTCTGCGCCCCGCCCTGGAACACCGGCCAGACCGGCAGGGTCGCGTCCTTCTCGCCGACGATGAGCGGGGCCGGGAAGCGTTGCGCCAGAAGTTCGCGGGTCATGAGGCCAGCCGAGGCATTGCTCGTCAATGTCACTGTCACAGCAACAACGGCAAGCAACGCCATGTACCAGCGATGCAACATCAGGCGACGTCCGGTGGCGTGTAGCTGAGACCGTATTTGGCGAAGGCCTCTTTCATGCGCCCATCCGCGATCCCGGCCTTGATGGCGTCGTCGCTGGCGTAGCCGAGGTCGCGGTAGTTGGTGCGGACGGCGGCGCAGAGCGTCCAGCGGCCATAAGCAAGGCCGGGCAACAGCAGCGTGCCGGTTTGCACCGCATCGCCGCCGTGGCGCTTGCCGTATTCGAGCTGGCCGAGCGGCCCCATCACGGCGTCGAGGTCACCCTTGCCAAGCGCCTTCAGCGCCTCGTCGATGGTGCGGAAATGTACGATGGCAGATTGTCCGGGTCCCTTGACGATATTCGACAGGTAATAATCGGCCGTACTGAGAATTTCGACGCCGGTCTTGAAGTCGCGCAGCATGGTCACGTCGGGCTTCTGCCCGAGACTCTGCCAGCGCCAGGCCAGCGCGATCTTTTCCACACTATAGCGGCCGGTCAGCTTCACCATGTCGTTGCGGGTCTGCAGGTCCTTGTCATAGGGAATGCGCAGCATGGCATTCACCACGCCGCCGCCGGTGGGCGGACCCTTCCAGACATGGCCGCGCAAATCGGTCTCGGTCGACTCGCCAGCGAGTCGCAGCTCGAACTCCGGTTTCACCTTCAAGCCATCGGCAATGATCTTGCCAACCTCAATGTCGACGCCCTTGATCTCACCCTTTTCAAGAAATGAGTAGGGGGCGAAATCATCATACGCCCCAATCTTGATCGACTTGCGCGCCAGGATGACGTCGAGCTTGTCGCCGACCTCGTCAGCGAGGGCTGGCCGGGCAAGCGCCGCCGCGGCCAGGCCAGCGATCAGGGTGCGGCGCGAAACGGTCAAAGCTGACGGGTTTCGATGTACGAGCGGATCGCCCACATGGCCTCCTGGGACATCACGCCCTCCCACTTCGGCATCTTGGTGAGGCCGTTGAGCGCAAAGCCCGTGCGCAGGCGATTGATAAACCACTCGTCGCCCGGCTTGCCATCGTCGAGGTAGCGGACGTCGGGAGCAAGTCCGCCCGATTTTACTTCCAGGCCGTGGTAGCGCGCGCAGTTCTGGTTATAGCCGGACATGCCGATTGTCTTGGCGACCTCATATTGCACCGGATCTTTACGGAACGGATTCTCCAGCAACCAGTCCGCGCCCAATGGCTTCAGCCCGGTCGTGTCGACAGCTATGGCGGCTTCATCGGCAATGGCCGACCGATTCTCCAGTCCGCAGCAGACGCCAAGCCCGATCATCAGACTCAAAGCGGCCGCGCGCGAAAGCGGTCAATGTGATGACCGGCGAGAAGATCTGGGAGATTGACGCCCGGCTGCCCGAAGGCATCTTGCCCTGCTGCGACGTCGTCAATCGCGGTGCCGCAGTCTTTGGCGACCTGGTCTATTTCGGCACGCTTGACGCCAAGCTGGTCGCGCTCGACCGCAAGACCGGCAAAGTGGCCTGGAAGGCCGACCTCGGCGATTTCACCGCCGGCTATTCGTTCACGTCGGCCCCGATGATCGTCAAAGGCAAGGTCATCACCGGCATATCGGGCGACGAATTCGGTGTTGTCGGCCGCGTCGACGCCTGGGATGTGGCGTTTGGGTGTTCAAGTTGTTCAAGCCAAGCTGAACTGTCTAGTGTAGCCAGGCATGGCGGGCGGCCAGTTCGATGGCCGCCCGTTCCTTTTTGGCGGGGGCGAGCGGACGGCACGGGCATGGCAGAACTGGCGTTCTTGATTGTCGATGATCACCCACTCGTGCTCGATGCCTTGCAGGCGACTCTGCAGCGCGAGTTCCCGCGCGCAGACATTGCCATGGCCAGCACAATTGCAGCGGCATTGTCCGCGATAGAGAGCACCGGTCGCTTCGATCTTGTTCTGGCCGACCTGCGCATGCCCGACGCCGAGGGCTACAGCGGCCTGATGCGGATCCGCAAATCCATGCAGAAACAGCGGCTGATCGTCATATCAGCAATCCAGGATCCGGGCGTTATCGAACACGCGCGGTCACTTGGCGCCTCGGGTTTCGTGCACAAAAGCGCGCGCCGCGAAGAGATCGTCGCCGCCGTGAGATCCGTTTTGGCCGGCGGGACCAGCTTTCCCGTCTCGGCGCTTGAGCAGGCGCCGGAGGCCGGCGAGGGCTTCAATGAAGCTCTGCTCTTGAACCGTGTCCGCGAACTCACTCCGGCGCAGTTTGGCGTCCTGAAGTTGATCTGCGAGGGCCGGTTGAACAAACAGATCGCCCACGAACTGTCGATCGGAGAATCGACGGTGAAATCTCATATCACCTCGATCCTGAAAAAACTTGGTGTTCACAGCCGGACGCAGGCCGTACTGGTGATGCAGCAGATCAAGTTGCAGGAGGTCCGTCTTGATGCCTCGATGGGTCAACACTGAGGTGAGGTCGATCCGCCTATGCCGGTGAAAAAGGGTTACTCGGGAGCGTCAGGCGCCTATGCGGCGGTGGATGAATTTGCTGAGCGGGTGCATCAACCCAACATAGGATTTGTGCTGTTCTTTGCGTCGCCAGTGTATCCGCGCGACCAACTGGCCGCCGCCCTGACGGCTCGTTACCCCGCCGTCAGCGTGTTCGGCTGCACGACCGCCGGCGAGATCACCCCTGACGGTTATCGCGAACACACCATCGCCGGGGCCAGCTTCAGCAAGGACGAATTCGCCGCAACATTGACGCTGATCCCCAATCTCGACAGCTTCAAGATTGACGATGGCTCCATGGTCGTTGCCGGCGCTCTGGAGCGTCACCGCGAACACGGTCTGGAGCATGGCACGCTGCCCGCCTCGACCTTCGGCATGCTGCTGATCGATGGTCTGAGCCGGCAAGAGGAGACGGTGATCGTCTCGCTGTGCCGGTTTCTTGACTCCATGAGCCTGTTTGGCGGCTCAGCAGGCGACGGGCTCGATTTCGGCTCCACCTGGGTCTATTGCGATGGCGCCTTCCACACCAACGCTGCGGTACTGGCGCTGGTCCAGACCAGCTGTCCGTTCAAGGTCTTCCGCTTCGATCATTTTGTCCCTACGGATCGAAAAATGGTGGTGACCGAGGCCGACCCCAGCCGGCGCCTGGTCACAGAAATCAATGCCGAACCCGCCGCGCTCGAATATGCCCGCATGGTGGGGCTGCCGGAACAGCAGCTGAGCCCGATGATCTTTGCCGCCTATCCCGTGGTTGTCCGGGTTGGCGGCGAGTACCATGTTCGCGCCATCCAGAAGGTCGAAGAGGATGGTTCACTGCGGTTCTATTGCGCCATCGATGAAGGACTTGTGCTGACGGTGGCTGGGAGCCAGGACATTTCGGCCCATCTCGATCACGCCCTGACCAATGTTCAAAAGGACCTGGGCGATCTCCAGGTTATTCTCGGCTTCGACTGCATCTTGCGCCGGCTCGAGGTCGAGCAGAAGCAGAAGACGCGCGAGGTCTCGAGCATCTTGAGCAAGCATGGCGTGATCGGGTTTAGCACGTATGGAGAGCAGTTCCGCTCCATGCATGTCAACCAGACCTTCACGGGCGTTGCGATCGGCCGCGCGGTCCCGCAGCTGCCGGCGGACCGGGTGAGCGACACATGACCGCTCCGACCACCGGCGCCGCCCAGGACACCGCGGATCGCGTGCGCCGATTGGAGAAGATCAACCGCGCGCTGATGCGCCGTGTCGAAATTTCCACCGACGTGACGGCCAACGGCTTTTCCCTGTTCCAGACCGCCATACTCCTGGAAGGGCAGGTTCGTGCGCGCACAGATGACCTGGAGCATACGCTAACCGATTTGTCGGAAGCCTATACGCGATTGCGCCAGGCCCGGGATGAAGCCGAAACCGCCAAGAGCAATCTCACGGCCGCAATTGAAGCTGTCAGCGAGGGCTTTGCGCTATTCGATGACCAAGAGGCCCTGGTTCTCTGCAACCAGCCCTTTCGGGGATTGATGCCGGACGTCGGCCCCGAGCTGAAGCCAGGCACGCCGTTCGCCCGCGTCGCCCAGCTGTTTTCCCAGAGCCGGTACATCCACCACGACGGGGCGACCGATCCCAAGGACTGGAGCGCGCAGCGCGTCGACATGTTCCGTCGTCCGCATGCCTCCTTTGTGCAGCAGGTGTCGGGGGATCGCTGGATCCAGGTGTCGAACAAAAAGACCGGAGCTGGCGCAACGGTCATCTTCCAGACCGACATAACGGACCTGGTCCGCCGCGAGCGCGAGCACCGCGAACGCCAACTCGACCAACAATCGCGCACCCTCCAGGCCACGCTCGACTATCTGCCGCAGGGCATCTGCATGGTCTCGCCAGATTTCGCTCTGAAAGCGTGGAACTATCAGTTCGTCTCGCTGCTGGCTCTGCCTGTCCGCTTGGTTCAGCCGCTCGCCAGCTTCGAAGCCATCTTGACCCACGCCCGGCAACACGCCCTCGTCACCGCCCTGCCGGAGTGCGGCCGCATCGCCCTTTGGCTGCACGAGACCGGCCAGCGCCGCACCCTGAACCTGGAGCTGACACGCTCCGATGGCGTCGTGCTCGATGTCAGCTGCAACCAGATGCCAGATGGCGGAATGGTCGCGAGTTTCACCGATGTAACGGCGGCTCGGCAAGCCAGCGAAGGGCTGCGCGAAGCCAAGGACACGCTGAAACAGAAGGTGGATGAGCGGACGTCGGAACTTCAGTCGGCGAACCTGCTGCTCAGCCGGGAGATCCGGGACCGTCTGGACATCGAGTCCGAATTGATCCGGGCCCGTGACGCCGCCGAGGAGGCCGATCGCAGCAAGACGCGGTTCCTGGCTGCCGCCAGCCACGACCTGCTGCAGCCGTTGAATGCCGCGAGAATATTCCTGTCGCTGCTATCGGACATGACGCTCGATCCGCAACAGAACCGGCTGGCCCTGAAAGTGCACGATGCTTTCGGCTCGGCCGAGCAATTGCTGGGAACCCTGTTGGATATCTCGCGCTATGACAGTGGCGCGGTGGAGATCGAGCGCAGTGCGTTCGCGCTCGATCAGATGCTCACCAAGCTGGTGGCCGAATTCCAACCGATGGCCGAGCAGAAGTCCTTGACGCTCACGCTGGTGCGCAGCGGGCTGACGCTCAAGAGCGATGTGCGGCATTTGCGGCGGGTCGTGCAGAACCTGATTGCCAATGCCGTGCGTTATACACGGCGGGGGCGCATTATCGTGGGCGCCCGCCGCAGCGGCGCGAACGCCCTCATTCAAGTCTGGGATACCGGACCGGGTATACCCAAAGAGCAACAGGTTGCGATTTTCGAGGAATTCCGCCGTCTGAACAATGACGGGCCGAACGAACCCAAGGGTATGGGTTTGGGGCTCGCCATCGTCAACCGCATCGCGCGCTTGCTGGACCATCCGGTGCAGGTGCATTCGATGGTCGGCAGGGGGTCATGCTTCAGCGTGTGCGTGCCGCAGACCCAGGAACTGCCAAAAGTGATTTGGGCCGATGCTGCCCCGGCGCCGGTGGCGACAGCGATCACCGGAAAAACAGCTCTCTTGCTGGAGAACGATCTGCCAATTCTGGAAGGCATGGTCGCGCTGCTCGAGCGCTGGAAAATGACGGCGATTCCAACCGTATCACTGCAAGAGGCTTTCGATTCGCTGGATACTCTGCAGCACATTCCCGATGTCATACTTGCCGATTTCCATCTCGATAACAATGAGACCGGCATTGAGGCCATCCTGGCGCTGCGGACCACGGCAGGTAAGGTAATTCCCGCTGTGCTTATAACAGCAGATCGAACCCAGGAGCTGCGCCAGAGTGCGGCCAGAAACAATATCAGCGTCCTGCACAAACCGATCCGAAGTGTCGACTTGGCATTGGCAATAAGTAAGGCACTGCTCTGACACCGGCTGGACATTTGTAGGGGCGCACAGCAGTGCGCCCGCCTAACAACATACTCCGATCTCTGAGATTGTCGCGCGACGGGCGCATTGCGATGCGCCCCTACCAATGATCGTCGAATGTCAGCCGACCTGCCGGCGCACCAGGCCGTGGCGCGGATCGTAACCGATCACCGCAAGCAGCGCGAAGATGGCCAGCGACGCCAGGACCACCGCGGTCGCCGCTAGGTTGAGCCGTAAATACAGCGCGAACCTGATCAGTTCAACCGCATAGGTGAACGGGTTGGCCATGCAAATCGCGTGAATAATCGTGCTGCTTTCCAACATTTTCCAGAGTGGATAGAGCGCGCTGGAGAGAAAAAACGTGGGGAAAATGACGAAATTCATCACCCCCGCAAAATTCTCCAGTTGCCGGATCCAGGACGACAACATGAGGCCGAACGCTCCCAGCATCAGGCCCGACAGCACCAGCGCGGGAAACACCGCAAGGTAGCCCAACGGCGGCATGCGGATGCCGAAGGCGGCGGCAATAGCGAGAAACGCATAGGCCTGCAGGATTGATACAGTTGTGCCGGCCGCGATCTTGCACATCAGCAGATACCAACGCGGCATCGGGCTGGTCAGCAGCACGCGCATGGACCCCATCTCACGGTCATAGACCATCGAGAGCGAACTCTGCATGCCGTTGAACAGTTGAATCATGCCGATCAGCCCCGGCACGATGTAGGTGTCGTAGGTGATATAAGTTGTATACGGTGGAATGATCGAGATGCCGAGCGCCGCACGAAACCCGGCCGCGAACACCACCAGCCAGACCAGGGGGCGCACCAGGGCGGCGAAAAAGCGCTCGCGCTGCTGCACGAAGCGAAACAGTTCGCGCTTCTGGATGCCCCAGAACACACGTAGCGATTGCACCACCGTCATGCTGCAGCCTCCGCCGGACGGCGCGTCAGCTTGGTGTAAGCCGCCTCCAGGTTTTCCGCGCCGGAGGCAGCGACAATGTCGCGCACGCTGCCAGCCGCTTTCACTTGGCCGCGCGACAGCACCACCAGGCCATCGTCCGGTTCGGCCTCATCCAAAAGATGCGTCGCCCACAGCACCGCCACGCCGCGTTGCCGCGCCTGCTCATGCACGAACGTCACCAGGCTGCGCCGCGTCTGCGCATCCAGCCCCACGGTTGGCTCGTCAAGCAACAGCAGCTTTGGCCGGCAGATCAGGGCGCGGACAATCTCGACCCGCCGCCGATGCCCGCCGTTGAGCGCGCGCGCCCGCTCAGACGCCCGCTCCGCCATGCCGATGCGCGACAGTTCCTCGTCGATCCGGCTGTCGGCATCGGCCTGCCGCATGCCGCGCAGAGCCGCGAAATAGCGCAGGTTCTGCCGCACGCTGAGATCGAGATCGAGCGTCTGCTGCTGGAACACGATCCCGACGTCGGCCATCACCTCAGGCCCGCTCCGGCGCAGCGAGCGGCCGACGATCTCGATGTCGCCAGCCTGCAGGGCCAGCAACCGGCAGATCAGGGAGAACAGCGTGGTTTTGCCGGCGCCGTTTGGCCCCAGCAGGAAGGTCACCTGCCCAGCGCCCAGGCTCAAACTGACGTCCTGGAGGGCGGCGCCGGCGCCGTAGTCGTAGGCGACCTTGCTGACGCTCAGGGCGAGCGGCGCCAGCGCGGGATCTTGAATGTTTGCGATCATGCTCAATGTGTCGGAAAAATGCTGACTTGGGGGACGATTTGCCTGTTTGCTAGCCTAGCGGCGACTGTTTCCCATATCATACTTATATATGACGGGGCCTTGACGTACCGGTCTGTTGGACGCAGGCTACGTTGCCTCTCGAAGGCCGCGCGACAGAACCATCCGACTTGGTCGTCGATCGTGTGTCTGGGATGCGAAATGGTCCAAATCGACGATCACGGAAGGAACGCAACATGAAGAACCAGTGGCAGACGCCGGAAGTCACCGAGCAGGAAGTGGGCCTTGAGGTCACGAGCTACGCCTCGGCCGAAGTCGACCCGGTCTGAACTACGGGACGTAACAGTTTCGAACGGCCGTAGCTGGTTCAATCGGCCAGCTGCGGCCTTTTTTATGGTCGGCTCCGCATGTTCATCAAAGTGCTTGGCTCCGCGGCGGGCGGCGGCTTTCCGCAGTGGAACTGCAATTGCCCAAACTGCCGGGACGTCAGGCTTGGCAAGCCGGGGCTCGTGGCGCGCACGCAGTCGTCGCTGATGGTCAGTGCGGACGGACGGCGCTGGGTGCTGTTGAACGCTTCTCCGGATTTGCGCCAGCAGATCCTGGCCACGTCCGAACTCGCTCCGTATGGGGATAACCTGCGTGGCAGCCCCATCGAGGCGGTCGTGCTGACCAACGGCGATGTCGACCACGTCACTGGGCTGATCTGTCTGCGCGAAGGTCACAGCTTTCAGCTTTTTGGCGCCGGTCGTGTCATGCAGGCGCTGGCGGCAAACAGCATTTTTGACGTGCTCGACTC
The DNA here is from genome assembly GCA_031393505.1 of Hyphomicrobiaceae bacterium. Lineage (GTDB taxonomy): Bacteria > Pseudomonadota > Alphaproteobacteria > Rhizobiales > Hyphomicrobiaceae > JANYHF01. The sequence goes on along the minus strand of JANMVX010000047.1, from coordinate 8,015 downwards.
CAAAAAAGTTGCTCGCAACACTATCGTGCTTGGACAACCCTTCCAAGTCGGTGGGCTTGAGATCGAGGCCTTCGCGGTGCCAGGAAAAATTGCGCTCTACCTTGAAAATCCGGACGCCGGACCTGGTTTCGGCTCTTCCGAGGGCGACACCATCGGGCTCGCCATCAGCGATGGGCGGTCGCGCGCATTCTACATCCCCGGCTGCGCGCGGATCGATGCGCCGCTGGCAAAACGACTGACAGGCGCGCAAGTGCTTTTCTTCGACGGCACGCTTCACCAGGACGACGAAATGGTCCGCCTCGGCCTCTCGCAAAAGACCGGCGCGCGCATGGGACACATGAGCATGGCCGGTCCCGCGGGATCGATGGCCGCCTGCGCCGTGCTGGGTATTGGCAAAAAAATCTTCATACACATCAACAATTCGAATCCCGCCCTACGCGAAACATCTGTCGAGCACGCCGCCGTCCGCATGTCCGGATGGGACATCGCCTACGACGGCATGGAGGTGCGGCTATGACCGTTCCGTGGACGCCCGATGAGCTGGAAGCCCAGATCCGCCAGATTGGCGCGACGCGCTACCACGACCTGCACCCGTTCCATCACCAGCTACACGGCGGAAAACTCAACAAGGGACAGGTGCAGGCCTGGGCGCTCAACCGCTACTGCTATCAGTCCGCCGTGCCGCGCAAGGACGCCGCCCTGTTGGCCCGCACGCTCGATCGCGAGCTGCGCCAGGAATGGCTGCACCGCATCGAGGACCACGACGGCAAGCCGGGCGAGGAAGGTGGCATCGACCGCTGGCTGGCGCTGACAAACGGCCTCGGTCTCGACCCCGCCTACGTGCAGTCCATGCGCGGCGCGCTGCCTGCCACGTGCTTTGCGGTTGAGGCCTATGTTCGCTTTGTCGGCGAAAAGCCGCTGGTCGAAGCGGTCGCCTCGTCGCTGACGGAACTGTTCGCGCCGAAAATTCACCGCGAGCGGATTTCCGGCATGCTGGAGAACTACGATTTCATCGATGAAAGCGTCATGCGCTACTTCCGCCGCCGGCTTGACCAAGCGCCGCGCGACAGCGATTTCGCTCTCGCCTATGTCAAGCAGCACGCGCTCACCCGCGAGGCGCAGGAGGGCGTACTGGACGCCGTGCGTTTCAAGTGCAGCGTGCTGTGGTGCCAGCTCGATGCGCTGCAGCACGCCTACGTGACGCCGGGCCAAATACCTCCGGGGGCGTTCCATCCATGAGCGAGCCCACGCCGCTAATCACGACGCAGTCCCGCCCCCATCTGCCGCGACATATTAAAATGCGCGAAGATGCCGGCCGCAACCGTACGGTCCTGCTCGGCCCGGAGCGCGTCTTCTCACCCAATCCGGTCGCCATCGAAGTGATCAAGCTTTGCGACGGCGCCCGTAGCGTCGCGGACATCGCCGACGAACTGGCCAAGGCCTACAACGCGCCCATCGAACTGATCACCAAGGATATCATCGCTATGCTGACCGATCTGGTCGAGAAGGGCGTGGTTCGCACATGAGCCTGGAAACCGACGCGAAGGCATCGACCGAGGCGGTTTGCGCCCTCGCCCCCGTGGGGCTGCTCGCCGAGCTGACGCATCGTTGCCCGCTGCAATGTCCGTACTGCTCCAATCCCGTTGCGTTGGAGCGCGCGGCAGGCGAACTCAGCACGGCTGATTGGCAGCGGGTGCTTACCGAGGCGGCCGAGCTTGGCGTCCTGCACCTGCATCTCTCCGGCGGCGAACCGACCTTGCGTCCGGACCTGGAACAGATCATCGAAACCGCCGCCAAAGTCGGTCTCTACTCGAACCTGATCACCGCCGCCAATGGACTCGCACGAGCACGGCTGGAGACGTTCGCCAAATTGGGACTCGATCATGTCCAGATCTCAATCCAGGACGCCGATCCCGCCAATGCCGATCGCATCGGCGGCGCCAAGCGCGGCCACGCGCAGAAGATGGAGGTGGCCGGCTGGGTGCGCGAACTGGGTCTGCCGCTGACCATCAACGCCCCGATTCACCGCCAGAATGTCGACAATCTCGCCGCGATCATTCTGCTGGCCGAACAGCTCGGGGCTGGCCGCGTCGAAGTCGCCCATGTGCAGTATTATGGTTGGGGACTGATCAACCGCGCCGCCCTGCTGCCCACCCGCGCGCAGGTGGACGCCAGCATCGCCCTGGTGGACCGGGAACGCAAACGCCTGAAAGGGCGCATGGTGATCGATTTCGTCGCCCCCGACTATTACGCCAGCCGCCCAAAACCCTGCATGGGCGGCTGGGGCCGCACCAGCATGAACGTCACGCCCAGCGGCCGCGTGCTGCCCTGCCATGCCGCCGAGACCATCCCTGGGCTGAGCTTTGAAAACGTGCGGGAAAAATCGCTGCGCGACATCTGGCTGAATTCGCCGTCGTTCAACGCCTATCGCGGCACCAGCTGGATGCGCGAACCTTGCCGCAGCTGCGAGTTCAAGGAAGTTGATTGGGGCGGCTGCCGTTGCCAGGCGTTGCTTCTTGCCGGCAACGCCGCCGAGGCCGATCCGGTTTGCGCCAAGTCCCCGCTGCGGTCTGAGGTCCAGGCGACCGCTACAGCAGAAGCGGGCGCCATGACAACGGACTTCGTGGCGCGCAACTATCGCGAGGCCGACAAACGCACGCGATAGTTGTGGAACGCAACGATCACCAGACGCAATACCAACCTTCAGTGACGATGACTCGTCATCCTCGACCCGCGAGCGCCTTTTTGCGCATAGCGGCCGTCGGGGATCCGGCGGAAAAAGCCTCCGCAGGCGTCAGCATTCCTTTCGCCCTTGCAATGCCTTCGCATGCAAAGGGATATTGACGCCTTCGGCGATGTCTATTGACGCCTTCGGCGATGTCTTATGCCGACCCGCATTGATCTTGACCCATCGTCTCTTGTGGTATCGGAAGCCAGTTTTGTAGGGGCGCACAGCAGTGCGCCCGGCGCGCCGCATCCGACAGACTATCAGTGTTGCACACCGGGCGCGCTGCTGCGCGCCCCTACAAAACACCGATGAGTCAGCATCAATGAAGGTTGGTATTGTGCTGGATCTCAGAGGACGGCTGCAGGCCCAGTGGGCCATCGCCGCTCGAAGATGACGGAATGGGGCGTCATCGGTCATCATCAATGAAGATTGGTATACTACCAATCGCCGTAGACGCAAAAACGCCCGCGCTTCATGAGGCGCGGGCGTTTTCGTTGTGTTGGGTACGGTCGAAAACCGCGACGGCTACAGGTCGCGGTTGCGGGCCGGCTTGGCGTCGGCGCGGCGCGGCTCTGAGGGGCGCCTCAGGAAGGGAACGCTTGAGAGATCGCTGCCCTTGTTGCTGGAGGACGGTTGCCGATCCGATCCACGCGCCGTCTGGCTGTGATCGCGATGGCCCGCCTCGCCTTGCGGGCGACGCTCTGCGCCATCACGATGGCGCTCAGCTGCCGGACGCTGGCCAGCGCGGTTCGACGGACGGCGCGGCTCAGCCGAACGTTCGGGACGATCGGTATGCGCGGCACGCGGCGCACGGCCAGGCGCGGCCGGACGATCGGCACGGTTCTCGGCGCGGTGTTCCGGACGCGGGGCGCGATCCTCGGGACGGGCGTGGCTTTCCGCCGAACGACGCTCGCCGCCGGGACGCCCCTGGCGTGGAGCGCGCTGCTCGCGGGCGCCGTCTGAGGCTCCAGCGCCACGACGGGACGCGCCACCAGGACGGCCACGGCCGGCGCCGGGACGGCCGCCACGCGGCTCGCGATCAGCCGGCATCGGTGTTTTGTCGGCATCGAGCTTGGTGTCATTGCGGCGATCTTCAGCCGTGATCTGCTGACGTGTCAGGCGCTCGATATCGCGCAGCTGGCCGCGTTCGCCACTATCGACCAGCGAAATGGCGCGGCCGGTTGCGCCCGCGCGAGCCGTGCGGCCGATGCGGTGCACGTAGCTCTCGGGCACATCCGGCAGTTCGAAGTTGATGACGTGGCTGACCAGGTCGACATCGATGCCGCGCGCGGCGATGTCGGTGGCGACCAGCACGCGGATCTGCGCCTGCTTGAATGCGCGTAGGGCCTGCTCGCGCTGGTTCTGGCTCTTGTTGCCGTGAATGGCGGCGACTTCGATGCCAGCGCTTTCCAGATGGGCGGCGACTTTGTCGGCGCCGCGCTTGGTGCGCGTAAAGACGAGTGTGCGGGTGAGGTCGGCGTCCTTGAACAGGTCGACCAGCAGCGCGCGCTTCTTGTTGGCTTCGATGTGGATGACGCTCTGCGTCACGCGCTCGACGGTGGTGGCGGCGGGAGCGACCGAGACTTTCCTGGGATCTTTCAGCAGCTCGCCGGCCAGTTTGCCGATTTCAGCCGGCATGGTGGCCGAGAAAAACAGGTTCTGGCGCTTGGTGGAGAGCTTGGCGACGATGCGGCGGATCGGCGGCAGGAAGCCGAGGTCGAGCATCTGGTCGGCCTCGTCGAGCACGAAAATCTCCGTGCCCTTGAGGTCGCAATTGCCCTGCTGCATGTGGTCGAGCAGACGGCCGGGGGTGGCTACGAGCACGTCGACGCCGCGCGCCAGCATGTTGCGCTGCGGGCCGTGCGCCACGCCGCCAAACACGATGCCGACGGTGACGCCGACATGGCGGCCATAGGTCTTGAAGCTCTCGGCGATCTGGCTGGCCAGCTCACGGGTGGGGCTCAGCACGAGAACGCGGGCGCCCTTGCGCATGGCCGGGATTTTCTCGGCGGCCAGGCGGTGCAGGATGGGAAGTGCGAAGGCGGCGGTCTTGCCGGTGCCGGTCTGGGCGATGCCGAGCAGGTCGACGCCGGACATGACGATCGGAATGGCCTGGGCCTGGATCGGGGTCGGAGCGGTATAGCCCTCTTCGGTCAGCGCCTTGATGAGTCCTGGCGCCAGTCCGAGGTCGGTAAAATTGGTCAAATGAAGTGCTTTCTGATGTGAGCACGCGTCACAGCGGAAAGTAAATCGGGGTCAGTATACCTATTTCCTAGCATTGAGTTTGACCTCAAGCGCCGGCTTAGGGAAATAGGTATACTGTCCCCGATTTACGACCGCACACACGGCTCGTCATTGAGACGGCCCCGCGTGTTCTGGGCTATCGGTTGGGAAGTCGTTCTGGGCGCTCAACAGAGAGGACGAATTGGGTTGGAAACCCGTAACCTGTCCCTACACGCGGCTGGAGCACCGGAAATCGCTCATCCGAGCGATGTGAGGTGTATGACGTTGTGCAACGCACAAGTCAAGCGGGGAATTTTGTGCGGTGCAGCAATGTATCACCGACCTCACGCGTTGCTGTCAGTTCAACCCGGCTAGCGCCGCCACCGCCGCATGCGCCAGGAACTGCTCCTCGTCACCCTTGGCTGCAGCCAAAGTTGCTTCGGCGCGCTTGCGCTCGGTTGCCAGCCAATCCGGTCCAGCTTCGCCGATGTCGGTCGCGGTCTGGGCCAGCACGGTCAGGCTCGCCGGATCGACCTCAGCAAAGCCGCCCTGGACGTAGAGACGCTGCGCTTTGCCGCCAACCAGCTTCACATCAATCACGCCCGGACGAAGCGTCGTCATGGCCGGCGCATGGCCGGGGAGGACGGTGAAATCACCTTCCGATCCGGGAACCACAACCTGCTCGGCCTCGGCCGACACCAGCAGCTTTTCCGGCGAGACCAATTCGAACTTAAACGTGCTCATGCGTCGTGCGCCTTAGCCTCGACCTCTTCCGGGGTCTGGAGTTTTGTGCCGCAGAAGGGGCAGAAATAGACGGGGTGGTCGAGGAAGCCGGAGCCCTCCTCGTCATCGTCATCGTCGCTGGCTTCGGACGCGTCGCCATTGCTGCCGTCGTCGACGTCGAGGATGCCGACCGACAGGTACAACACGCCGTCTTCGGCTTCGTACACCAACGGATCGAAGTCCTCGGCTTCGAGGACCTCCTTGAGATCCTGACAGCACGAGCCGAATTTCGACGGTTTGCCGCCGCCTGGGGTGTTGTCGCTGGACATGCTGTCTCCTTCCGTCCCGATTGCGGGGACTAAGCCGCTTCCGCAGCCAGCTTCTGGGCTTTCTCGATGGCTTCGTCAATGGAACCCACCATATAGAACGCCGGCTCCGGCAGATGATCGTAGACGCCGTCGCACAGGCCCTTGAAGCCCTTGATGGTGTCGGCCAGCGGAACCTGCTTGCCTTCCAGGCCCGTGAACTGCGAGGCGACCGAGAACGGCTGGCTCAGGAAGCGCTCGATTTTTCGCGCGCGGGCAACGGCGACTTTGTCTTCTTCCGAAAGCTCATCCATGCCCAGAATGGCGATGATGTCTTGGAGGGCCTTGTAGCGCTGCAGGATCTGCTGCACACGGCGGGCGGTCTGATAGTGCTCCTCGCCGACCACGCGGGGGTCGAGCATGCGTGAGGTGGAATCGAGCGGGTCCACGGCCGGGTAGATGCCCTTTTCCGAAATCGCGCGGTTGAGCACGGTTGTCGCATCAAGATGCGCGAACGAGGCGGCTGGGGCGGGATCGGTCAAGTCGTCGGCGGGCACGTAAATGGCCTGCACGGAGGTGATCGAACCCTTCTGCGTGGTCGTAATGCGCTCCTGCAACGCGCCCATGTCGGTGGCCAGCGTCGGCTGATAGCCCACGGCCGAGGGGATGCGGCCGAGCAGCGCGGACACTTCGGAGCCGGCCTGGGTGAAGCGGAAAATGTTGTCGACGAAGAACAACACGTCCTGGCCCTGATCGCGGAAGTGCTCGGCGACGGTGAGGCCGGTGAGGCCAACGCGCGCGCGCGCGCCCGGCGGCTCGTTCATCTGGCCGTACACCAGCGCGCACTTGGATTTGACGCCCGCCTTGGGATTCTTGGGATCGGCGTTCACGTCCGATTCGATGAACTCGTGATAAAGGTCGTTGCCTTCGCGCGTGCGCTCGCCGACGCCCGCGAACACCGAGAAGCCCGAGTGCATCTTGGCGATGTTGTTGATCAGCTCCTGAATGAGCACGGTCTTGCCAACGCCGGCGCCGCCGAACAGACCAATTTTTCCGCCGCGCGCGTAGGGAGCGAGCAGGTCAACGACCTTGATGCCGGTGTTGAGGATCTGCGCCTCGGTCGACTGATCGACGAAGCTCGGGGCAGGCGCATGGATCGGGCGGCGCTGATCGGACTTGATCGGGCCGGCCTCGTCCACCGGCTCGCCAATCACGTTCATGATGCGGCCGAGCGTGCCGTCACCGACGGGGACCATGATGGGCTGACCCGAGTCGGTCACTTCCTGGCCGCGCACGAGGCCTTCGGTGGCGTCCATGGCGATGGTGCGCACGGTGTTCTCGCCGAGATGCTGTGCGACTTCGAGCACCAAGCGGCCGCCCTGATTGGTGGTCTCCAGCGCGTTCAAGATGGCCGGAAGGCCGCCCTCGAACTGCACGTCCACCACCGCGCCCATCACTTGGCGTACTTTGCCGATCCGTCTGTCTGCCATTTTCGTCTCTCTCAAATGCAATTTCTAGGATTTCTTGCCTGGGGTGCGGTGCTTCTTGGGATCGCTTTCGCCCTTGATCACTGCGGTGAAGTCTGAGCCATTTTCCATTCGAAAGGCGCGTATGTTTTTGACGCAAAGCCCGAACCAGCCGAGTTCTCTGAGATTCTGAATAGCCGCGAACAGTCTAGCGAGGTCGCGGTGCTCCGATGCATAGACGCTGGCCTGTATTCGGCTGAACCCATGTTTTGCAAGGACGACTGCGATATCGGCATAGGCTTGTTGCGACCGCTTGGGATGGAACTGGTTGGCCAGCTTGACGTTCAAGTCGAATGAAATTGCGAAGCTCATGGCAAGGGGGGCGCTTCTTCGTCCGGGTCTGGATCGGTTAGGATGTCTGCGATGGGATATTCGACCTCCTCACCGGTCTCCAGCAGAACGATCAGTGCCTCCTTCTCATCGATTAGTCGTAGCACTTCATAAGGTGGGCCATAGTGGCCGATCCGGTGGAAAGACCCTACAAGCGCGGCGGCATCGACGGTCAAACCA
>JANMVX010000026.1:0-2563 GCA_031393505.1 Hyphomicrobiaceae bacterium | reverse complement strand
ACGCCCGTCGCCTTCAGGCCCAAGCCGGCGAACGAGTTGAACACGACGTCGGCAAGGCTCTTGAAGTTGTTGAGCAGCAACGCGAAGAAGCCGACAAACAGCACTTTCTTGATCAGCTGCGCCGGAATGTTGCCTTCGCCGTTCATGGCCCAGAACAGGCCGGCCAAAGTGATATCGATGCCGACCAGCACAGTGGTGAGAAAGGCGACATCGCCAGCCAACAAGCCAAAGCCGCTGTCGATGTAGCGGCTGAAGGTTTCGGTGAAGCGATCGATGATGCTGAGGTCGTCCATGGGTATGGCTCCGCCGTCGGCACCAGAATGCAGCGCCGTGGTTGATGTCGAAAGAAAAGGTCAGCCGGCGCTCAGGTCATGGTCCCGCCGCGTAAGCTGGACCGGTTCCGAGAAAGGTCTTGAAGCGCTGGCGGGCTTCGTCCTCGACAGCGAGATCGCGGGCGCTGCGAACGGTTTCGGCGCGGGCCTGCGCGGCAAGCAAACTTTGCAATTGCAGCGACTGTTTCACGCTGAGTCCGGAAAGCTCATTGCCGGCTTGCGCGACTTCGAGCCCACCACCTGCATTGCGGGAGCGGGCCATGGCGTCGTCAAGCAACCCGGTGTCGGTACGGATGCTATCGGCGATCTGACCCTGCAGCAGGGCCGAGCGTTGGAGGCTGGCGTAGTCCTCGTCCCATCGGGCTTTGGCGTTGCGCAAAACGTCATTGGTCGAGAGCGCCGAGGAGACCTCCTTCGGAAACAGTTGGGCATAGCCGGCCTCGGTCTCGCGCAGCTTTAAGGCGAGGCCTTGGCCGTCCTGTAGGTGTGACTGTATCTCTGCCAGCGAGCGCTGGAGATCGGCCGAGAGGCTCGATCCGAGCGGCCGCAGATTCTGATCCATGCGTGTGATCATCTGCACCTGGTTCTGTAGCTGGCGGACCTGGTTGTTGATCTGTTCAAGGGCGCGAACGGCCGACAGCACATTCTCCTGATAGTTCAGGGGATCGAATACAGTCAGTGCGCTGGCGGGTCGCGGAAGCGCGGTTGCTAACAACAGCGCGACAGCGAGTGCCGTCAGTACGCCGTGTGCCGCTTTCCTGCGGGCCGCCCGGTTCGGTTTGGGAGGGACACGGAAGGGGGAGAAGCGCTCCGGTAACGCGGCATCGAATCCGAAGCTCGGCTGGAGAGGCTGCGCTGCCTTCGCCGGCACTTTGGCTGGCGATATGACGTGAACGGCTTCGGTGCCCGGCAACCGCTGTGGCACATCGAGTGCGATGACCGCGTCCGGGAACGCCGCAAGAGCGTCGGCTGCCCACGGCAAACCCTTGGCACGAAGAAGAGCATCGGCAAAGGCGTGCGGTTTGGTCGTGGCGATGAGGCGATCCATAAGGCGTTGATCGTCGGGTGATGACGATCCGCAAAGCGCCAAAGCAACCGGCCCCAGGGCGAGATCAAACAAACGATTGCCGCGCGCCGTCTGGGCGTAGTAGTCGCGCTTCGGCGTGGCGGTCGCCAATATCTCGATCTGGCGGTCGTTCAGGCCAAAGCGGGCGTAGACAGCTCGAGCCTGTGGTTCGAGCGCTCGGTCATTGGGCAGAAAGATCCGTGTCGGACAGCTCTCGATCACTGCTGGTGCAATCGACGAGCGCTCGATATCGGCCAGCGACTGGGTGGCAAAGACGACGGCGACGTTCTTCTTGCGCAGCGTCTTCAGCCATTCGCGGATACGGGCAGCAAACAACGGGTCATCGAGAAAGGTCCAGGCCTCGTCGAGAATGAGCAGTGTCGGCCGGCCGTCGAAGCGTGCTTCGAGGCGATGGAATAGATAGGTCAACACGGGCGGCACCAGGGCCTTGTGCTGCATCAACGGCTCCATCTCGAATTGCAGAACATCAGTCAGCGTTAGCGTTTCGGACGCCCCGTCCAACAGGCGGCCATAGGCTCCTTCGAGCGTGTAGGGCGACAGCGCCGCCATGATGGCGTTGGATTGCACCAGCACGGCCAAACCCGTCAGGGTACGCTCGGATTTGGGAGCCGAGGCGAGACTCTGCAGCGCGGTCCACACCGCTTCCTTGATGTCGGGCGTGATCTTGAGACCTTCATGGGCGAGCAGTCCTGTCACCCAATCCAGGGCAAATGCCATCTCGGCCGGATCGTCGATGCGGGCGAGCGGTTGGAGGGCAAGCGTGCCGCCGAGCCCGAGTTCGATCGAAGTCCCTGCCATCGCGAGCACGGCTGCACGGGCCGACCGGCCCCGATCAAAGATCGCAACCTCGGAATCGATAAAGCGGCGGAACTGCAGGGCCAGCATGGCGAGCAGGACGGATTTACCAGCGCCGGTTGGGCCGACAATCAACGTGTGCCCGACGTCGCCGACGTGCAGATCGAACCGGAACGGCGTTGCGCCCCGCGTTTGCGTCAGCATCAAGGGCGGCGCGTTCAAGTGACGGTTGCTTTCCGGCCCCGCCCAAACCGCCGAGACGGGCATCAGATGCGCCAGATTGAGCGTATGCACGATTGGTTGGCGCACATTGGCGTAGGGGTTGCCGGGCAGGCTGCCGAGCCAGGCT
>JANMVX010000005.1:0-4930 GCA_031393505.1 Hyphomicrobiaceae bacterium | reverse complement strand
CTCTTAATCAGCGGGTCACAGGTTCGAGCCCTGTTGCGCCCACCAGATCCGGCAGAACTTTAGCCTCCCGCTATCGCCCCAACCACCAGGAACGGCTCCGTCCCGCGCGCGACCGCGTCCGGCAGCGGCGCGTCGGGCGACTGTAGCGACAGGTCCTGCTGACAGGCGAAGAAGCGCACGAAGGCCCGGCGCTTCTTGGTGTCGTGATCGCGGATGGTGCCCGTCAGGTTCGGGTGCATCGCCTCGAGCGCATCCAGCACCGAGGCGATGGTTACGGGTCCCGCCACGGGCACGTCCACCGCGCCGTCGACCAGGGCCAGCCGGCGCAGATGGAAGGGCAGTGTCACCTTGATGATGGCTGGGGTCGCGCTGCCCGCCGCAGCCGGTGTCCGGTTCATGATAGCGTTTGCACCTCGACCGACACCACGGCTGGCAGGTCGCGCACGATCGCCTCCCAGCTGTCGCCGCCGTCAGGCGAGCAGTAGACTTGGCCGCCAGTGGTGCCGAAGTACACGCCGCATTTGTCCAGTTGATCGACCGCCATGCCATCGCGCAGCACGTTCACGTAGCAGTCCTTCTGCGGTAGGCCCTTGGTCAGGGGCTCCCATTCGCCCCCACCGTCACGGCTGCGGTAGACGCGCAGCTTGCCCTCATGCACGAAATGCTCACTATCGCTCTTGATCGGCACGACATAGAGCGTCTCGGGTTCGTGCGCATGCACATCAATGACGAAACCGAAATCCGTCGGCAGGTTGGCGCTGATTTCGCGCCATAGGTCGCCGGCGTTGTCGCTGCGCATCACGTCCCAGTGCTTCTGCATGAAGAGCACGTCAGGCTTGGACGGGTGCATCGCCATGTGGTGCACGCAATGGCCGATCTCGGCGTTCGGATCGGGGATGTATTCGGAGCGTAGGCCCTGGTTGATCGGCTTCCAGGTTTTGCCGCCGTCATCGGTACGGAACGCGCCAGCGGCCGAAATGGCGATATACATGCGCTTTTCGTTCTTGGGGTCGAGAATGATCGTGTGCAGACAAAGCCCGCCCGCGCCTGGCTGCCACTTCGGCCCCGTCCCGTGGCCGCGCAGGCCGGCAACTTCATTCCAGGTCTTGCCTCCGTCCTTGGTCTTGAACAGCGCAGCGTCTTCCACGCCGGCGTAGCAGGTGTCGGGATCGCTCAGCGACGGCTCGAGATGCCAGACGCGCTTGAATTCCCAGGGATGTTGCGAGCCGTCGTACCACATGTGGGTGGTCAACGGTTTTCCCGTTTTGGCCGATACGTCGTAGACGAATTTGTTGCTCTCGCCCTTGGGAAATCCCTCGGGCGACTTGAGCGACTCGCCCGGCGCCGTGCCCGGCATCTCCCATGTCTTGCCGCCATCGTTGGAGCGCTGGATGATCTGCCCGAACCAACCCGAGGACTGCGACACATAGATCCGGTTCGGATCGACCGGCGAGCCCTTGAGATGATAGATCTCCCAGCCGGTGAAAAACGGTCCGCTAACGTCCCATTTCTTGCGCTTGCCATCCGATGAGAGGATGAACGCACCCTTTTTCGTGCCTACGAGAACTCGAACGCCGGTCATGTCGTCCTCCTCCAGGGGCTGTTGTTCGGTACTTCAAGCATAGTGCGAGCGCAAAAAATCGCGCTCGATCTCGACGCCTTGCCACTCATCGCCGTCGCCCTCGAAGATGAGCGTGTGGGGTCCAGTATATTTGGCTTTCACAGCCGCTTCCAGACACTTTCTGAAGTCATCCGTGTCCATGGCGAGGTTCGGCCCGAAGTGCGCTTTGGTGTGGCTGAGTTCGGCGCGGGCGTAGATTGCGGCGAGGTCGTCGTATTTGGTCGGTCCGCCCCAATTTCCGCTGTCGGCCAGGAAGCCCAGGTCCAGCCCGACGGCGTCGAGTATGTGCAACACTTCGCGTGGGCCGGCGGTGAGCGTGAACCAGTTCTCAGTCACGATGCGCACGCCGCGTTTCTTGCCTTGTTGGCTCAAGGTCCGCAAGGCGTCCACCGACAAGGCAAGGTTCTCCGCCGTCGGCTTGCCCTTGCCCGCAATCACGCGCGCATTTTCCGCACCAAGCTCTGCAGCGTCATCGATCCAGCTTGCAATCCACGCCATGTCGCGCGCGCGGTGCTGCGGATGCGTGACGTCGCCATCGTCGATCAGCAGGGTCTGGATGGTGACGCCCGCGTTTTTGAAGGCGGCTTTGAGGGTTGCGAGATAGTCGGGATCGCGGCTGGTGAGATGGAAATGGCAAATTTCGACGCGGGCAAAGCCGCGCCGCGCAAGCTCAGCGGGCAAATCAATGAGCTTCACGTTGCCCGGTCCGAACGTCGGTTCCGAACGACCAGAAGCGTCCGTCGGGCTTTGCGCGTGGGTGATCCCCAGTTCGCGATGGACGGACCAGGTCGATAGGGCGATTTGCAGGGGCATGGATCGGTGCTCCTCAACGGCGGAGTGCGCGGTAGCCCAAACTTTATCCCTGTCAGCCAAGCCCGTCGAGTGCGTTTGCCGCGCCACGGTTTTGGGTGACAGGCCCCCTGCCGAGGCCATAGGCTGCGAACACCGCGCATTTCGCACGCGCACGAAAAAAGGTTCTGGAAGGAAACGAAACATGATCGATGTGAGACATGCCTCCGCTGGGCGGGCTGATTGGCGCGGCCTGATGCGTGCGCTGCTGCTCGGCGCCGCCGTCGCCGCGTTCGGGGCCGGCCAGGCCAGCGCCGCCGATACGCTGAACGCGCTCATCTGGTGCGATCACAACGATCCGAACCTGCTGAAACCCTTTGAGGACGCCAACAACGTCAAGGTCAACGTCAAGGAATTTGAAGGGACGGGCGCGGGCTTGGCCATCGTCGACCAGTCGAAACCGGGCGATTGGGACGTGATGGTGATCGATTCCATTGACGTCCGGCGCGGCGTCGACAAGAAGCTGTTTGAGCCGCTGCCCGAGGACAAGCTGCCCTTCGCCGATATGTTCCCGGAAGTGAAGATGGACGGCGCGACCGTGATCGGCGGCAAGCGCTACGGCATCACCGAAAAGTTCGGCTACAACACCATCAGCTTCAATTCAGCCAAGGTGGACCCCAAGGACATGGGGCACATGTCCGTGTTGTGGGACCCGAAGTACAAGGGGCGCGTCGCCGTTTACGACTACTACCTGCCGATGATCGGCATGGTCGCCATCGGCCTGGGCAAGAAGACCTCCGAGCTGACCGAAGCCGACCTGCCGGCCATCAAGGAAAAGCTCGCCATCATGAAGGCCAACGCCAAGCTGGTGGGCGATGTCGCCTCCAGCCAGACGGCGCTGGCGACCGGCGAGGTGGACATTCTGTCGGGCGGCGGCGAGTGGGTGACGGCTGGTCTGCACAAGGACAATCCGGCGCTGGATTTCACCATTCCGGTCGAGGGCGGTGTGCTGTGGTCGCAGTCGCTGGCGATGTTTGCGGCGAGCACCAAGAAGGATCTCGCCCTCAAGTTCATCCAGTATGTGACCGGCCCGGAGGGGCAGGCGCGGCTGGCGACCTCGTCGTGCTATTGGGGCATGCCGTCGAACACAAAAGCAACGCTGACGGACGATCAGAAGAAGATTCTTCGGTTCGCCGAGCAGCCGGAGTTTTTGAAGCGCGCCCAGCCCTATCCGGCTCCGAGCGAGGCGCTGGACAAGAAGATGTCCGATCTGTGGACGGAAATTCTGCAGGCGAAGTAAAACGCGAAGCGCACTTCTCCTCTCCCCCTTCTTAGGGGGAGAGGATGTCGCCCGAGCGCAAGCGAGGACTCAGCGACAGGCGAGGGGCAGCCGCAAGCTCCGTACAGGCGGTGAGAGGGACTGAGCAAGTTGCTGCCCCTCACCGACCGCGTGGCTCTTGCGCTGAAACGCGCTGCCCATTTACTTTTTGCGCCTCCGCGCAAGGTACGCGGTCTCCTCTCCCCCTGAAAACGGGGGAGAGGAGGAGTAAGCTGCGTGGTCCGCATACTTACAATCGACTGCGATACGGCTGCACCCCATGAAATCCCCCTATCCCTTCATCCTGCCCGCCGTCATCTGGACCGCGCTGTTCTTCGTCGCGCCGTTCGCGGCCATGGGCGTCATGAGCCTCTGGCATCTCACGCCCACCGGTCTCGACCAGACCCCCACCCTCGACAACTACGCGCAGTTCTTCGCCAACCCCGCCTATTGGCAGGCCATGGTGAACTCGCTCGAAGTGACCGCGCTCGTAACGATCATCTCGGTGCTGCTGGCTTATCCGTTCGCGTGGATCCTCGCCGAGCGCGTGCCGGAACGCTATCAGCGCCTTGCGCTCGCCCTCGCCGTGCTGCCGTTCTGGACCTCCTACGTGGTGCGCTCCTACGCCTGGCTGCTGGTGCTGGCCGAAAAGGGCGTGATCAACCAGACGCTGGTGGCCGCGCATTTTCTCGACGCTCCGATCCAACTCGCCAACACACGCTTCGCCACCGTCACAGGCTTCGTGCATTTCTTCGTCATGCTCCTGTCACTGACGATCTACGCCAACCTAAAACAGCTCTCGCCGAGCTATCGCAAGGCTGCGGCCGATCTCGGAGCAAATCCGCTTCAGGTGTTCTGGCACGTCGTCCTGCCGCTGACGCTGCCCGGCATCATGGTCGGCGCTTTCCTCACTTTTGTGCTGGCCATCGGCGATTACATCACGCCGCAGATATTGGGCGGCAACAATGAACTGCTCATGCCGCAGCTTATCATGATGCAGATCGGGCGGCGCGGCGACTTCCCGCTGGCCTCGGCCCTGTCATTGATCCTCATGGTGGTGGTCAGCATCGCCTATCTCGGTTGCGCCCGCTGGCTGAAGATCGAGCGGGCGTAATGACGCGGATCATTTCCACCCTCTACGCGGTGCTCATCTATGGCTTCATCTTCCTGCCGGTGCTGGTGCTGATCCTGTTCTCCTTTCA
>JANMVX010000361.1:0-35776 GCA_031393505.1 Hyphomicrobiaceae bacterium | reverse complement strand
ATGGCCAACGGCATCCACATGCCGGGCAGCCTCAGTTGAAGGAGCGTTGGCGATGCGAGTGTCTGGAGTTTTCCGCGGAGTACTGATCGTTTTCGCCAGCGGCCTGGCGGTCGCCCCTGCCTATGCCGACGCCATCGACGGCGACTGGTGCAACGGCCCGGCAAGCCTGCGCATTGACGGGCAGGCTATCCACACCCCCGGCGGCAAGGACATGACCGGCGACTACAACCGGCACGCCTTCCACTACATCGCGCCTGCTGGCGAAAAAGACGCCGGCGCCGAGATCATGATGCAGCTGATGAGCGAAGAAGAAATGGTGCTGATGCGCCGGATCGGCGGGGCCGATAGCCCGACAGAGACGTGGAAGCGGTGCCAGCCGGTGAGCTGAACGAAACCCGCGGACGGCATGTAAGGCACCTGCGATGGGGCGACGCACACAGGCAGCCGAGGCCCGGTTTTTCGCATTCCATCCCTGGTTTTTCCTGTCGCAGAAATGCTATGGACCAAGTATGGACCTGTGGAGGAAATGACAGATGTCATCAGACATAGATGATCGGCTGAGTGAACTGGAGCGCGGCCTCAAGCAACTCAACCAAAAAGTTGAGCAATTGATTGAGCGCAAGCCAGGCAAGGATGATTGGTTAAAAACGGTCGGGTGGGCGAAAAACGATCCTTACTATGCAAAAGCTGAAAAACTCGGCCGAGAGTACCGGGAACGCGACCGTCGCAGAACGCTGAAAAAGCTCGATGCTGGTTCTTGATTCCGATCATCTTTCCGAAATGGACCGAGGGTCGAATCGCGGCATCGCATTGTCGCGCAAGGTTCATGGTTCCGGCCTTGAGATAGCAACAACGATTATCAACGTCGAAGAACAGTTGCGTGGCTGGCTTGCTGAAATAGGGCGCACACGCAGTACAGCGTTCTTGATAGAACCGTACCGTCGCCTCAACTGGCGAATGTCGGTCTACTCGGCGTGGCGGATCCTTGAGTTCGATGATCGCGCAGCTGCCAAATTTGACGAACTGCGACTGCTCCGATTGCGCGTTGGACCTGCGAGTTGCAAGCATCGTCATCGCAAACGGGGCCACTCTGTTGACGCGAAACACCAAGGCCTTTGCGAAAGTTCCCGATCTGAAGCACGAAAACTGGTTGTAGTGTACGACCTTCCCAAATCGGAATCGTCGCCTGTCCCAACTCACGGCATCAACTGCCCGCCATTGATGTGGATGTTCTGACCGGTGATGTAGCCGCTCATGCCATTTGAGGCCAGGAACAGGAACACGCCGACGCAATCTTCCGGCGTGCCGGCGCGGCCCAGCTTGGTGGCGTTCGCCATCGCGGCCTTGCGATCCGCCGGTGTGCGCGCGTGGAAGGGCGTTTCGATGTAACCGGGCGACACGCAGTTGACGCGAATGCCGCTGGCGGCGAGTTCCCCCGCAAGATGGCGCGTTAGATTGTGCACGAAAGCTTTGGCGCCGCCATAGATGCCGGACCCCGCGCCGCCGCCATTGCTGCCGGCGATCGAGCCGACATTGACGATGACGCCGCCGGGCGTCTTCGACAGATGCGGGACGGCGGCCTGCGTGCATTCGATCACGGAGCGGACATTCAGCTCAAGGATGTTGTCGACGAGATCGTCGCCGATGGTTTCGATCGGCGCGCGGTCGACCAGCGCTCCGGCGTTGTTGATCAGGATGTCGAGGCCGCCGAGTTGGGCCACGGCATCGGCGACCACGCGCCGTCCCTCGCCCCGCTTCTGCAGGTCGCCCTGAACCAAGACTGTGGTTCCGATCTCCTTGGCGAGCGCCTTTGCCGCCTCGGCGCTCTTGCCGTAGTGGATCGCGACCTTCGCGCCCTGTCCCGCAAAAGCCCGCGCCAGCGCCGCGCCGATCCCGGTGCTCGCGCCAGTGATGAGAACCCGCTTGTCCTTGAGGTCTTCAATGATCATCTGCCTAATCCCTAATCCCTAATCCCTAATCCCTAATCCCTAATCGCTAATCCCTAAATCCCTAAATCCCCTCAAATCCGCCACCCAGAATGCATCGCCGCTACGCCGCCGGTCAGATTTCGAAAACTCACGCGCTCGAACCCCGCCGCGCGCACCATGGTCGCGAACGGCTCCTGCTTGGGAAATTTCCGGATGCTCTCGACCAGATACTCATAGGGCTGAGCATCGCCTGCCGTCAGCTTTCCCAGCTGGGGAATGGCCTGGAACGACCAGAGGTCATAGAGCCGGTCCAGCATCGGGATCTGCACCTCGGAAAACTCCAGGCATAGGAAGCGTCCGCCCGGCCGCAACACGCGAAAGGCTTCCGTCAACGCACGCTCGATATGGGTGACGTTGCGGATGCCAAAGGCGATGGTATAGGCATTGAAACTCTTGTCCAGGAACGGCAGCGCTTCGGCATTGCCCTGCACGAAGGTGATCCGCTCGGATTGATCGGTGCGCGCGATGCGCCGTTGCCCCGCCGCCAGCATCTCGCCCGAAATATCGCAAATCACGGACGATCCGCCCGCCCCCGCCGCGCGCATGACACGTAGCGCAACATCGCCCGTCCCGCCCGCCACATCGAGATGAGCAAACGGCGTGGCTGAACGCGGCGGTGCCAGCCAGCCGACCAGGTCGTCCTTCCACAGACGGTGCAGCCCGCCGGACATGAGGTCGTTCATCAGGTCGTAGCGGTCCGCGACCTTGGCGAAGACGTCGTTGACCAGGCCCTGGCGCGCGTCCTCGGGGACATCGCGAAAGCCGAAGCTGGTGGAGCGGGAGGTGGTGTCGGAAGGTGTCATGGCGCAAGACCATAGAACCGGCCGGGGCCAAGCGCCAGCCGGGAGCGACAACGCTTCACCACTATGTCGCCCGAATCGGAACGGAGAGAATCGCGGCGAAGCGGAGATAAACCCGAGAAATTTAATCCTTTGCTAACCAATGCCACCTAGTCTCCGGGTCAGTGTTGGTTGCGTATGGGTAAACAAACGTGTCATTCGCGTTAGACTGCCTTTTGGCATCGTATCTGCTGTTGGCGAGCCTCACCATCTGGTGCGCCCGCTCGACGTCCGCCGCCGCTGTCGTCAAGACCGGCGTGCAAACCGCCGACGGCCCCGTCCTGCCGGGCGAGGCGCTGCTGCGCCTGGTCGAACCTGCCGTTATGTCGCTGCCGCATGCCTTGGGATCGCTAGGCCTGCTGATTGCCGGCCTGGCGCTGCTGGTTGGGACACCGTTCGACATCCGCTATGCGGCCGTCTGCGCGCTGACGGTGGCGCTCTATCTTGCTGTCATCAATCTGTCGTTCCTGATCGAAGACTGGCAGCGCGGCGTGACGGTGCAGCGCATGCTGAATGTCCGCTCGCTGCTGCCGACCTGTTTCGCCACGCCGATGTTGCTGGCGGGGCTGCGGTTGCTGGCGGTGTGAAAAACCAGCCATGGAGCATGGGCAACATGAGCCCATGCTCTTTCACCTGGATTGGTTTCAAGTGAAATCGTCGTCTGGCCCCTCGACATCTGTCGTCCAGCCGCCCCAAAAGCGCATGCGAAGCGGATTGAAACCGATGCGATAGGCCAGTTCCTCCGGCTTGCTCACATTCCAAACGCACAGATCGGCGCGCTTGCCCACGGTGATGGTGCCGATCTGGTCCTGCATGCCGAGCGCCCGCGCGCCCTCGCGCGTCACGCCGAGCAGCGCTTCCTCCGGCGTCAGGCCGAACAGCGTGCACCCCATGTTCATAGCGAGCAGCAGCGAGGTGAGCGGCGAGGTGCCCGGATTGCAGTCGGTGGCGAGCGCCATCGGCACGCCGGCCTTGCGCAGCGCCTCGACCGGTGGCTTCTGCTTTTCCTTGATGAAGTAGTAGGCGCCCGGCAACAGCACGGCCACCGTCCCGGACTTAGCGATGGCGGCGATACCCTCCGCATCGAGATATTCAACGTGGTCGACGGAGAGCGCGCCGAATTCGGCCGCGAGTTTTGCGCCGCCGAGATTGGAGAGCTGTTCGGCATGCAGCTTGACCGGAAGTTTCAGTTTGCGCGCCGCCTCGAACACGCGGCGAACTTGGGCGGGCGAAAACGCGATACCCTCGCAGAACGCATCCACCGCATCGACGAGACCCTCTTTCACCGCCAGCGGCAGCTGCCGCTCAATCACTTCGGTAATATAAGCGTCCTTGTCCGTTATTCCCGGCGGCATGGCATGCGCGCCGAGATGCGTCGTGCGGACTGTCACGCGCGGCCCCATGGTCTCGGTGCCGAGCAAACGGGCGACACGCAGCATCTTGGCCTCGTTTTCGGCGTCGAGCCCATAGCCGGATTTGATTTCGACCGTCGTTGCGCCTTCGGCGACCAGCGCCGCGAGCCGCTCGAAGCTCTCAATGAGCAGGATGTCCTCGTCGGCCGCCCGCGTGGCCTTCACCGTCGAGACGATCCCGCCGCCAGCTTTGGCCACCTCCTCGTAGCTCGCCCCCTTCAGCCGCATCTGCCATTCCGCCGCGCGATTGCCGGCGTGCACCACATGGGTGTGGCAATCGACCAGCCCTGGCGTCAGCAGCACGTTCTCGTGGTCGTATTCAACTTCGGCCTTCGGCGCGCCGTCGGTGGGGCCGACGTAGGTGATGATGCCGTCGGTGATGGCGACCGCCCCGTCGTCGATGAGCCGCACCGGTTCGCCGGGGGCGTTTTCGCCGGTCCAGACGCGGACATGGGTGATGCGACAGTCGGCCTTTGACATGGCTCGCGAACTCCAGGAAGAGAAGCTTTCGACTTTGCATGGAGGCCCGCCATGGGCAAGCAGTACCTGGTCAACGACACATCGCCCGTCGCGGTTGCGCGCGCGCTGGCCAAGGCGGGGCGGATCGACGAGGCGGCAGCCATCGTGATCCATCTGCTCAAGGAGCAATTCGGGCTTGACGCCGTTGGCATGTCGATAAACTCCGACATCTACAGCTTGAACTCCATGAACGGCACCTTCGAGGCGGGCGGAAAACCGCTGTTCTTCAAGTTCCATCAGGAGGAGAACGAGGGCGCGATGTCGGGCGAGTACTATCGCGCGCGACTGTTGGCCGATGCGGGACTGCCGGTGGATTTGCCGCTGCATGCCTCGACCGAGGCCGGCAAGCAGATCCTGGTCTATCGCCGCCGTACCGAACCTCGGTTCGCCGATGTGCTGCGCAAGTTGGATGTAACGCCTGATGCGGCGGCCGAAGCCGAAGCGATTGCTGCTGAGGGTGTGCTGAACAAGCAGCTGATGGCTGTTTTCGCGTCGAGCCTGCACCCCATCTCGCCGGAGCAATCGGCCGCCGAGCCAATCCACCGGCTGTTCCACGAACGATTGGTGACGCCGGGAGAGACGGGAAGCTTGGGCGGCCGTTTTGCGAGTTTTTACCAGGATAAGACATTTGAATTTCCCGGCCTAACCGTCGACTGGCGCGACCTGAAGGATCTGACGTTCGTCGTCAACGGCGTCCGCTATGACCGCACGCTCGGCCAACTGTTCGACGAAGCATTCGTCCGCCTGCGCCCTGACCGGTTGGCCGATGCCGGCGGCGTCACGGCCCATGGCGATGCGCACAATGCCAATGTGTGGTTGTCGGGCGAAGCGGGCGCGCGAGAACTCGTCATGTTCGATCCTGCGTTCGCGGGCTCGCACGTCCCCGCGCTGCTGGCCGAAGTGAAGACGACGTTTCATAATGTCTTTGCACACCCCTTATGGCTGTATGAGCCAGGCGAAGCGGCAAAGACCTATCGCGCAACGGTGCGAAGAATCGGCAGTGAGCTGCATATCGACCACGACTGGCGGCCCAGCCGCGTGCGCCTGGGCTTGCTGCAGAGCAAGGCGAATGAGGTCTGGCGGCCAGTGGTGGGGCGGTTGGCTGAGCGAAAAATGCTTCCGGCCGATTGGCGCCGCATCGTCAAACTCGCTCTGTTCTTATGCCCGACGCTCGTCATGAACCTGCTGGCGGGCACGGAGGCAGGGTCGCACAATCCGATATCGTCCGCCATCGGATTGGCAACCGCCGTCAGCATGGGCGCCGAGCCGGATCAGCCCGACGCCCTGTCGCAGATGCTTGATGGAGTTGATCCGAGGCGTTCCCTAGGCTGGAACGTCGTGGCGTAGGGGCGACCCGTGGGTCGCCCTCGGGGGGCTGGACTCGCTGATCGGGGGCGACCCACGAGACGCCCCTACGCCTCTACCCCGCCGGGCTGACGACCTCGCCATTCACCACCAGCCCTTCGCCCTTGGCGGTGATCTTGACCCGGTCGCCGTCCTTCACTTTGCCCGCAAGAATCTGGTTCGCCAGCGGATCTTGCACGCTCCGCTGGATCACGCGCTTCAAGGGGCGCGCTCCATAGGCCGGATCGTAGCCCTGGTTGGCGATCCAGGTCTTGGCCTTGTCATCCAGCTCCAGCGTGATCTTGCGATCGGCAAGGAGTTTCAGCAGGCGACCCATCTGGATATCGACGATGGCCGTCATCTGATCGCGGCGCAGGCGGTGGAACAGAATGATGTCGTCGATCCGGTTCAAGAACTCGGGGCGGAACGTCGCGCGCACCACGCCCAGCACCTGGTCGCGCACCGCAGACACATCCTGGGTCGCGTCACCCATGTACTCCGATCCCAGGTTCGACGTCATGATAATCAGCGTGTTCTTGAAATCCACCGTGCGGCCCTGGCCGTCGGTCAGGCGGCCGTCGTCCAGCACCTGCAGCAGCACGTTGAACACGTCCGGGTGCGCCTTTTCGATCTCATCGAACAGCACGACCTGGTACGGACGGCGGCGGACGGCTTCCGTCAACGCTCCGCCCTCCTCATAGCCAACATAGCCCGGAGGCGCACCGATCAGGCGGGATACGGAGTGTTTCTCCATATACTCGCTCATGTCGATTCGCGCCATGGCGTGCTCGTCGTCGAACAGGAACTGGGCCAGTGCCTTGGTCAGCTCGGTCTTACCGACGCCGGTCGGGCCCAAGAACATGAACGAGCCGATGGGCCGGTTCGGGTCCTGCAACCCGGCGCGCGCACGGCGCACGGCAGTGGACACGGCCTTCACCGCCTCCTCCTGGCCGATCACGCGCTTGCCGATGCTGGCCTCCATCGAGAGCAGCTTGTCCTTTTCACCAGCCAGCATGCGGTCCACCGGAATGCCGGTCCAGCGCGAGACCACGCCGGCGATGTGGTCGGGCGTCACCGCCTCTTCCATCATGGCGGCTTTGCCGTCCTCGCTCTCCTCGATGCTCTTGAGTTTCTTCTCCAACTCGGGGATTTTCACATACTGCAACTCGCCCGCGCGATTAAAATTGCCTTTGCGCTGCGCCTGCTCAAGCTCATTGCGCAGGCCCTCCAGCTGCTCCTTCAGTTTTTGCGCATCGCCCAGCTTGCCCTTTTCGGCCTGCCAGCGCTGCGTGATGCTGGCGGAGCGCTCCTCCAGATCGGCCAGTTCTTTTTCCAGCTTACCAAGACGATCCTTTGACGCTGTATCAACTTCCTTCTTCAACGCTTCGCGCTCGATCTTGAGCTGGATGGCGCGCCGGTCGATCTCGTCCAGCTCCTCGGGCTTGCTATCCACCTGCATCCGCAAGCGTGAAGACGCCTCGTCCATCAGGTCGATGGCCTTATCCGGCAGGAAGCGGTCGGTGATGTAGCGGTTCGACAAAGTCGCCGCCGCAACCAAGGCGCTATCGGTGATGCGCACGCCGTGATGCAGCTCGTACTTCTCCTTCAGCCCGCGCAAGATCGAGATCGTATCCTCGACCGTCGGCTCACTGACGAACACCGGCTGGAAACGGCGGGCCAGCGCGGCGTCCTTCTCCACGTGCTTGCGGTACTCGGCCAGCGTGGTCGCGCCGACGCAATGCAGCTCGCCACGGGCGAGTGCTGGTTTGAGCAGATTGGACGCATCCATCGCGCCATCAGCCTTGCCGGCGCCGACGCTGGTGTGCATCTCATCGATGAACAAGATGATTTTTCCGCCTTCGGCCGTCACCTCCGAGAGCACGGCCTTCAGCCGCTCCTCGAATTCGCCGCGATATTTCGCGCCGGCAATCAGAGAACCCATGTCAAGCGAGAGCAGCTTCTTGTCCTTGAGGCTTTCGGGCACGTCGCCCTTGACGATGCGCAACGCCAGCCCTTCGGCGATGGCCGTCTTGCCGACGCCCGGCTCGCCGATCAGCACCGGATTGTTCTTGGTACGCCGCGACAGCACCTGGATGGTGCGGCGGATTTCCTCATCGCGCCCGATCACGGGATCGAGTTTGCCGGCGGCGGCGGCCTCGGTGAGATCGCGCGCGTATTTCTTCAAGGCGTCATAGCCTTGCTCGGCCGAGGCCGAATCCGCCGTGCGCCCTTTCCTTAGATCGTTCACAGCGTCGTTCAGCGTCTGCGGCGTCACGCCGGCGCGCGCGATCGCCTTGCCGGCGTCGGTGTCCTTGTCCATGGCCAGCGCAAGCAGCAGCCGCTCAGCCGTGACAAAGCTGTCGCCGGCCTTGTCGGCCAGTTTCTGCGCTTGATCAAACACCCGCGCGGTACCCGCCGCCATATACAACTGACCGCCCCCGCCGCCCGACACTTTTGGCATACGGGCAAGCGCCTGCGCGTTGGCCGCGAGCGCCTCCTCCGGCCGGCCGCCCGCCTTGCGGATCAGCCCCGAGGCCAGCCCCTCCTCGTCATCGAGGAGCACTTTCAGGATATGCTCAGGCGTGAACTGCTGGTGCCCATCGCGCAACGCAAGGTTCTGCGCCGCCTGCACGAAGCCGCGCGCGCGCTCGGTGTATTTCTCGTAGTCCATGGGTCGTTCCTCCTCGGCACGCCGTAAAAACGGGGACAGTTTACTTATATCCCTAGGCAGCGGTGCAATTCTTCGGTGCTCCCTGAGGTTATACGTAAACTGTCCCCGTTTTTACGGCGCCGTCATCGAATGGCCACATGTACCGCAAACCGGACCCCGAAGGCATCCTGGTTGCAGCACGACTCTGGTGTATATGGTATGATCTATGTCAGTTGAAAGTGGCGGACGGTCGAAGGCAAAGGCCGACGGGACGAGAAATTGGGAGGCCATGGTGGCCGACAGCGAACGCAAGGCGTCTGGATTTGGCGAGGGGGAGCAATCCATCCTATTGCCCTCGCTTGACCTGAAGGTCTCGCCGCAAACGCTCGCTGAAATCCAGCGGCTCTATCATGAGGCGTTCCGGCTGTATGGGGCGGTGGCGCTTTGGAACGTGAGGCATCGGGACGCTCCGTCCGCAGACGTCGCAATTCTCATAGCCAAGCCCTTGCGCATTTACGCCGGTATGGATGGGCGCAGGTTGGCTGAACGCATCGAGGCTTTGTGTCGTGCCACTTACTAAATTGCAGTCAAATATTCTTGGTCTGTTGGCAAAGCAGCGCTCGCCCGACAGCTATGTAGCTGGCGGTGTCGCCATCAACCGCGACGGACCGCGCTATTCCGGAGACATAGACATATTTCATGATGGAGACGCGCGGCTAGCACTGACGGTCGATGCTGACATATCCATTCTCCGGTCAAGTGGCCTGGTTGTCTCCCTCGTTGGCAGGCAAGGAACGGGAAAGCGCTCTGCAAACATTGCCGGTTTGGACGAAAGCACAAAGATCGATTGGGTTGCAGACAGCGACTTCCGGTTTTTCCCGACTCTTACTGACGAGTTGTTTGGCTACGTGCTCCATCCAGTCGATCTGGCCACCAACAAAGTGAGTGCTGCTGCCGACCGGCGGGTGCCTCGTGATGTTGTCGATCTTTTGACACTGCACGAAACCATTTTGCCTCTCGGCGCGGCCATAACTGCGTCGGTCGGCAAGTTTATTGGTGAGAGTCCCGAAGGGATTTTCGATTCGATTCGCAGACACAGCCGTTTTACGGCCCCGGAGTTCGCAGAACTCCCGGCAATACATGCGTTTGATGTCAAAGGCCTGCAGCGGCGCATTGTTGTGATGCTGGAGGATGCTGAAAGATTTATCTTGGCCATGCCGAGCGATGGATTGGGGGTGCTGTTTCTAAACGATGGAAAACCCGTCCAACCCGACCCGTCGCGACTTGGCGACTACACCCGCCACGAAGGCGCACGCCGCGGCCACTGGCCCTCCAGCTCCGAGATCGGCTCTGCGATGCTTGAGCGGTACACGCCCGACAAAGACCCGGCCTAACGCCCCAGCACCGCTGAAAGCACGATCACTGCCAGCGACGCCAGGAACAGCGCCCCGACGACAATCCACCCGATCAGGCTGGCCGTGTCGCCGTGACCTTGATCGACATCGCGAGGCACGCGCGCGCGCCGAAACTCGTCCGGGTCCACCATCGCCGCCCCGACCGAGCGGTTCGCCCCGCGTCCATGCGCACCCATCAACGCCTCCTCTTTCGGATCGCGGTCGCCGCGCACCATCGGCATCATGATAAGGCCGGCAGCCAGGAACACGAGCACCACCGCCAGGCCCCAGCGTTGCTCGCCGGTTGCTGCAGTCAATCCGCCGACCAGCAGCGGGGCGACGAAACTCGACGCTTTACCTGAAAACGCGAACAGGCCGAAGAACTGCGTGATGCGGTCCTTGGGCGCTAGACGCGCCATCAACGAGCGGCTCGATGCGCCGAGCGGGCCGGTGACCAGGCCGACGAAAATCGTGAACAGCAAGAACCAACGCTCGGCCGAAGAAGCCAGGAAGCCGCTGCCCGGAACTTTCTCGGCAACGGTCTGGGCGAACAGGACGTGCGTCCGGTCGACCGAGACCACGCCAGCGGCGGCAAAGAATGCGATCACCAGCGAGCCGATGATCACAGCCTTGGGGCCGATGCGGTCGTCGAGAGTGCCGCCGATGGCCGCGCCGATCATGGCGGCGACGATCAGCACAATGCCGAACAGCCCCAGCTCCGTGGTGCTCCAGCCGAACAGCGCGGTGCCATAGATGCCGCCGAACGAGAACATCGCCAACAGACCGTCCGTGAACAGCATGCGCGAGACCAGGAACAGGATGATGTCCTTGTGGTGCTGCAGCTCGCCAAAAGTCTGTTTCAGGCCGTCCAGGCCGCTTTGCGTGCGCGCCACCTGGCGGTCAGGCGTGAACAGCAGCATCGGCAGCGCAAAGATCAGCAGCCAAAGGGCGCAGAACGGACCGACCAGCCGGTCGCCCTGGCGCGAGACGGCATCCAGGCTAAGCAGCGGTGTGAGGCCCAGCAGCGTCTTGCCCGAGCCGGCGTCACCAACCAGCAGGCCCGCGACGATGAGCAGGGCGCACAGGCCGCCGAGATAGCCGAGGGCCGCGCTGGTCCCCGAGAGCCGGCCATAGTGCTCTGGCGCGACGAGGCCCGGCATCATGGCGTTGACGAAGGTGGCGCTGACCTCGGCCGCGACCGCCGCGACGATAAAGGCAAGCAGGATCCAGATCAGGCGGCCCGGCTGACCGGGATCGGCCAGCCACAAGCTGGACATGCCGGCCATGAAAATGATCAGCGCAATGACGATCCAGCGCTTGCGATGTCCGGCCGCGTCGGCGAAGGCGCCGAGAAGGGGGCTCAGGATCGCGACGGCGAGTCCGGCCGCTGCGGCGGCATAGCCCCAATAGGATTGCCCGGCCACGGGATCGCCGACAAAACTGTTGGCGAAGAAGGGAGCGAACAGGAAGGTGGTGATGAGCGAGTAGAATGGCTGCGCCGCCCATTCGTAGATCAGCCAGCTGAACAGGCCAAGCGTGCCAATGCCGGCCGCGGCCTGTGGCAGGAGCGACCCGCGATCCTCGATTTGCCGTACCTCAACCATCGCCAGCCCCCGCCGAATGAAAACCCCGCCCAGAGCCTAACGGCAGCAACTCGCCCATTGTCAATGCCGCCGTCGCTCGAGGCAGCGGGAAGACACCTGACGCAACGGTGTGTCGCAAGCGTGACGGGGTGGGGTGAGGGGGCGAATCAGGTCGCGTCGTGAGGCCGGGATGGCAGGAGTTGGCGGTGTCCCGGGATCGAATTTCGTGACCAACCGGGGCGAATTTGCAACCTGAGGGTGTTTTGTGAAATTGCTTGAAATTTCTTGATTTTTTGGTTGGTTCACGTGCTTTTTACTGCATTTTTTCAACATTCCGCAACCCGATTTGACGCTCGCGAAGGCGACGCGCGGCAATTGCCCTGTTGATGCCTGCATTGTGGTCGAGGATGCGCTTGCTCCCTCGGGCGACCTATGCTCACTCCTTGGAGGAGGGATTCTTCGGCGGGCGGGAATGGCCATAGACACGGCATTAGTCGGTTTTCTGGGCGCGGTTGCGGCCGCGACTGCGGCTGCTCGCGCCGGACGCCCCGTGTTGCCATCGATCGCCGCCGACCCAGCCTCGTTTTTCCGGCGTCTCGTCGAGCTGCGCGGCGAAACCGAGATGAAGCGGCATGCCGAAACCCTGGCGCTGCATCTGATCGGCGAGGTCAAGGCCGGGCGCGCCACGCTGGACCAGATGGAGGCTCGCGTCACCACGCTGGCCGGGCTGGTGTGCAATTTTCCCCCTAAAACCAATCAGTTACAGGAAGAGCTGGATCGCAGCCGGGGCCGGTCGCCGGCGGCCTCGGCGCTGCTGATCGCCTCCGCGATGGTGTCGCGCGCCCAGGCCCGCGGCAAGACGGACCAGGCGCGGGTGGATCCCACCTGGGCCACCGATCTGATCGCCGAAGGACTGGTCGCGGTCATCGCAGATGCGAGTTTCCTGGCGGCCGTGGAGCGCGCCTTCGAGGCGGCGTCCGACGGTGCGTTTACCTCGGCGCCGGTTGCTCCGGGTCCAGCCGCGCCCACCATCGGCCGGACGGCGCCAGCGCCAAGCCTGTCGCCGAACAGCCTTCTCAGCGACCAGGCCGCGGCGGAGCTCAGGGCGGCATGCCGGCAACACAACATCGCTCCAGCCGACGTGGAAACGGTGGTCGCCGCCAAGCTGGGTCAGCTGCGCGATCTGCAAAAACTGCTGGCCGGAGCGCAAAACGGCGCTGGCGGCACACGTTTGACGGAGTCCATGCAACTCGACGCCAGCTCGGCTCTGGCGGCGGGAAAACTGCAACGTTGCGCCGAATTGCTGGCAGCCTTGGCCCAGCAGCATATGTCGGAGAATCGGGCGAACGCCGCGGTCGACGCCTTCGCGATGCTCGGACAACTGCAAGAGGTCCGGCTGGATTTCCGTGCGGCAGCCGTCGCCTATGGCGAGGCCGGTCGGCTTGGCGCTGGCGCGCCCGCATCCGTGCGGTGGAGTTTTGCGTTGCGGCAGGGCGCGGCGCTGGCCAGCGAGGCCGATGACCTGAGCCGCCTCGGCAAGCCAAGCAACCGGCCTTTGTCCGAGGCCGTGCGGGTCTACGCCGCCGCCCTCGACCTTGCGTCGCGCGAGGAAGCGCCGGAACTCTTCACGGTTACACAGAATTGCCTCGGCAACACCCTGTTGCTGCTGGGCGAATTGGAAGGCAAGGCCGAACTTCTGGAGCATTCGGCGGCAGCCTATCGCGCTGCGGCGGGCGCCATGGAGCGGGGCCGCTCGGAGCGGGACTGGGCGCTCGTGCACAGCAATCTCGGCACGGTGTTGCTGAAAGCCGGCGAACTGACCAATACCGAGCGCAGCTACGCCGATGCCGCCAAGGCGTTCGAAGCGGCGCTGGACGTCCTGCGGTCCGACGAGAACACGCAGGATTGGGCGTCCGCCGAAGCTGGCCGCGGCACGGCGCTGGGCCGGCTTGGCGCCATCCGCAGCGATCTCGGCCTGTTGGAGCGCACAGCGCGCATGGTGGATGCGGCGTTGGCCGGTTTCGAGCGCCGCGCTGCACCTGCGCCATGGGCCCGGCTGCAAAGCTGTCTAGGCAACATCTGCGCCGATCTGGGCGAACGCATCGGCGGCCGGCATTGGCTTGAGCGCGCCATCACCGCCTATGAAGCCGCGCAGCAGGAATGGACCGAGCAACGTTCCCCGCTGCAATGGGCGCTGAGCGAAGCCAATCGTGGCGGCGCACAGCTTGGGCTGGGCACGTTGACCGGTAGCCGGCGCCATCTGCAGCTGGCAGAAGAGAGTTTGGTCAGCGCCGACCGAGTTTTCAGCCGGATTGGAGAAACGGCGTATGCCGCCGCCGCGCGCGAGAGCCTCGGCGCGGTGCGGCGCGAACTGACGCAAGCCGGCGCGACGACGGGCGGCCGCGTCTACGGCTGACGGAAGATCATCCTCAGAGCCGTTTCAAAAGATAGCTGACATCCTTGCCCGCCATTGGCGTTCCGCGGCCGACCTCGGCAAAGCCGAGCGCCGCGTGGAAGGCGTCCGATCCCGGATTAGGAGGCACGCGGTTGACCTCGGCGGTGATCGCATCATGGCCGGCGGCGCGGGCGGCGGCGAACAATTCCGTATACAGCGCTCGTGCCACGCCGCCGCCGCGGGCTTCGGCTGAAACGATGATCCGGTCAATGTAGACGAAGCGCGGATAGCGGCGGCAGAACCAGCGGAAGTTGATACTGTCATAGGCCGCTGACTGATCGAATGTGGTCAGCAAGGCCCGACGCCCAGCTATTGTCCGTGCAAAGAACGCCATGTTTACCATGCGCTCGAACTTGGCCCGGTCGAGCAGCGAGGTTTCGACGGCGTGCGCGTTGTTGAGCACAAGCAGGTCGTCGAGGTCGGCGGGGGTGATGGGGAGGGACATACTACCCCCGCATCCTCTTGCCCTCGGGATCGAACGGCGCGTCGGTCAGGATGGTGGCCTTGCGGTTGTCACCGATGATCTCGATCTCGAAAGCGCCCTTGCCGAGGTCGCCCGCCAGTTCTTTTGGCACGTAGCCCTGCGCCAGCGACTTCTTCACGTAGTGCGCGTAACCGCCTGACGTGACCCAGCCGACCACCTTGCCTTGGTACCAGATCGGCTCGTCGCCAAGCACATCGGCTGATATGGCGTCGACCTCGAATGTCACACGACGCAGAGTCCCGCCACTGGCCTTCTCCTTCGCCGCCGCTTCACGGCCGATAAAGTCGTTCTTCGTCAGGTCGACGAAGCGGTCGAGGCCGGCCTCAAAAGCCCCGTAGATCGGGCGCAACTCGCGGTACCAAGTCGGAAAATTCTTCTCCAGGCGCAGCGACAGCAATGCCCGCATACCGAAATTGCCGATGCCTGACGCCTTGCCCGCCGCCATGATCTCGCGATAGAGCCGGTACTGATAGTCGGGCGCGACCCAGATCTCGTAGCCGAGATCGCCCGTATACGTCACGCGGTTGATCATGGCCGGGACATGGCCGATATCCACGGAGCGGTGCGCCATGAACGGGAAGGCGGCGTTCGACACATCCTCGTCCGTGAGTTTTTCCAGCACCTCGCGCGATTTCGGCCCGGCGATTGAAAGGCCGACCAGGTTCATGTCGTAGCGACGGATGTTCACGCCAGCCGCGCCAATGGGGTCAGACCCCTTCAGCGAAGGGGTCTGCCCCCTAAGCTGCTGCTCGAACCAGCGCATATGGTATTTTTGCGCCTGGCTGGAGCCCCACATTAGGAAGCGGTCATCGGCAGCCTTGGCAATGGTGAAATCGCCAATCAGTTTGCCGTTCGGGTTCAGCATCGGCGTCAAGATCAGTCGGCCAGTCTTGGGCATCTTGTTGGTCATCAGCCGCGATAGGAACGCCTCGGCGCCCGATCCCGTAAATTCGTACTTAGCGAAGTTCGCGATCTCCGTCACGCCGACGCCGTTGCGCACCATCCGGCATTCGTTGCCGACGTGCTCGAAATCATTCGAGCGATGGAACGAGACGACATCCTTCGGCTCGACGCCCTTGGGCGCGAACCACAGCGGCACCTCCAGCCCCCACGAATCGCCCATCACGGCGCCCTGAGCGCGAAAAGTGTCGTAGAGCGCCGTGGTCTGTTGTGGCCGTGCGGCAGGCAGTTCTTCGTTCGGGAAGCGGATGGAGAAGCGGCGCGAATAGTTCTCGCGGACTTTTTCGTTCGTGTACGAACGGGTCGCCCACTCCCCGAAGCGCGCCACATCCATGCCCCAGACGTCGAAGCCGGGATCGCCGTTGACCATCCATTGCGATAGCGCCAGTCCGACGCCGCCGCCCTGCGAAAATCCGGCCATGACGGCGCAGGCGACCCAGAAGTTCCGTAGGCCCTGCACCGGCCCCACCAGCGGGTTGCCATCCGGAGAGAACGTGAACGGACCATTGATCACGCGCTTGATGCCGGCCTTGGCCATGCTCGGAAAATGCTTGTAGGCGATCTCCAGCGAGGGGGCGATCCTGTCGAGATCGTCGGGCAGCAACTGCTGGCCGAAGTCCCACGGCGTGGTCTTGGGCTGCCATGGCCGGCAGTCCTTTTCATAGGTGCCGAGCACCATGCCGTTGCGCTCCTGGCGCATGTACACCTCGGACTTGAAGTCCAGCGCGTGGCTGACTTCCTTGCCATGCTCTTTGTTGTAGGCGATGACCTCCGGGATATCCTCAGTGACCATGTACATGTGCTCCATGGCCAGCACCGGCAACTCGATGCCAACCATGCGCCCCACCTCGCGCGCCCACAGCCCGCCGCAGTTTACGACGTGCTCGGCGACGATCGTTCCCTGCTCGGTGATAACATTCCATGAACCGTCCGGGCGCGCGCGAAGTTCCACTACGCGGTTGTTGAGATAGATTTCCGCCCCGCCAATCTTGGCCGATTTGGCGTACGCCTCCGTCGTCCCCTCGGGATCGAGATTGCCGTCGACCTTGTCGTAGAGTGCGCCGACAAAGTACTTTTCTTCCATCAGTGGAAAGAGCTTTTTGGCTTCCGACGGCGTCAATAGCTCCGTTTCCAGATTGAGATAGCGTGCGCGGGCGTGCGCCATCTTGAGGAAATCCATGCGGTCGTTGGTGTCAGCGAGAATGATGCCGCCCGAGCGATGCAGGCCGCAGCTCTGGCCCGAGATCCTCTCAAGCTCATTGTACAGACCGATGGTGTAGCCCTGCAGCTTGGCCACATTCGGATCGCCGTTCAGGGTATGGAACCCGCCCGCCGCATGCCAAGTGGAACCGGCAGCTAGGCGCGCGCGCTCAATCAGCACCACATCCTTCCAGCCGGCCTTGGTGAGGTGGTACAGCACCGAGCAGCCGACGACGCCGCCGCCGATGACCGCGACCTTGGTGTGGGATTTCATGGGGTCTCCTCGCATGCGCCCGATAGCTTCGACCCCTTGCAAATTGAGCGTGTGCCGAGGAATTCGGTTGACACTTTGGGGTGGCGCAATCTTGATATCACAAACTGTGATGTCAAGTTCCACCGGCGAAGTTATGTCTCGCCAAAAAACACGTTCTTCAGGGCGCCGCGCTTGGATATGCGATAGACATTGAAGTCGCGATCAACCGTAGCGATTTCGGTGATCTCCCGCCTCTCGCACATTGCAAGCAGAGCGGCGTCCGCGAAGTCAGCTGGCAGATCCGAGTACTTGCGCATGATAGCAGCGATGCGGGTGAGATCGGTGTCGGTATGTTGGTCGATCACGAGCACCTTCGCCGCCCAATCGAGGAACTCGGACGGTAGAGTGGATGAAAAATCCAGCATTGCCGCTGTCTCGGTCAGAACGGCAATATTCGTCACGAACAGCCCGGACGCCCGCTGAACAAACTGCAACGCCGCTCGGTGGTGCTTGTCGGCTCCGTCGAACAGGGCGATCAAAGGACCGGTATCAATCGCGATGGCGCGCACGGACTTTTTCGCGGAAATACTTGCTGTGGTTTGATGCGAGGTCGCCTTTGCCGCTGGAGTATTTGCCAAACAGATGCTTGCCGGCCTCGTAGGCAGACGGACGCGCCTCAGCTTCCCTCGTCAACTTTTCCTCGATTGCGTCGCGTACGAAGTCCGACAGCGGCAACTGGTCAATTTCCAGCCGCGTTCTCAAGCGTGCTTCCTGTTCGGCGGGAAGTCGAATTGTGATCGCCATGTCGCGCTCCGAAAGTGTCACACGTTTGTATGACACTGCCGGCGTTTTGTCAATGCAGCACGCGATTGAAGCATTGCCCTACCCGCCAGCCCCCGGCAACCCCAGCGCGGCAGCAAACAGCGGGTCCACTTTCCGGCCCTCGTCATCCAGCGTAATCCCGAACGAGCCGCCGTGCGACCACACCGCCCATGGGATGCCCCGATCATCAGCCTCCTTGCGGATGTCGCGCATCAAGGCCGCCCGGTTCTCGCGCGTCGTCACCGTGCCGGCGCTCTCATCGCGGATCATGCCGAATTCGCCCAGGAACAGGCGGTTTGGCGAGATGCTCATTTGCTCCGCCCACGCCTCAACCAGCTCGAACGGTAACTTCAGCATCTTGGCGGCGCGGCCCTGCGTGCAGTAGTCCGCCAGCATGTCGGCGGCTTGTTTGGAGTAGTCGGCGAGTTTTTCGGCGTCGGACACGGCCTCGGCGATGCGGCCATTGATGCGGTTGAGCAGCACCGATTGCACCTCGGACGACTCGCAGTTCGGAGGATAGATGATGCCGGTGACAAACGGCATTGGCGGGTCGGTCCAACTGGCGCCCTGGTGCGAGGCCAGGAACGGGTTGTAGCTATGAAAGCTCCACAAGAGACTTTTGTCAGCCAGCATCTCAGGCGTCACATCAGCTTTGCCGAGCTTGGCGAGGCTCTCGCCGCCGCCCCAACAGGCGCCCGACAGGATCAATGGCAGTCTTGGCGCAGCGGTGCGGGCCGCCTCGTAAAGTTGGCGCATCATGCCCGGCCATTGGGACACGGCGCCGTCGGCCGGGGGCTCGCACTCCATGGTCGGTTCGTTCATCGGCTCGAAAGCGACGGCCTCGGGATCAGCGGTGTTCAGCGCCTTGGCGAGGCTGCGCACCAGTTCAACATAACGCTGAAACAGGTTCGGAGCACTCAAATAGGTCTGCGTGCCGAGCCTGCGTGTCTCGGACACTGGAATGGCGTGCAGATCGACCACCACCTTCAATCCGGCCTTGCGGATTTCGGTGATGGTTTCGAGCGTTCCGCGCAGCATGTTGCCAGCTTGCGGCGCGCCGCCATCAGAAAGAAACGCGAACGGATCGATCGGCAAGCGGACAAAGTCAAAGCCGACCTCGTGCAGGTGGCGGATCTTGTCCATGCCGATGCTGCGCCGCCATTCGGGAAAAACGTCAAGGAAACCGGGTTCGGCAAGCCGCGCTTCGTCGGGCCAAGTCTCCCAAAGGTCAAGGCTGATGCCGCGGTGCAACTCGATGGCCGAGGCGGGCGCACAGAGGGGAGCAATGAAAAGCGCCACTGCAAACAGAAACCTGCGAACCGTCATGAACTCCTCGCGCGCTGCGGATGGCCGCCTGAAGCTATCCCCGATAGGCCGCCGCCGTTTTCTCGATCCGGTCTACAATGGCCTTCACGCCCGCGCCATCGATCACCGGCTTGGCGGGGCCGTCCAGGTTTGGCCAGGCTGTTTGCAACGTCACTAAGTCCTTGGCGATGTCGCGGATCGGGGCGGGATCGCGTTTGGCAAGGTTCACGCGGACCCGGTTGAAAATTTCCGCTGCTTTGCGCACGAACCCCCAGGAGTCCTGGTATTCCTCGCGCTTGTCGAGCACACCAGCCGGCGTGAACGCTGCGCCGTATTCCTCATCGGCATGGCGTAGCAGGCCCACCACGGCGGCCAGCATCATTTTTGGCGACGCCGTCACCGATCCTTCCGCGAGATCGATGGTCGACAACACCTTGGCGAGCGGCGGCTTGACGTCGCCGCCGGTGTCGGCGGCCTGTTCAAGGCCCTTCAGTTCTGCGCCCAAATCCGTGATGCCGCGCGCTGTCAGCTCCGGCGCGATCTGGTCATACAGCTCCTTAAGCGGATGGTGGTAATGCAGCGCGGCCTGTTTGGCATTGCCTGCATCGGTCAGTTCGCTGCCCATGCGCAGGTGGCCACGCATCAAGCCAAGCTGCGTCAGCAGCACTTGGTCGGCGGCTGGGCTATCGTCGGCCCGCGCCGGGCCGGCAAACGTGGACGCGGCCAACAGGCCGGCCAACACGATCCACACCGCGCGCCATTGACCTTGCGCACTTCTCATTCAATTGCCCTCTAGCTCACCGCAGCTGGGCAACTCATGCGGGCGATAGATGGCGAGAACACGACAAATCGCCGGACGTCCGCAATGTCGCCAAAGTGGCGGCGGGACGTCCGGCGCTCGCGCCCGTGGGAGGTTTCGCGAGAGTTCAGGCGCGCCTAGCTCTTGAGCGCGGCGGCGGCAGCGGCAACTTTGTCAACCAAGGCCTTGACGCCGGCAGCATCGATCACCGGCTTGGCGGGGCCCTTGAGGTCGGGCCAGGCCTTCAAGAGGTCGTCCAGACCCTGCTCGATCACCGTGGCGTTGGCGGCGTCCTTTTCGGCCAGCTTCGGCTTGATCTTGTCGAAGATCTCGTCGGCAGTGATCACGAAGCCCATGGAATCCTGGTATTCCTCCAGCGCTTCGAGAGCATCCTTCGGATAGGCCTTGGCGTATTCCTCGGCCGCAGCCTGCAGCATGAGGACATTGCTCGCCATGACGACAGCAGGCGGAGCGTTTACGGTCGCTTCGATCTTCTCGATCGAGACCATGACGGCGTCGAACGCCTTGTTGACGTCGCCGCCGCTCTCGTCGGCCTTCTCCAGCGCCTTCAGCATGTCGCCGAGATCGGCGCCGCCCTTGGCCTTGGCGTCGGCTTCGATGCCGGCGAAAAGCTCTTTCATCGGATGATGGTAGTGCAGCGACGCCTGCTTGGCATCGCCGGCGGCCGTCAGCTTGTGGCCCATGGCCAGATGGCCTTCCATCAAGCCGATCTGGCTCAATAGGCTCGCATCGTCGGCGCGTGCAGCCGCGCCGCCGACCAGGGTTGCGAACGAGGCTACGGCGCAAATGCCAGCAAAACGGCCGGCCCTCAGCATGATACGCATAGGTGCTCCAGGATTTGGTTGCAGGTAGTCTGGTGTGCCCGGGCGACCTTCTGCAGCCGGCCGCCTGGACACGCGCACCATGGTTGATGCCAGCTGACGGTTAACTGACAGGGCTTGTCAGGATCGTCAGGCCGATGATGGACGTCAGGACCCGGCGAGAAAGCGCCGCCGCACGGCCACATCGGGCGCGTAGCAGGTTTGCCGGCTGCCGAACCAGGTGAGCCGATTGCGCTGGACGAAATCGTAGATCGGGTCTCCGATCAGTATCGGAACGATCAGGCCTGCGTGTCCCAGCCAGCGCCAAGGGGCGGGCAGGCTGCGCGCCGCCGCCAACACGCCGCGCCACTTTGTGTGGGCCACGCCATTGCTCAGCACCATGAAGGTATCGAAGCGATCCGCATCGAGATGATAGTGTTCGTAAAGTGCGCGCGGCAGCGGGTCCTGGATGACAGCGAAGCAGCTGGTTCCTTCGGGATCGCGCGCCAGCATCCATTGGACGCCGGACGAGCAGAGCACGCACAACCCGTCGAAGATCAGCAGCGGCTGGCCGTCGTCGAAGGTCGGGACGGAGGGATCGGACCGGTAAGAATAGGGCGTAAGCGCCATCACCGAGAAGTCCTCAGTTCCTGTCAGGCCGCAGCGATCGTCACGGCCCTGCGTCGCTCCCGCTCGCCCGCAACTATGATGACGAGACCGCTACCCACAATCAAGGCCATGCCAGCTACCGACCAGGTATTGGGAATTTCATGGAAGAAAAAGGCGCCAAAAAGGACCGCGAAGACTGCAGCCAAATAGGAGAAGGGCGCGACCGCGCTGGCGGCGCCCAGGCGGAAGGCCAGGAAGACAAAGAACTGGCCGAACACCACGAACAATCCCGCGCCCAACAGGCACAGCACGTTGAAGCTGCTCGGCCAGACCCGCGTCTCGAACAACAGGCTGACGCACAGTCCTAGCGTCATCACCACCACCACGGTGGCGAAGGCCGTCACCAGGCCCGGAACGTCGGGCGGCACTTTGCGCGCAAGACTATCTCGGCCCGCCGCCATGAGCGCCGCCAGAAAACCAACGGGTGCGGCAATTGATCCGGTCGGCGTGCCCGGCTGGGCGACCAGCACCGCGCCAACAAAGCCGATCAAGATCAGGGCGATGCGCCAAGGGCCGATGCGGTCGCCGAACAGCAGCGCGGCGCCAGCGACGACCAGCAGGGGCGTGGTCTGCATAATGGCGGTAAGATCGCCGATCGGGATGCGGGCGAGCAGCAGCATGAAACACAATAGCGCGCAGCCTTCGCACAGCGCGCGCAGCAACACCCACGGGTTCAGCGCCAACCGGATTTTCCCGCCCAGTCCCATGGCGAACAGCATTGGCAGGCACCACACAATGGCCGACAGGCCGCGCCCGATCACCACCTCGTAAGGCGGCAGATCGGCAAGCGCGAGTTTCATCAGACAGTCGTTGGTGACGAAGGTCGCCGTCGCCAGCACCATGCAGCCGATGCCGCGCAAGTTCGAGGGGGTGGTCATGCCGACAGGGGTAGGCGGCAGGCCGCGCCGGGTCAATCGCGCGCAGCCTGCGGCATGATAGTGGGTACTAGCGCCGCTGGGCGAATTCGGCCCGGTCGGGCGGGCCTACGGTCAGGCCGGCCAGGGTCGCCTCGATACGACGTCCAATGCTGATCTGCGGTTCCGACGGAACGACGCCTTGCGTCTTCTCCCATTCCGCCACCAGTTTGCGCGCGGTGTCGAAAGCTGCGGGGAAGGTTTTCGCTTCGCGCAGCGCGTGGTTGAACAGGGCGTCGCCGAAATAGGTCCACTCATTTTCATCCGCGCAGCCGAACGAGGCGCGGTCGGGACGGGCCGCAGTGATCAGCAGCGTGTCGTCGTCTGCAAGCTCCTTGATGAAGCTGCCGGAATAGCAGGCCGAAAGGACGATGACCCGGTTCTTGATGCCCGAGCGGTCCAGCGTTTCCTTCAGCGCTTTTGGCGTCAGGTCGTGGAACGGCATGTCGGACATATCGACCGTGAATTTCCCCGGTCCGCCGTGGGAGGTCATGAACAGGAACAGGACATCTTCGTCCTTATTCATTTTCTCGCCGAGCTTCTGCAGCGCCGCATCAAGGTTGTGCGGACCAGCCAACGGCAGATCGTCAATGGTTTCGGAGCTGTTGACCAGCTGCAGCGAATGGCCCTGGGTGTCGAAACGTTTCGCAAAGAGTTTGTCGACTGCCTCCACCTCGCGGCGGAACACGCCTTGCCAGCCGTAACCGGCAAAGCCAAGCAGATAGAGATCGCGGTGATTGGGGCGCTCGGCGATGAGTTGCGTTAGTTCGCGATCAAGCAATTCGGGTTGCTTGCCGAGCACCGCCTCGGCGTCGAAGGTCGGGGGCGCGGGATCGTCGCTGTCGTCGCGAACGGGCACGGCGAGCCAGCCCTGCTCGACCGCATAGCCAAATGCCATGGAGGCGAGGACGCTATGGTCGTACTCCTTGCCGGCGACGTGGCGCAGTAGCGGCAGCGTCGGCATGAACAGGCTGGCGGCGGCCAATACGCCGAATACGGACAGACTGGCGGCGTGCGCCCGGCGATCCAGCATCATTGGGACCGCGCGCAGCGTGCCGATCAACAGCAGCAGCAGGCCGACGCCGGCGGGGGCGAGATAGAACACGGGACGCCAGTCGTTGTTCGCCGCGCCGAACAGCTGCGGGCCGAACTTATACACAGCAAAGTTGATCGCCGAGGTCGCCACCATGGTCCAGAACGACAGCGCCGTGATGGCGGCGATGGCGGGGCCGGTGACGCTGCGGCTGGCCCAGGCCGCCAATCCGCCAACCAAAAACGCAATCAGCGCCCAGCGTCCCAGCTGCAGAATCGCGACTGTGGGGCTGAAGTCCTGCCAGTTGTGGCCGGCCAGCGCCTCGAAGCCGAGGCCAACGGACAGCGTCGCCAGAACCGTCAAGCCGATGCTCAAATAGCCGACATCAAAGGGCTTTTTCTGCACCGGCCAAAACGCAATGAGCTGCAACCCAGCCAGAATCATACGCAAAACGGTCATGGCAGGTTGCTCCTCGAGGCTGCTTTGCGCATCAGCGGACCGCAGTGCGAATTCCGGGCCAATGGCCCACGTCGCCCCAAATTGCGCTGCAAACAGCGTAAATCACGAGGCCAGGGGCGGGCGCCAGAACGGTCACGCCGCCGATCACCCCTCCCCTGGCCTCGACTTGTGTCGGGATTACGGCAGCACTTCGATGGCGGCCATCATGCCTTTGTCCTCATGTTCCAGGATGTGGCAATGGAACATGTAGCGGCCAATCTGCTGCGGCGCCGTGAAGTTGATCACGATGTACACGTAGCCATTGTTGGCCGGCACCGGCACGGTGTCGTGCCAGCTGTCGCGCCCCTGCTCGAACAGCGCATCCACCACCGGCTTGCTGACGCCGGCGGGCGAGGAGACTGGGGCAACTTCTTTGTGGAAGAAGGCCTTCAGTTCGTCGGCAGTGGCGATGCGGAACGTTGTCTGGTGCACATGGAAATTGTGCAGCTCATCGGTGGTGTTGATCAGCTTCCAGATTTGCCCCGTGCCCGTCGTTTCGCTGACGCAGACATGCTTGCGGCTCCAATCCATCTGGCCGTGGGCATCCATGAACGTGCTCATGGTCTGCGGGTCTATGCGCGTGCCGGCAATTGCGTCCGGTTCGCCGCCGCTTGCCGAGGCCTTCAGGATCTCGCTGCCGAGTTGGAACTGATCCTTGTCATTGACCGACGTGGTGACGTAGGTCACTTGGCGGAACAGGCCTTTGCTGCGGTCGGCATCCGTGGCGACGCAGCCGGGAACGGTCGACAAAAGCGCTGTGGACGCCGCATCGGCTGCAAAGGCGGACATCGTCGCCAGTTTCAGCGGCGCGGGAGCTGCAGCGAGGTGCGCGAGTTTGCCATGCGCCGGCAACACGACTTTGGCGAGCGCGAGGGCCGGCCACTGGTCGCCAGTGCCTTCGCCCTTCTCGTCCTTGCCGCTGCCGGTATCGGCGCCTTCGGTCACCAGCTCCCATTCTCGGTCGGGGGCGGCTTCGGCGCCGTCGTTTTCCACGAGGATGTCAGCGCGTCCCGCCGGCATCAGCACCAGCCGGTCGGTGGTCTGCGTCAGAACCTGAGGCGCGGCTTTCGCCACCGTCCTGGCTACGACGGCTTGCGAGATGCCGTCGAGCGTGACGACGGAATAGGGCTGCGCCGTACCCGCTTTATCCGTCAGCCGCAGCACATAGGTGGCCGAGGCGCTGAGATTGGCGATACGCCACACATGCTTGCGCCCCGCCGCCACCGTGTACGTCGGATAGCGCTGGCCGTTGACGGTGAACAGCCAGATCGACTGCTTGCCGTCGGCCTTGTTCAGGCAATATCCCTTGCCAGTCGTGGTCTTGTCCGGCTCGCCACACAGGCCGAAGTCATAATCCTCGCCACCACGCAATTCGGCGGGCGCGCGGTTGGCTGCCTCCGGCGCCACGGTGGAAGTGACCTGCAGGTCGCGCAGGCCGAGATAATCCGTATCGGTCTTTTCCGCGAGCTTGGCCGCATCGGATGGCGCGGCCGCGGTCAACTCATCGCGGACCGATCCAACGGCCAGCATGCCGCTCATGCCGCCCGTCACTTGCGCGGACGCCAGCATGTGGAAATGCGGATGGTACCAATAGAGCCCGTTCGGCTGGGCGAAACTCAGCTTGCCGTCGAGGCCAAGCACGCTGGCGGGAATGTGGTTGGGAACGCTGATCTTGTAGCGGGCGAGTTGGCCGTGCGCCACGTCCACCAGGACGTTGTCGCTATAGGGCGCGGCCGCCGGTTTCTCGTTCTCCGGCGAAACGACGAAACCGTGCGTATGCAGATTAGTAGGCGCGTAGTTGGTTTTCGGGTCGCACGTCATGCCGGGCATGTTCATCATACAGGGGCTGAGCGCCGTGCTGTCGTTCTGCAGCCAGACTTTCAGGGTGTCGCCGGGGCGGACTTCGACGGTCGGGGCCATGTAGGCGCCGTTGTAGTGCGTCGTCGTCACGCGGTAGCCGCCAACCTCGACCGGCCCCTCGTTAACCGTAAGCCCGAGTCTGACGGTTTTGCTGCCGTCGCCATTGTCGATCACCTGGCAGATGGAGCTGTCGACGCCGGACGACTTGGTTATGGTGGAACAGATCGGCGACGGTTTGGCGGGGTCGGCCTTGGCGGCGCCGGCAGCGAGTGACAAGAGCAGGATAGGACTGAGCGCAAGTGCGCGGATAGGCAGGGACATCGGCGGCTCCTTGGATCGGGGACGGGGGGCAGTGGCGGTGCCCGGGTCCATGCAAGAAGCCGCCCAGAGGTCCAGGTTCCCTCCCGGCCTTTGGTCGGTACGCTTAACACTGGTGCGGGCAACCCAAAGTTCACTCATGGTCTGATCAAATGGCGCCCCACCAGTTTGTCACCCCCGCCTGCTCGGGGATGACAATACTTTTGGGTGTCGTAGGGTGTTGTTGAACACTAGGAGCAATCTTGAACGCACTGTCCAAAACGGCACTTGCCGCTTCGCCCGCGCCCGCCAACCTCGACGCCGAGCTCGCGGCGCTGCTGGCGCAAAAGGGCGGGCAATCGACCGAGTTGAAGACAGTTGTGCTGGTGCATCTCAAGGCCGCTCTGGCCGCCGGGCGCCGTGCAGCGCAACAGCAACTCGATGCCGACAACAACGGCCGACGCTGCGCCGCGGCCCTGTCAGCGCTGCACGACGCCGTCATCGGCGCGCTGTTCCGCCTAGCCTGCAAGGTTTATCACGCGGGCTCGCCCTCGGACGCTCAGCACATGGCTGTGGTTGCGACCGGGGGGTATGGGCGCGGGCTGCTGGCTCCAAAGTCCGATATCGATCTGTTGTTTCTGCTTCCCTACAAGCAGACGCCGTGGGGCGAGAGCGTCGCCGAGTTCATGCTCTATATCCTATGGGACCTTGGTCTCAAGGTTGGGCACGCCACGCGCTCGATCGACCAGTGCATTCAGCTTGCGCGCGCAGATATGACTATTCGGACTTCGCTCCTGGATAGCCGCTGGATCGCGGGCAGCCAGACGCTGTGCGAGGACCTGAAGCGGCGTTTCCGCGCCGAGTTCACGCCGTCCACCGCGTCCGCATTTGTCGACGCCAAGCTCGCCGAGCGCGATGACCGGCATCGCCGGACGGGCGAGTCGCGCTACCGAGTCGAGCCAAACATCAAGGACGGCAAAGGTGGTCTGCGCGATCTGCATACGCTGCATTGGCTGGTTCAATATGTCTATGGCCGCGATATCGGCGTGGCCGGCGAAGCTGGGCTGTTCACGCATACGGAGTATCGCAATTTCCGCCTGTGTGAGGATTTTCTCTGGACGGTGCGCTGCCACCTGCACTTCCTGACCAATCGGCCGGAGGAGCGTCTGACGTTCGAGCTGCAACCGCCGATAGCGGAAAAGCTGGGCTACAAGGAGCGAGGCGGCCTCCGCACCGTCGAGCGCTTCATGAAGCAGTATTTCATGGTGGCGCGCGAAGTCGGCGAGTTGACGCTGGCGGCCAGCGCCGCGCTGGAAATGCAGCAGGTGAAGACAGCGCCGATGTTCGAGCGGCTGCTCGCCCCGCTGAACTGGCGCACGCGCGCGAAAATGCGGCGCACCACGGACTTCCGCGTCGAGAACGGCCGGCTCGATACCGTCAACGGGGATATTTTCCGGCTGGATCCGGTCAACATCATCCGCATTTTCCGCCAGGCCGAGGCATTCGGCACGCCGCTGCACCCGGCTGCCGTGCGGCTGCTGCGGCAGTCGCGTCAGCTGATCGACGACAAGTTGCGCGCCAATCCGGATGC
Source organism: Hyphomicrobiaceae bacterium (assembly GCA_031393505.1). Taxonomy (GTDB): domain Bacteria; phylum Pseudomonadota; class Alphaproteobacteria; order Rhizobiales; family Hyphomicrobiaceae; genus JANYHF01. The sequence continues at coordinate 8,086 of JANMVX010000361.1, read as the reverse complement.
GGCACGCATCTTTCTCGATCTGCTCACCGAGCCCAAGAGCTCAGAACGCGTGCTGCGCTCCATGAACGAGACCGGCGTGCTTGGCCGCTATATCCCTGAGTTCGGGCGCATCGTCAGTATGATGCAATTCAACATGTATCATCACTATACGGTGGATGAACATTCCATCCGCGCCGTGGGCCTGTTGGCGCAGATCGAACTGGGTACGCTTGGCGATGATCATCCGCTGGCGTCCGAAATCGTCAAACAAGTGCAGAGCCGGCGGGTCTTGTATCTCGCAGCGCTGCTGCACGACACCGGAAAGCGCCTTGAAGGCGATCACTCGGTGACGGGCGCCGCTATCGCGCGTGAGGTTGCGCCGCGCTTTGGCTTTACACCAGCTGAGACCGAGACTGTGGCTTGGCTCATTGAGCAGCACCTCACGATGTCGATTTATGCGCAAAGCCGCGATCTCGCCGACCCCAAGACCATCAGCGATTTCGCGGCGATCGTGCAGAGCCCGGAGCGGCTGCGACTGCTGCTGATCCTTACGGTTGCCGACATCCGCGCAGTGGGCCCAGGAGTCTGGAATGGCTGGAAGGGGCAGCTGCTGCGTACGCTGTATTTCGAGGCCGAGCCGGTGCTTGCCGGCGGCCATACCAAGCGCGGGCAGAGCACGCGCGTCAGCGAGGCGCAGGCGGAGATGCGCAAGGCTCTGGCCAATTGGACGGCTGCCGATCGGGATCGAGTGATCTCGCGGTTGCCCGATGCCTATTGGCTGCGCACCGATGCGGCGCACCAGGTCGAGCATGCCGGTCTGCTGCGGGACACCGAGGCCGCCGGCAAACGCTTCGCCTTCCAGACACGCACGGACGCCTTCACCGCCGTCACTGAACTGACAGTGCTGGCTTCCGATGCGCCGCGGCTGCTGTCGCTGTTCGCCGGCGCCTGCGCTGCAACCGGCGCCAACATCATGGGCGCCAGCATTTCAACGACCACGGACGATATGGCGCTGGATACTTTCCTCATCAAGCGCGAACTGGATGAGGAAGACGAACTGCGGCTCGCTGCCCGGATCGGCGAAACCATTGGCAAACTGTTGGACGGCCGGATGATGATCGCCGACGTCATGTCACGCCGCCGCCCACCCAAGAGCCGCGCGGCAGCCTTCCGTCTGCTGCCCGAGGTCGTGATCAACAATCAAATGTCGGAGCGTTTCACGGTGGTGGAGGTGTCTGGCCTGGATCGTCCGGGGCTGCTCTACGACTTGACCAGCGCCCTTTCGGATCTGGGGCTCGACATTAACTCCGCGCACATCGCAACCTATGGCGAGCGGGCGGTGGACGTCTTCTACGTCACGGATCTCCAAGGCGAACAAGTGGCCGACGGCGAGCGGGAAGATCGCATCCGCCGCCGGCTTGCAGCCGTGTTTTCAGGAGGAGATGCCCAGGGTACGATGGGACCCTGAGCGGGACAGTTCGGCGCTCGAACCTGCCAACCGGAAAACGTTGCCTCAAACCCCGTCGAACAGCGCCGTCGACAAGTAGCGTTCGGCAAAGCTCGGCGCTATCGTGAGGATCCGCTTGCCTTCCATGCCAGGGCGCTTGGCGATTTCCAAAGCGGCAGCGACGTTCGCCCCGGTAGAAATGCCGCCAGGAATGCCATCAAGCTTGGCGAGCTTGCGCGAGGTCGCGAACGCCACGTCGTTGTCGATCTTGATGATCTCGTCGAGCAGACCCGTATCCATCACGGCCGGAATGAACCCAGCGCCGATGCCTTGGATTTTATGCGGGCCGGCAGCCCCTCCAGACAGGACCGGGCTGTTCTGGGGCTCGACCGCCACAACCTTCAGGTTCGGGATGCGCGGTTTCAGCGTGCGACCCACGCCGGTGATGGTGCCGCCGGTGCCGACGCCCGCGACGAAATAGTCGAGCTTGCCGCCGGTGTCGCTCCAGATTTCTTCCGCCGTCGTCCGGTCATGCACGGACGGGTTGGCCTGGTTGGTGAACTGGCCGGGGACGATGGAATTGGGGATCTCTTTCAGCAGCTCTTCAGACCGTGCGATCGCGCCCTTCATGCCTTTTTCAGCGGGCGTCAGCACCAATTCGGCGCCGAGGAACGCCAGCAATTTGCGGCGCTCGATCGACATGGATTCCGGCATGGTCAGGATCAGCCGGTAGCCGCGCGCCGCGGCGACGAAGGCCAGCGCAATGCCGGTGTTGCCCGAGGTCGGCTCGATCAGCACGGAGCCGGGTCCAATCTTGCCCTCGGCCTCAAGGCTGTCGATTAGGGCGACGCCGATGCGGTCTTTGACTGAAGCGAGTGGATTGAAGAATTCCAGCTTCACCAGCACCTCGGCCTTGGCGCCCGCGTCGGCGGCGGTGCGATTCAAGCGCACGACCGGCGTGTTGCCGATGGTCTCGGTGATGTCGTTGAAGACCTTGTCATGGCCCCACTTGGTGACGCCTTCGATGGTCTTGATGCGGATGTTGGTCATGGGTTAGGACTCTCGCTTGCGGGGACATCCAGAATGACATGACACGCTGCAGCGACACATGCCAGAGGGGCCCCGCGCAACTTTGTACTACGCGGCAGGCGCAAAGCCCGTACGACTCCCGGCGCGACCAGGTTTGCTGACAGCGACATTCCGCCAAACTCAGGTTTTTCGCGATCCCTTTCCTGTCGAGCCGAAACCACCGGCGCCTCGGCCTGTTTCCTCAAGCTCGGCCTCTTCGATGAGTTCGGGGTGCAAGACAAGGGACAGCACAAGTTGCGCGATGCGGTCGCCGCGCGCGATTGTGAAGGGCTCGCTGCCATGGTTGATCAGGATGACGCCGATCTCGCCGCGGTAATCAGAGTCGATTGTTCCAGGGCTGTTCAGCACCGTAACGCCGTGCTTGAGCGCCAGCCCCGACCGAGGTCTGACCTGGCCTTCCATGGCTTGCGGCAGCTCCATGGCCACGCCCGTCGGCACCAGCACCCGTGCTCCGGGCGCGAGGATCAACGGCGCATCGGCTGGCACCGCCGCGATCAAGTCCATGCCAGCCGATTGCTCGGTCTGATAGGACGGCAGCGGCAAGTCGGCCGCATGCGGCAAGCGCTTGACGAGCACCGGCGGCATTGGCGGCAAATCGTCGTCAAAGTCATCAAAATCGTCCAACTCGTCGAAGTCTTCGATGCCCAGGTCATCAGCCAACTTGTTGAACTGGCCGATCAAATTCAGGATGTCCGACTTATCAGGAGGAGACTTGATTTCAGTTTTTTTTGCCGGGGTGAACTGCTTGCCTGGTTTCTTGGCCTTGCTCATTTGGGTGTCCTCACTTTCTTCAAGGTTTCGGCGATCATCTGCAATAGTCTTTCTGCGACAGCGTCTTTGCTGAGTTCCGGCCAGCTCTCGACGCCTGCAGCCGAAACCAGATGCACCGTGTTTCTTGCCCCGCCAAATGTGCCGCTGGCGGGCGAGACATCATTCGCGACGATCCAGTCGCAGCCTTTGGTGACCAGCTTCTTCTTTGCGTTGTCAACGACAAGCTCGGTTTCTGCCGCAAAGCCGACGACCAGCCTTGGCCGGCGCGGACCTTTCGCAGCCAGGGTGCGCAAAATGTCTGGGTTTTCAACCAGGGTTAGGTGTGGAGCCGGAGCGTCCTTGGCCTTCTTGATCTTTTCTCCCGCAACATCGGGCGTGCGCCAATCCGCAACGGCTGCCGCGAAAATCGCGACGTCCGCAGGCAACGCGGCCTGGGCAGCAGCCAACATCTCGCGCGCACTTTCGACATGCCGGACGGTTACGCCTTGGGGATCGGGAAGCGCAACTGGGCCGGACACCAAGGTCACGCGAGCTCCCATACGGGCGGCTGCGGCGGCGATGGCGTGTCCCTGCTTGCCAGACGAGCGATTGGAAATGAATCGCACCGGGTCGATCGGCTCCAACGTGGGGCCCGAGGTGATGAGAATATGTCGTCCGGACAGTGGCTTATCTTCATTGAGCGCCAACTCGATCGCAGCCAGGATCTGCAAGGGCTCAGACATCCGCCCAAGGCCTGCTTCCCCACTTTCCGCCATTTCTCCGCGTTCCGGCCCGATAAACGCGATTCCGTCGTCAGCAAGTTGCTTGACGTTCCGTTGCGTCGCCGAATGCGCCCACATCAGCGGGTTCATGGCAGGCGCTGCGAGCACTGGCTTGTCGGTCGCCAGCAACACGGCGGTCGCGAGATCGTCGGCATGCCCGCCCGCCATCTTGGCCATCAGATCGGCCGTGGCCGGGGCGACCACGATCAGGTCGGCCTCGCGTGAGAGGCGGATATGCCCGATCTCATGCTCGCCATCCAACGCCCACAAATCCGAAAACACCGGCCCGCCGCTGATCGCACCCACCGACAGCGGCGCTACGAACTGCTGCGCGCCGGCCGTCATGACGACGCGAACCTCATGGCCGCGTTCGCGCGCGCGCCGGATCAGTTCGAGGCACTTGTAGGCGGCAATTCCACCGCCGATGATGAGGAGCAACCGAGCCATGGTATCCGTGCGCCGACGATGTCTGTCACCATGCTATCATGGCAAGCGCGGACTGGCAGCCCTGCACAGTGGATATGCTCGTTGATTCCCGAAAAATTAGAATTATTCTAATTGCGCAAACATGCAGCCGGACGAGAAGGTGGGTTCGTGAAGCAGTTCTCCGATCTGACCGAGCAGGAAATCTTGGCCCTCGCGATCTCGCTTGAGGAAGAGCACGGCCGCATCTACGCCGACTATGCGCAGGGCCTCAAGGACAGCTATCCGGCCTCGGCAAAAGTCTTCACCGAGATGGCGGACGAGGAAAACACGCATCGGCGCTGGCTGATTGACCTGCACACGAAGCGTTTCGGCGACCACATCCCGCTCATCCGTCGCCAGGACGTGAAGGGCTTTATCCGGCACGAGCCGCTCTGGATGGTGCGCCCCTTGGGGTTGGAGAAAGTGCGCAAGCAGGCCGAAACCATCGAACACGAAACGCGCACGTTTTATGAAAAGGCGCTGGAGCGCACGTCCGACGCCAGCATGCGCAAACTGCTGGGCGACCTGGTTGAGGCCGAGCGCGGACACGAATCGCTGGCTGACAAGGTGTCGACAGAGCACCTGACGACGAGCGCCAAGGACAGCGAAGAGCAGGCGCGCCAACGCATGTTCGTGCTGCAGGTGGTGCAGCCTGGCTTGGCCGGCCTCATGGATGGATCCGTTTCGACGCTGGCGCCGTTGTTCGCTGCCGCCTTTTCCACGCATCAGACTTGGCCGACCTTCCTCGTCGGCCTCGCCGCCTCAATTGGCGCTGGCGTCTCGATGGGCTTTGCGGAAGCCTTGTCCGACGACGGATCGCTCACCGGCCGCGGCCATCCCTGGATGCGCGGGGGCATTACCGGCCTTATGACGTCAGTCGGCGGCATCGGGCACACCTTGCCTTATCTGATTACCAACTTTCAGTATGCCACCAGCATCGCCATCGCCGTGGTGCTGGTCGAACTCTGGGTCATCGCCTGGATCCGCGCCCGCTACATGGACACGCCCTTCCTGCGCGCCGCCTTCGAGGTGGTGCTCGGTGGGCTGATCGTGTTCGCGGCCGGGATACTCATTGGCAGCGCTTGAGGTAGTTACCTAGTCGGTGCGGTTGGACACCCTGGGTTGCTTGCCGGACGCCAAACTTGAGGTCACAATTTGTGACCTCAAGTTGGAGTTCGGGCTCGATGGTCAAAGCGTCCCCCATAGATTTCAGCAAGTTACCGTCGCCGCAGCTGCATACCGTGCGCGCGCAGAACGTTATGCTGGACGCCGACGTGGCAGATTTCTTTGGCGTCACGACCAAAGTTCTGAACCAGCAGGTCAAGCGCAACGCCGTCAAGTTCGGCAACGATTTCGCCTTCCGGCTCAAGGAGCGGGAAGCGGCAAACTTGAGGTCACAAAATGTGACCTCAAGTGGCGACCACGGCGGATTGCGCTATCTTCCCAATGTGTTCACCGAACATGGGGTCGTCATGGCCGCCACGGTTCTGCGCTCCGACAGGGCCGTAGCGGCCTCCCGTTTCATCGTGAAAACTTTTGTGCAAGCGCGACAGATTCTCGTCGAGGCGGCCAAGGGGCAGAACCAGAAGGCGACCATCAATCCCGCCGCCACGATTCCGCTCGCGGCCGAGATGCGGCAGCAGCTGTTCTGAAAAATCAATGAAGCGTTAGGCGCGGTGCTGAACGCCATCGCCAATCCAGAAACCAAAAGCACGGTTCGCAGCGAAGCCATTGAACTGGCGAACGAGGGATTGAGCAGCCTGAAGGCCTACCTGAAAAAGCAAGGCGTACAGAACGACAAGACCCTCGCCGAAGTTCGCAAACTCATGGCTGAGGCCGAGAACATTGAGGTCGCCACGTCGCGCCGCCGCGTTGAAAACGAAAGCCGGCAACTCGCCTTGCTGGCGCAGAAATTGCTGCTGGTGCTGGAAGCTCAGCACTATGTCGAGACCGGCAGCACAGAGCGCTTCCTAGGTTTTCTGAAGGATTTCAGCAAAGCCGATAAGGCGACTGAGTGACTTGGAGACCGTCCTTCCATCAATGCGCCGCCTCCCAATTGTCGGCCGCCTTGGCGTCCACCTTCAGCGGCACGGCCAGCGCAACAGCTGGCTCGGCGCTACCTTCCATCACCTGCCGCACCACCTTGATGGTCTTCTCGACGTCCTTTTCCGGTGCCTCGAAAATCAGTTCGTCATGCACCTGCAGCAGCATGCGGACGGATTTGAGTTTTGCCGCCTCCAGCGCCCCCGGTATTCGCACCATGGCGCGGCGGATGATGTCGGCGGCCGAGCCCTGGATCGGCGCGTTGATCGCCGCGCGTTCCAGATTGCCGCGCACCGCAGGATTCTTGGTGTTGATCTCAGGTAAATGTATTTTCCGTCCAAAGACGGTCGTCACGTAGCCCTTCTCGTGCGCGCCCTTCTTGGTTGAGTCCATGTAAGCGCGAATGCCTGGGAAGCGCTTGAAATAGGTCGTGATGTACTCGCCAGCTTCCTCCCGCGAAATGCCAAGTTGGTTGGCGAGACCGAAGGCCGAGATGCCGTAGATGATGCCGAAGTTGATGGCTTTCGCACGCCGCCGCACATCGCTCGGCATGCCCTCGATCGGCACACCGAACATCTCGGATGCTGTCATGGCGTGAATGTCCAGCCCGTCCTCGAAGGCCTTTCGCAGCGCCGGGATGTCGGCCATGTGCGCGAGCACGCGCAACTCGATCTGCGAATAGTCGGCCGAGATCAGCTTGTTGCCCGGCTCGGCGATGAAGGCGGTGCGGATCTGGCGGCCTTCTTTGGTCCGAACGGGTATGTTCTGCAGATTGGGATCGGTCGAGGCCAGCCGTCCCGTGGTCGTAGACGCCATGGCGTAGGACGTATGTATGCGGCCGGTTTCGGGATTGATGTAGTTTGGCAGCGCATCCGTGTAGGTCGAGCGCAGTTTTGAGAGCTGGCGCCATTCCAACATGGTGTTCAGCAGTTTGCGCGCGTCGTCCGGAAGTTCCTCGTTCGCCGCGAGATCGTCCAGCAGCCCCGCGCGTGTCTCCCATTGGCCGGTCTTGGTGCGCTTGCCACCGGGCAGATGCAGCTTGTCGAACAGCAATTCGCCGAGCTGTTTGGGGCTGCCGAGATTGAGTTTTTCACCTCCCATGGCTGGGGCGGCAAGGGCCTGCACTTCGTCCTCAAGCCGCGCGATGGTCTGCGAGAACGATGTCGTCAGCTTGCTGAGGATGGCCTTGTCGACTTTTATACCGGCACGCTCCATGGCGACCAGTACTGGAACCAGCGGCCGCTCCAGAGTTTCATAGACCGTGGTCATCTTCTCGGCGGCGAGGCGCGGCTTCAGCGCCATCCACAAACGCAAAGTGACATCGGCATCCTCGGCGGAATACTCGGTCGCGTCCTTCACCGGCACCTGGGCGAAGGTGCGCTCAGCTTTTTTCACGGCGGTTTCGGCCTTGGCGAGCACGTCCTTGAACGCGATGGGGCGATGGCCCAACCAGCGCTCTGAAAGCTCGTCCATGCCGTTGCCGCCCTTGCCGGCGTCCAGCACGTAGGAGAGCAACATGGTGTCGTCAAGC
>JANMVX010000292.1:0-8949 GCA_031393505.1 Hyphomicrobiaceae bacterium | reverse complement strand
GCAGGTTTATGCCGCCCGCCGAACTATGCCGAATGGTTGCAATATGGCGCGTCATTGTCACGCTGGTGTCGTCGATCGCGTGCGCGGCGGCCCCGTTCCATTCGGCATAGTCTGGTGGTTCAGAGCGCCTCCAGGAAAGCGAGCAGGCGGTCGTTCGGCTGGAAGCGGGTTCGCTTGCCGCGCTCGTAGGGCTTGAGCTTCGCCAGGGCCGCTTCCTTGAGTGCGAGGTGGGCGTGCAGGTAGGTCTGCGTCGTCTCGACCGATTCATGACCGAGCCACAGCGCGATGACGGAACAGTCAACACCGGCTTGCAGCAGTTCCATCGCAGCGCTGTGTCTCAGCACGTGCGGCGACACCCTTTTGGCCTTCAAAGACGGGCAGCTCTTTTGGGCGACACGAACATGCTTGGCAAGCAGGGACTGGACGCTGTCGGCACTGAGGCGGCCGCCATGCACGTTTGGAAACAACGCTGTTGCTCCCTTTCGTACCGGCTCCTTGAGCCATGCCTGGAGGGCGGCGGACGCGAGCCTCGTCAGGGGCGTGCAGCGTTCCTTGCGCCCTTTGCCGAGACATCGCACATGGGCGCCGGCTCCAAGATGGATGGCGTCCCTGTCGAGGCCGGTCAGCTCGGAGAGCCGCAAGCCTGTCTGGACCGCGACCAGCAGCAGAGTGTGATCGCGGCGGCCCAGCCACGTCGTCCGATTGGGCGCGGCAAGAATCTCCTCGATCTCGGGGCGCGTCAGGAAGTGCACCTGTCGCTTGTCGTGACGCTTGCTCGGTATGGCGAGCACACGCTGGATCAGTGCACTGTATGCCGGCTCCTCGAAGGACACGAACCTGAAGAAGGAGCGGACGGCGGTCAGGCGCAGGTTGCGCGTCCTGGGGCTGGCGCCTCGCTTTGTCTCGAGATCGGTCAGAAACGCGCCGATGAAATCCGCGTCCAGATCGTCGAGCGCCAGGGCCGACGGAGTCTTGCGAAGCTTCGCCTGTGCAAACGTGAACAGCAGCCGGAACGTGTCCCTGTAAGACGCGATTGTGTTGGCGCTGACATTGCGCTGGCGCATGAGCCGTTCGGTGAAGTAGCGCTGGATCAACGTGGCGACATTGCAGGCGGACGTCATGGCTTGGCCTCCCATCGCTGATCGAGGCGCCGCGCCGCTTCTTCCATCAACTCCGGGCAGGCCGAGAGATACCAATAAGTATCGCGCACGCAGGCATGGCCGAGGTAGGTGGCGAGCGCTGGGAGTTGCTGCTCGATGTTCTTGCCTTTGCGATACCAATCGAGCAGCGTCTGGATGGCGAAGCGGTGTCGGAAGTCGTGCACGCGCGGCCCGGTGCGATCGCCAGGGCGCCGCAGCCCGATCTCTCGGGACAGCCGCCAGAAGACACGATGGACGTATTGGTGCAGCAAGCGGGCGCCCTGCTCGGTGACGAAGAAGGTCGAACCGCAGCGTGATCCAAGATGCCCATCGCGCCGGTCGGCGTAACTGCGCAGCGCCGCCGAAGTCGTTGCGTGCAATGGCACGAGCCGCGACTTGCCGAACTTGGTCAGCCGAACCGTCAGCACGCCGGTGTCCAGGTCGACATCGTTACGCTCCAGGCCCATCGCCTCGGATATGCGCATGCCCGTCACCGCGATCAGCCCGAACAGGGTATGGTATGTCCATCGGCGCAGACCATCCTCCGGCGGCAAAGCCAGCGCCGCCGTCAGCAAGGCATCAATCTCCGTGTCGCTGTAGACATAGGGCTTGGCACGCTTCCATCCCGGCAGCATGCCGACGGGTGGCACCTGCGTTCTCGGATCGAAGTTGGAGACATGGCGCGCGAAACCGCGCACATCGCTCAGCCGCAGTGCCCAGGATGCATGGCGATCGGGCGGCAGCGTGGCCCATTCCAAGGCGAGCTTCGTTGTGATGATCTTGGCCTTGCGCTTCTCCATGAAGGCGACGAAGCCGGTGAGCCGACGGGTCTGGTGCTGGTACTTGTATCCAAGGCCCTTGCGCATGCTCAGGTACTTCTCGAGTGCGGATCGCAGATTGGTCATTGCACGCCTCCCGGCCAGGGCGGGCTCAATGTCCGGAGTGTGTCGACATCCACCTTCGCGTAGATCCGGGTGGTGTCGTGGCTCTGGTGCCGCAGCAGCTGACCGATCTCCGACAAGGTTGCGCCGGAACGGAGAAGCTCTGTAGCAAGACTGTGCCGGAAGATATGGGCACCGCGATGTACGCAACCTGCGATGCCGACGCGATCGAGAGCGGTCTTGGCGATCATGGTGATCGCAGATCCGGAAGCAAAGCCGACGTGTGGCGAAAGCGTGCGGATGAACAACCGCCGGCACGACGACTCTGGGCGGCCATTGCGCAGATAGGCTACGACGGCCGCGCCGACGTCTGGCGGGATCGGCATCCGTGCGCGCTGTCGGCCCTTGGCACGAACGAGCATCTCGCTGGCACGCCAGTCGATATCATCGAGGGTGAGAGTGGCGACCTCGTCGGCCCGCAGACCGAGCCTGGCCAGCATCAACAGGATGGCGTAGTCGCGCCGCCCCATCACAGTTGTCCGGTCGCAACCGTCGAGAGCTTTCTGCACCTGAGCGGCGGGCAGATAGGTCGGCAGAGTTGCGAGCTTCCAACATCGCATCGATGGCACGCAACCCGACAAGTTGCGTGGGTTCAGCCCTCGATGATGGAGGTAACGCAGAAAGGCGCGCAGCGACCAGCACATCGCCTTGCCTGTTCTCGGGCTCCAATCCCGGGCATGGCGCTCGATGTAGCGGACCACGTCCTGCTGGCTGAACTTGCACAGGTCGCCAGCGCCGGTGGGACACACCTCGTGCAGAAACCGGCGGACGACAGGAAGATGGCGGACGATGGACTTCGGGGCCAAGCCGCGCTCTGTCCGCAGATAAGCATCGAACTCCTTGAAGATCCGATCGTGCGGGGTGAGCGGCGGCGGCGGCGCCGGCGTGATCGCGCCTGCCTCGCGCAGCACCGACAGCCATCGCTTGAGCGCAGCCCGGTCGCCAGGCTGTATGGACTGCCTCCCAGCCCGATGCCGGAGATACCGCTCGACCATGCGCTCATCGAGCGTGGCCAAAGCGCAGCGACGGCTTGCGATCCAACTCAGCAGTCCGCCGACCACATTGAGACATCGCCAGGTGCCAAGGCGAACGAGGCCGTCTTCAATGAGACGCGCTGCGAAACGCTCGACAAGCTGACTGTGCGGCCCGCTCTTGAGACGCCGGAACAGCCGGCTTCTGCGCAAGTACTCTTCGACTTCCATATTCCTGTTCTCCGCTATTGAAAGCGAAGGCACAGGACGAACTATGCCGAGCCAATCACAGGCTTCTCACGACGAATCCTGGGGAAAACGAGCCCATTCGGCATAGTTCGGCGGGCGGCATAAACCTGCAAGCTCAACGCGGTCGACCCGCTGGCCTGGCTGACCGACGTGCTGACCAAGCTCGTCAATCTCTGGCCGGCCTCCCGCATCGACGAACTGATGCCCTGGGCCTATGCCGCCAAGCCCGTGTGAGCCCGCGTCAAGGTGGGGTGGCTGGCCCGCTTACATTTCTTCCGCGCCCGATCCGGCGGAAATCGGCGGCCAGGACTCAGGCGGGTTTGTCGTCCCTGTCGGTCAGCGCGGAACGGTCGATGCCGTATTTGGCCATCTTCTCGTTGAGGGTCCGTCGCGGAATCCCGAGCCGGTGGAGTGCCTCCAGCACAGAATTCTTGGACTGTCGCAGAGCGGCTGTGATCACCGCCTTCTCAAATGCCGCCATGCGATCGGGGAGCGTCGGGCCGAGACCATCCCGGCTCGATGCGTCGACGGCAGTCGATTCCAGAATGGCTCCCGATACGAGATCGCGCAGGTTCGAGCTGGTGCCCTGAAGGTCGAGCGCAAATCGCTCCGCGACCGTCTTCAGCTCACGCACATTTCCCGGCCAATCGTAACCCAGCAGGCAGAACGTATCATCGGCTGACATAGCGCGTCGCGGCTTGCCGATCCGGGCGGCCATGGCTGAGGCAAACCAGTCAAACAGCAGGAGCACGTCGTCGCCCCGATCCCGCAGGGGCGGAATGATCAGCTCGACACCGGCCAGCCGGAAGTACAGATCGCTCCTGAAGTGCCCATCGGCCGCCGCCTTTTTCAGGTCGGCTTTGGTGGCGACGACGAACCTCACGTCGATCGGAATCAACCTGTTGGAACCGAGTCGCTCGACGACGCGTTCCTGGATTACCCGCAGCACTTTCGATTGTGCGGTGAGCGGCATACTCTCGATCTCGTCCAGCAGCACGGTGCCGCCGTTGGCGTGCTCCAGCTTGCCGATACGCAAGCCCTTGGCGCCGGTAAAGGCACCAGCCTCGTGGCCGAACAACTCGCTCTCGAACATCTCTGACGGGATCGCAGCACAGTTGATCGCAACATAGGACTTGCCGGAGCGCGAGCTGAAATCATGCAGAGCCTTGGCAACCACCTCCTTGCCAGTCCCGGTCTCGCCATTGATGATGACATTGACCGGCAGTGCCGCCAGTTCGGTCAGGGCAGTCCGCAGTCGCGCCATCTCTGGCGCATTGCCCATGAGCCGCGCTTCAAGCCGATCAGCAGAATCCAAACGTTGTTCCAGCTCATGGACACGCCGGCGCAACCGGTGATGCTCGGCAGCCCGTTTGAGCACCGCAACCAGGTGCTCGGGGTCGTAGGGCTTGGTCATGAAATCGAAGGCGCCAAGCCGCATAGCTTCGACCGCCATGGGAATATCGCCATGCCCGGTCAGCAGAACGACGGGTATGTCGGGATGATCACCCCTCAATCGCTTCAAGACCTCGATCCCGCTGATCCGAGGCATGCGCACGTCACTCAGGACGACGTCGGGCTCGGCGAGGGAGATAGCCTGGAACGCATCCTGCGCGTTGGCAACGATCCGCGCTTCGACGCCGGCGAGCTCCAACCACTGGCCGAGCGAGGCCCGCAGCATCGGATCATCGTCGATCACCAGAACTGTTGGCCGCATTTGAGAACCTCGTTCGAGCAACGTCAGGCCACGGCGAGCGGTAGCCTTACGGTGAAGACAGCGCCACCGAGTGCTGCTCGGCCGCAGGCCACCGATCCACCGTGATCGGTGACAATTCGGTGCACCGTCGCCAAACCGAGACCAAGGCCCTGACCAACCTGCTTTGTCGTAAAAAAGGGTTCGAACAGTCGGTTCGCGTGCTCGGGCAGAACTCCGGGCCCGCTGTCCTCAACGGTGAGTATGGCCTCAGTTCCATCCGAAGCAAGTCTGACGAGTGTCCGCTTGTCCGTGCCGACCTCGACGGCCTCGATGGCATTGTTGATGAGATTGAGTACCACCTGGTCGAGGCGTGCCTCGTCGCCGAGGACTTGAACCTCTTGATCGAGTTCGGCGCTGAGCTCGATACCCAGATCGTTGATGCGGTAGCGCAATAACTCGAGCACGCGGCCAACGCTGGCTGCAAACTGAATTGGCCGCCGGCCGTCACCGCCTCGCCGCGCCAGCGTCTTCAGGCGCCCGGTCAGTCCTGCGAGGTGATCGATAACATCTCGCATGATACTCAGATTGCCCTGCGCCACTTGCGCGTTTCCCGTCCTCAAGAACTGACCCGTGCTGGCGAGATAGGTCCGAAGCGCCGCCAGTGGCTGGTTGATTTCATGCGCAAGCCCGGCCAGCGCTTGCCCAATTGCAGCCAGCTTATCTGCCTGGATCAGGTCGTCGCGGGCGCGTCTCAATTCCACTTCAGCCTGCCGGTGTTCAGCGATCTCGGCTGCCAGATGCGTGTTGGCTGCCGTCAACTCGGCCGTCCGCTGCCTGACCAATACTTCAAGCTGCTGTTTTGCGTCACGCTCTTGCACCAAGTTCCTGAGGCGCTGGCGCCAGAGCAAACCCAGCGCCATCAACAACAACCCGGATAGCGCGGCAATCATTGCGGACGTTCTGGCGCTTCGCCGCGCTTCGTCCAGAGGTGCGAAATAAAGCAACGTCCAGCCATGCGGTTCGAGTGCGCGCGAGAACAGAATGCGCTCTCGACTGCCACTCAAAGAACCGGTGTCTGGTGCTGGTTGGCGCAAGGTGATCAGTGTCCCGCTTGCCTCAGGGCCTGTTCTGTCGAGCAGGGCACCGCTGGCCAGCCGCGCCGCCGGATAGTCATGATCGACGGTCAGACGATTAATGCGTGCGCTGTCTATTTCGTCGACCGGCCGGTACTGCCATTCGGGCACCGCCGATAGAATGAGGATACCTGCCTCGTCGGCAATTGCCACCGGCTCGGAGGCAGTCGTCCAGTCCCGCGCCAGCGGACGCAGGTCGATCTTGACGACCGCCACGCCGACTTCACGCTCGGCGATCAGGATCGGGACCGACAGAAAATAGCCAGGCTCGCCCGTGGTGCGACCGACGGCGTAGAACCGGCCGGCGCCGCGGGCGAGCGCGTCGCGGAAATACGGCCGTGTCTGATAGTTGAGTCCGACAAAGCTGGTGGGGGAGTTCCAATTGCTTGAGGCCCTGGCAACACCGTTCAGATCGAGGCCAAAAAGCGCGGCCGATCCAGCAGTGCGATTGAGGTTTTCGAGGTAGCGGTTGGCGGCATCAACCGTCGCCGGATTGCCAGGACCCTCGAACAGGCTTCCGATCTGGCGTGCCTGCGCCAGCACCGTGGGTAGATACCTATAGCGGCCAACAGCAACTTCAAATGTGCTACCTATCAGGTGAAGCTGGTCACTAGCTTGCCGATCAATCTGGGCAAAGGCGGAGTTGAGATTGACGCGATAGGTCAGCCAACTAACACCGCCAATGACGGCAAAGCTTGTCAGCACAATGAGCCAAACGGCGCGCACCCGAAGGTCGTGCGCATACGATAGAATTGGGCGCAGCGTGGAGCGCATCGTTCATTCAATCCTTCACCCGGTAGTCTCCAAGGGCTCATGCTGACGGCGGATGTTTGTTGCCCGCGTCACCTGACCCAGATGATCCGCAGCAGGCAGTGGCCTCATCCACCGCACCCGCCGCATCCTCCGCTGCAGCCGCCGTCACCGCTGCAGCCACCGCCGCTGAGCCAACCCCAGGCTGAGTTCCCCTTGCCATCATCTTTTCTCTTTTGGTACGCAACGGCGAGTCCGATGCCGAAATACATAAAGATCGCGATTGAGATGAGAATAGGCGCCGCAGTACCTTGTGGGAACATGGCGTTTCCGATGCCAGCCGTCGCGACCGTCAGCGGAACCCAGAGCCAGCGCCTCGGCGTCGGGCCCTTCGTTGGCCCGGGCAGTGCCAACTGCGTCGAGCGTGAGCTGATGCTGAATCGGTCAGCAACCGCCGGCCACACATCGTCCGGCGCTGGCACGCCGAAGTGAGACGTGTACGAAGCCAGGGTTTGACCGTACCAATCACGGAATTTGGCTGCCTCATCGTCGCCGCCGCATGTCGGCTCGTGATGCAGAAGAAAGCCCAATGTCTCTTGGCACAGGACGTCCCAGTAGTGCCGTGTGAATATCAAATGCAGGTGCCAGACCTGATCGACTTGATCCGACGGCGCAACCGGATGGCCGGCCCGCGCCGCAAGATAGAGGAACCGCAAGTACTCACCGATGGCTTTCTGCGTGAACTCATCAGTCCAACCATTGTCTCGGGCTAGCCGCGCGGCGAACGTAAACTGTGTGTCGGGTAAATCAAATTGGATTTGTTCGAGCTTACTCCAAAGCGCTGTATCGAATGGGACAGCGTCGACACGGGGCACCTCTGGCACCCGGGCCAGGATCGTCGGCACAGACCCAACGGGAACACCGGCCAGTATCTGGTGCTGCTGTGCTGATGAGGCTATCTGAGCGGAACGTTCCATGACCTACTCCATGGCAATTGCTCGTCACCGCGACCTTCCACGCTCGAATGCTTACGCCAGCAGTGTCGTCAGCCAGTCGGGACCAACAAATCGCTCATCGTGTGGCCGCCCGCTGGTGATGGCAATCTGCGTGCCAGTATGATCGGCGCAGACAAAAGACTTATAAATCAATGAGTTGTAATTAATTTTGGACGACCAATGAGCTTCTACCAGGCAACATTCCGCGAATCAATCACCCTAGGTTCGGCAACACTCCGCCTGCCGGTAACTCCGCGATATCGTCAAGCGCATCCGAACGGGACCTATTCGTACAATCAGGGTGTTCCGGTGGGTTGCCTGGGAAGCTCTCGATCCGGGCTGGCGATCGCCGAGATTCCGGCGGCGTCCGCGCGGCAGCATTCTTCACCCTGATCCGAACTGCCAAACTCAACGGCGTCGAGCCGGAGGCTTGGCTGACCGACGTGGCGGCGCGCATCGGCTCGCACTCCATCAACTGCCTAAGCGAACTGTTGCCCAGGAACTGGTCATCGCGGGCGACGCAAAGCGTCGCTACCTGACCCGGCCACCGTCAAGCAGAAGATCGCGTAGTCTTGAGGGGCCGCTTACCTTTTTGCGGAAAGTCACGGTGGAGCCACTCTTTACAATTAGCGTATTTTGTAAAGAGTGCCGCGCAGCAACCCGGGCCTGGACAACGATTTGATGTTAAGCACAAAATGCCCCCCGAGCGGCATTTTGTAAAGAGTCGGGTTGTTTCAAGCTTTCGGCGCACCCGCATTCGATGAATGTCACAACAGCCGAGCGTTCTTTCAACACCTTCGCCGACGTTCGGGTTAGATCAGGACGAACCCACCCGGACAGCCACGGCTTCCTCGGTACAGAGGCTGTGGGCGCGCGCCAGAAGTGTTCCGATGCGCCGAAATTGTCCACAAGCTCGCCCGATGCGGTGCATGGAAGTTTGGTGCGAGGTGGGGCATGATGACAGTGCTATCGGAAGCCCGCAAACAAACAGAACCTGGCAGCTCTTGGCATGACGCACCAGACACAACTGCGCGAGAAGCTGCGCGAGATCGAGGCGCTGTTCGCCGGTTCGGCGACA
>JANMVX010000279.1:0-12761 GCA_031393505.1 Hyphomicrobiaceae bacterium | reverse complement strand
CCTCATGGCATCACTGAAGGCAATCGGGTGTGAGACCGTGCATGTGGGGCACGTGTAGGGGGCATTCATGTGCATGAGGTGCGTGGCGGCAACTGCCGCCGTACTTACCCTGGTTGGGCTGATGGTTCTGCCAAAATCAGTACCCGTTCGCAATCAACCACCAGTAGGAATACCATGCTGCGAACCAACAACAGCAGCCACTGGCGGTTACAACGAAGCTGGCGGCAAACTTCTCGCGATAGAACAACTCCCCGCCGCCCAGCCCACCGATCAGAATGCCAAAAACCAGAATTCCGTAGGGGACGAAAAAGCGCGGCAAGAAAAACAACTGGTGATGGATACCGCTAGAATCGCTGACTACACTGGTTATTTGGTTTGGGTCACGGCTGGCCTGTTGACTGCCGCCATTTTCCAGTTCGGGGCCTTTTACGTGCAATTGCGATACATGGGGCGTGGTCTCAAAGACAGCGGCGCACAGCATGCCGCCGCGAACAAAGCCTTCGTTTTCATCAAAGGGTTTCGTTGTGTCCCCACATCGTCTAAGGCGAATGTCGATGACGTTGAATTTTGGCAAATCCTTCCGATAATTGAGAACAGTGGGAGTACCCCCACCAGAAGGATGATATCCTTCACTAGCGCCGTCGTCCGGGATGCCGAGCTGCCGACCGAATACGATTTTCCGGATATCCCGTGGGGAGGTTCGGTCGTCCGGCTGAGCAGAGACGCCATAGGCCCCCATTCGCAGCTCAACGGCGGTCCCTACCCAATCTCTATTGATGATGTCGTTGCGGTCAGCAAAAGAGTCAAATTCTTCTACATTTGGGGCTGGTTCGACTACGACGACGTTTTTCAAGGGACACAACGTCATCGGACGGAATTCTGCTTTCAGATGAGCGTCGTACTCAACCCTCGGAGCGCCAAGAATATCGATGCCATTGCCATGCACGTGCATGACAGGCACAACAACACAGAAAGCGAATGCCTCCGCAAACCAGCTCCATATACTACCACTAGCGCTCATGATGTGCCGCCAGTGGCGTTTGCGCCATAACACCGGGATAGTCGAGCTGGCGCAGCGCGTTGACCAGGTCCGGCAGGACTTTGGCTTCGCGGAACAACGGCACCAGGAGCGTGTAGGTTGGAAGTGCGCGGTCCTCGCCGACTGGCGCAGGGGACAGGCGCGGCTTGGGCGGTAGCTGATGCATGAGAAGCGCAGCTGTCCGCAGCGCCACCGTGAGCACAAACGGCAAGGCGCCCAGCAGCGTCAACAGCCACTGCGCCGAAAGTCCCCCGATCACCACCAGGCCAATGAAGGCTCCGGCAATCGCCGCCAGCGCCAAGGCTTGCCACAGCCAGGAACCCGCGCGGGCGCTGGCGTCCGGATCGGAGCGCGCCACTCCCAGAACGGCGTGGCGCAACAGGGCCGGGCCGGCGCTGGCGAGGGTGCAGGCGCGCAGTCCGGCGGGCGTGGAGAGCCTCACGTCAAGGCCGCGAGCGGACAGCCGGTGCGCCAGATGGGGCAGATCGCTGGGCGCGATCAGCGTCGCGTCCAGCACCACAGTGTTGTGGCCATCGACCATCCCTTCGGCCCAGGCCTGTTGCAAGTTGTTGGGATCATCGCCCGCGAGCAAGCCCGCCGCCGCCGGATCGGCCATGAAGGCAATGCCAAGCGAGCTTGCCAGCGCGGCCACATAGTCCTCGGCGCGCAAACGGCCTTCGCCGATCAGGACTTTTCGGATGCTCACGCCGAGATCGCGTGCCGTGCGCGCCGCCTCCTCGAGATCGTCCGTAGTCAACAGAGCAGCGCCGGCTTGGTCCGCCAACAAAAAACTGTACGTGCTGCGATTGCGACGCGCCCTCGGCTTGACGCCCCGCGGCCGGGCCGGCTCATGCAGCGGGTGACCGTAGTTGGCGAGCGTGACGACGGCGGGGCGTGACGGCGCGGGCGGTGCGCCGTCGACACCACCATCGACTTCGTTGTCCTGGAAAAACCGTGCCGTAATTGACTGTCGGTTTGACACTCTGGCCCCGCACACCCATTCCGTTGACGCCGGACACTAGAGGCTGGCGGTGAGCCGGACACTTGGGTAGGTACCTGGGTGACAAGGTCAAACAGACCGCCCAAGCGCCGCCACGGTTGGCTGCGATAGCGGTAGTACCAACCGTCGTTGACGCTGACACATCGGTGATTGGTGGGGGCGCACAGCTGTGCGCCGCTACGCGACTGGCAACTGATCGCCCAGACAAAAATGGGTCAAGATCACTGCAGGTTCGTATATACTGAGAGGTGAGACTTGAAGACGGTCCTGACGCTGCTGATGCTGGCGCTTGGTGTCCCGGCCGGATGTGCCGGGCTGGCGCTGGCCGCCCAGCCGTTGGCGCCGGTCGCCGGCGCAACGCCCGATCCTGCCGCCGCCCCCGGCACAGACCAGGCCGAAGGTTCGGCCAGCCGACGCAATGTGCTGCGGGTGCTGACGGATACCGACTATCCGCCCTTCAACTACGTTGACGAACTTGGCCAGCTCACCGGCTTCAACGTGGATTTCGCCCGCAGCATCTGCGTCGAGCTGGAAGTCAGCTGCGATATCAAAACCGTACCGTGGGACGATCTGCTGACCACGCTGGATCGCGGCGATGGCGATGCCGTGATCGCGTCGATTGCGGCCTCGCCCGGAACGCTCACGCAGGCCGACTTTACCCAGCCCTATTATTTCATGACCGGCCGCTTTGCCGTGCGCAAAGCTGACACCCGGCCCGAGATCTCGCCAATCGGACTGGAAGGCCGCAAGATCGCGGTGGCGGCCGGCACGGCGCATGAGGCCTATCTGAAGGCGTTCTTTCCCGACAGTCAGATCCTGTCGGCGGCGACGCCTGAAGCTGCACGGCAAGCGCTCGCCAAGGGCCAAGCCGAGGCGTTGTTCGGCGACAGTCTGGCGCTGGCCTTCTGGAGCAATGGCACCTCATCGAACGGTTGCTGCGAAATCAGCGGCCCGCCCTTTTCGGACGAGCGCTATTTCGGCGCCGGCATCTCGATCGCGGTGCGCCACGGCGACGTGCTTTTGCATCGCCAGCTCGACGCCGCAATCATGCGCATACGGTCTTCTGCGCGCTATGAAGAGCTGCTGTCGCGATACTTCCCTGTGCGTCTTTTCTGATTTGACTGAGTGGCTGCGGATAGGACCTCGGTAATTTTGCTTGAGATCAAGGCGCTATACCCCCGCCTTCATGTGAATTCAGGTATTTCCACCTGTTCAGCATTGAAAACTATGGAAATTCTGCAACACTTTATCCTCTGAACAAGAAAATCCAAGGTGAACTGATAACTTCCCATCGAATTGACAGCTTGATCGGACTACCGTCACAGGTGTTGCGACTGATTCGGGCATCATCAACAGGAGAGAACCAAGATGGCCAAGACCGTTACCAAAGCTGCCGCCAAGGCCCCCGCCAAGGCTGCTCCCGCCGCCAAGAAGCCCGCTGCTGCCGCCAAGGCCGCCGTGCCGGCCAAGAAGGCCGCTGCCGCCGCCAAGCCGGCTGCTAAGAAGCCCGCCGCCAAGAAGGCCGCTGTGAAGGCTCCCGCCAAGAAGACCGCCAAGAAGTAGTCTTCTGGCAAGGCTGCAGTATCGAGTTCTCAAGCGCGCGGACATGGGCCGCGCGCTTTATTTTTGGGGGGACATGATCTTCATCGTCAGCCAGCTCCGGTGTCCGCGCCTTGCGCACCGACAGGCAAGCTGACGATGAAGTTCGTGTCCCCGGTCTACCTTGCCGTCTCGGCAGACCGGGGACACGAACTTCATGTTCGGCTCTGGCCGTGCTCGCTCCGCGGGACCGTCACTGGCCGAACATGAACATCATGTCCCCAGCGCGGCGTGAGGAGAAGAGACGCTCACGCCCTATGACAAACCGCCTCGATATTGTGCCCATCCGGATCAAGGACGAACGCGCCGTAATAGTCGGCGTGGTAGTGCGGCCGCACGCCGGGGGCGCCGTTGTCCGTGCCGCCGGCAGCGATGGCCGCTGCATGGAATGCGTCCACATCGGCGCGCGATTCCGCCAGAAACGCGATGTGAGTCGGCGGCCTTTGCAGTCCGTTCTGAGTGAGCCAGAGCTCACCCTTATGGTTCTTGCCGATACCTATGATATCCTTATCGCCCGTGACGCTCTTGGGGATTTCGAGCGCGACGCCGATCCCGAGCGGGGCGAGTGCTTTGAGATAGAACGCTTTGGCGCGATCCAGATTGGTGACCGAAAGACTGATGTGATCGATGATGGGCATGCCCGGTGCCTCCCGTTGATCGAAAAAACTAAACCCGCTCCTGTTCCAGCCGCTTGATGCTGGCGATCGCCTTGGCCGGGTTCAACCCCTTGGGGCAGGCCTGGGCGCAATTCATGATGGTGTGGCAGCGATAGAGCTTGAACGGATCTTCCAGGTCATCCAACCGCTCAGCCGACCCCTCATCGCGCGAATCCGACAGCCAGCGGTAGGACTGCAGCAGCGCGGCGGGGCCGAGGTAACGATCCTGGTTCCACCAATAGCTGGGGCACGACGTCGAGCAGCAGGCACATAGGATGCACTCGTAGAGGCCATCCATTTTTGCGCGTTGTTCGGGCGTCTGCAGCCGTTCCTTCTCGGGCATCGGCGAGTCCGCCTTCAGCCACGGTTCAATGGCGCGATGCGCCGCATAGAAACCAGAGAGGTCGGGCACCAGGTCTTTCACCACCTTCAAATGGGGAAGCGGATAGATCTTTACCGGCCCTTTCACATCGTCCATGCCCTTGAGGCAGGCGAGGGTGTTGGAGCCGTCGATGTTCATGGAGCACGACCCGCAGATGCCCTCGCGGCAGGAGCGGCGGAAGGTGAGCGTGGGATCGATCTCGCTCTTGATTTTGATCAGGCCATCCAGGACCATCGGCCCGCAGTCGCGGCGGTCGATGTGATAGGTGTCGACATGCGGGTTCTCGCCGCTTTCAGGATCCCAGCGATAAATGCGGTACTCGACGTTCTGCGCCCCGGCAGCAGGCGCGTTCCAGGTCTTGCCTTTGCCGATCTTGGAGTTAGCCGGCAGCGTGAGTTGCACCATGTTGTAGCGTCCCGTGAAATTGGCGGCGATGTTGCGGCGCAAGATACAGGCATCAAGGCCGCCTGAGAAGGCCGCTCAAGGGTTCAGCGCCAGGATGCCAGCGTTGAGCGTGGTGGCATAGGCGACCCACAGCAGGTAGGGCGCCAACAGCCAGGCGGCCGTACGTTGCGCGCGCCATGCATTCAAGATCAGCGCGGCCAGGCAGAGCACCAGCGCCACGATGATGGCGAGCGCCCAACCGGTCCGGTGCAGCGAGAAGAACACCGGGCTCCAGGCGGCATTGAGCGCCAGTTGTACAAAGAACAACCCGATGGCCCAACCTCGTGCCGCCCCTGCCGCAGCGCGCTCCCACAACAGCCACAGCGCCACGCCCATCATGACATAGAGCGCGGTCCACACCACCGGGAAGGCCCAATTGGGCGGCGTCCATGACGGCTGGTTCAGCCTGGCGTACCAGGTCGGGATTTCGGCCGCCGTCACGCTGCCGGTGATGCCGCCGACCGCGAGACACAGGGCGAGGCAGGCGGCGAGGCGAAGAAGGGATTGTTTGGTCATTGGCGCTTATACCAAGCATCCATGTGGTTGACTCGTCTTCATCGAGCGGCGAAGGCCTTTAACCATCCTTCATTGATTCTGACACTTCGGTGATTTGTAGGGGCGCACTGCTGTGCGCCCCTACAAAACTGGCTTCCGGTACCACAAGAGGCGATGGGTCAAGATCAATGCAGGTTGGTATTAGGCACCGCCCTTTTTCCGGATCTGGATGTACAGCGCGCCGCTGCCGCCATGGCCGCGGCCGGCTTCCGTGAAGCTCACCACCAGGCTTCGCGCCGTGGGCTCCGACAGCCAACGCGGCGCCTGATCGCGCAGCACGCCGCGCCGCGTCTCGTCAAACAGCGAAAAGGGTTTTTGGTCCTCGGCACGGTTTGGCGCGCCTTTGCCGGTGATGACTTTGACGTGCCGTAACCCATTGCTTTGGGCCGAGCGCAGAAACCGCATCAGGGCCTCGCGCGCCTCCTCCTGGCGCATGCCGTGCAGATCGAGCTTCGCCTCGATGGCGATGCGGCCAGCGCTGAGGCGCTTGGCGCGGCGGGCCTCGAAGTCGGCCAGCGTCGGCGTTTTTGCAATCGGGGCGGGCTTCTTTGGCGCTGCGGACTTGGCCGGCGCCAGCGGCTTTGGCACCGGGCGGATGGCAGCTGGCGGGGCCGGCGCAACGTCTGCCTCATCGTCCGGTTCAAGCGTCGCCCGATCCAGCGGCACGAATTGCTTTGAAACCGCCTTCCAGAGTTTTCGTTCTTCGGCCGTCACCGACCGGCGGCTTTTCCGACCCTCCGTCATGGAGTGTCCGGCCGGGGCAGCAGGGCGTAAATATGCCCGCGATCCTTGGTGCGGCCGGCAATCGCTTCGGCCACCGCGCCGGTGCCCCAAAAAATGTCGCCGCGCTCGGGGCCGTGGATCGCCGAGCCGACGTCTTGTGCGATCATCAGATGGCGGAATAGGTTTCCGGCCTCATCGCGCAAGGAGTCCGAGGCGACATAGACGGGCGCGCCGAGCGTGTGGAAAGAGGGATCGACCGCCAGGCTGCGGCGCGGAGTGAGCGGCGTGCCGTGGCCGCCAATTGGTCCGGATTTTCCTTCGGCTTCGGGCTTCAGCTCGAAGAAGATGTAGCTTTTGTTCTGGTTCAGCACGGCTTTGGCTTCGACAGGATGCGCCAGTAGCCAATCGCGCATGGACTGCATGGTCAGGTCCGCGCGCTTGATCTTGCCGTCGCGGATCAACACAGTTCCGGCCGAGGTATACGGATAACCGTTTTTCCCGGCATAGCCGATGCGAACGCGCCGCCCGTCGGTGAGCATAATCGTGCCGGAGCCCTGCACGTGCATGAGGTAGGCATCGACCGGATCCCGCAAATAAAGCAGCTCCAACCCGCGTCCGGCCAGCGCTCCGGCTTCGATTTCGGCCCGGGTAAAATACGGCTCCAGGCCCGCCTGGGTCTTCCTCATCGAGGCCAGCCGCCCCTCAGCATTGGCTTTTGCGCGCTCAGTGGCCGGCACAACGTCGACCAGGTCATCCGGCCGCTTCAGCACCGGAACCGGATGGGCTTTGTCGAGGATCAGTGATCCGGGCAGCTCCGGCTCGTAGTAGCCGGTGATCAGGCCGTCGGCGTTGGGGTGGACGATGCGCGCGGGCTGGAAGTGGGTCTCAAAGAAATCGCGAGCGGTGGCTGGTGCTGCGGCATCCTCAGCGGCAAGCGCTATGGCATTGGCGCAGATCTGCGCAATGGCATCGCGCGTGTTCGCGCTGCCGCCCTTGGCCGGCGCATCGCAGGCTTGGCGAAAGGCAGCAAGGGCCGCGACATGATCGTCATCGGCCCATCCCGGCAGTCCGGAAAATGTCAAATGTTCAAATCGTGTCGCTTGGCCGTTCGCAGGGCTCATCGCAAAGATTCCAGCCAGGATGAGCAGGACGGGGAGGGATCGCATGGCGTGTGCCGGCGAACAGGTTCAGTTCGCCGACTGCGTCGCGACCAGCTTCCAGTTCGGGTCCCGCGAGGCGACCTCACGGGCAAACGTCCAAATGTCGGTCACCTCTCGCACCAGATTGGCGTCGCCCTCGATGATAGTTCCGGCCTTGTTGCGCACCACGGTAATCAGCTGGCTGACGAATTTCACGGTCACCTTGGCGATCAAATCCTTCAGTTCGGCATCGATCACGTCGGCCTTGTGAATGCCGATGAAATTGGTCTCGTTCTGCTCGCCCTTGCCTTCGCGCTCGGAAATGGCCCGGGCAAAGCCGTCGAACACTTCGCGGGCTGTGAGGTTTTTCAGCTGCTTGCGATCGCCCTGAGCATAGGCGACCACAATCATCTCATAGGCCGTCTTGGCGCCGCTGAGGAACGATTTTGGATCGAAGCTAGCGTCCTTGCGGGCAATGGCGAGGAGTTCCGTTTCCAGCGGCGAACCTAACGGCGCGGCGCCTTTTATGCGCAGTTCGGCGGCAGGAGCATCCGGGATAGAGGCGTCGGGACGCGCGTCGGCGGCCGAGCGCCCGAGCGGAATGACGTTGTCTGCGGCCGACCCGGTCGGGCGCTCATCTGCCGTCTGCCGATAGGTTTTGAGCGGGCGCTCGTTGCCGGTTTTGCGGCCGAGCACGCTGACCAGCCGCGCGATCAGCAGCACGGCGACCAACAGGAAGACAATCGTGGGAATTTCGAACGAACCGTTCATGGGGCTTTGGTCTCGGGGGTCAGGATCACGGGCTTCGGATCGATGTGACGAAATTTTGCGTTCAGCTTAAGGCATTGCCCGCCTTACGCCAACAAGGATCGACCCGGCGGCCTTGCATTCCTATATGCTGCTCAACACCTGCCCGCGGAGCCTAACGATCATGGCCTATCTGTTCCTTGCCCTCTTCATTCTGCCGTTCCTGGAAATCTATGTGTTGATCACCGTGGGCGGGCTCATCGGCTTCCTGCCGACTGTGGCGCTGGTGCTGGGGCTGAGCCTGTTCGGCGCCTATCTGCTGCGACAGCAGGGGCTGGCGGCGCTGTTCAAGGCGCAAGGCGCGCTGGCCAGCGGGCGCATGCCGCTCGACGCCATGGTTGACGGCGCAGGCTTGACGCTGGCCGCCGGACTTCTTGTGACGCCTGGTCTGATAACCGACGCCATGGGCTTTGCGCTGCTGATCCCGCAAGTCCGCCGTTGGGTCCTGAAACGGATTTTCGGGCGGCTGATTCAGACCCATGTCTTTGAGCGGCCCAAAACCCAAAAGGATCCGGCGCGGCCCGGGCCGGCGCCAAAAACCAACACCATCGAAGGCGACTTCCAGCGGCTCGACGAGTAGCTGACACCGCGCCCAAACGCCAATTGCCGCTTTGGATGCGCCGTGGTACGGCCGCCGCCACGCTGATCGAATCGCGCTTGAAACCGGAGGATTGACTATGGCGGCGGACGACAAGGGCAAAAAGGGCGAGAATGGCGCCGCCAAAGCCACTCCGGCTGCAGAGCCTTCCGTGAAAGTGCTCGGCCAGTACATCAAGGATCTCAGCTTCGAGAATCCCAACGCGCCCAAATCGTTTCAGCAGACCACGGGCGAGCAGCCGACCCTGGATGTGAGCCTCAACGTCGGGCTGAAACTGCTCAGCGAAAACGTCCACGAAGTCACTTTGAACATCGAGAACAAGCTCGCCGGCCCCGCTGGCGTGCTGTTCCAGCTGCAGCTCGCCTATGCCGGCGCGTTCCAGATCGAGAATGTGCCCGACGAGATCAAGATGCAGATCCTGCGCATCCAGTGCCCGACGCTGCTGTTCCCGTTCGCCCGCCGCCTGGTCGCCGACCTGACGCGCGACGGCGGTTTTCCGTCGCTCTATCTGGACCCAGTCGATTTCGGCCAGCTTTATATGCAGGACGTGGCGAAGTCGAAGGCGCAAGGGACGGCTTGATTTTCCTTCTCCCCCCTTTTTCAGGGGGAGAAGGTGGCCGCCTGAGCGCGAAGCGCGAGGGGCAAAGGCCGGATGAGGGGCAGCTGCTTGCTCCGTACACGTGGCGCCAGGGGCGGAGCAAGCGGCTGCCCCTCACCGACCGCGTGGCTCTTGCACTGAAACGCGCTGCGAGACGCGGTCTCCTCTCCCCCAAAAATGGAGGAGAGGAAAACAAGTTCAATCAATCACCGGCTCGTCACCGTCTCCGGGCGCATCGTCCGCCATCGGCATGCCCAGCCAGGCGGCGTCTTTCAGCGTCGCCAGAAACTTCTTGTGTGCATCGATCTCGGCGGCCGTGATGCGGGACGGCAGCGGTTTTGTGCGCTTTGGCAGCGGCTTTCGTTTCGCCCCCTTGGCCACCGGGCCATCTTTGCGCGTGTTCAGATCCATCTTGGTCTGATGCCCGCCGGTCAGTTCCAGATAGACCGCCGCCAGCAGCTCGCAGTCGATCAGCGCCCCGTGTTTTACGCGCGCTGCAGTGTCGATGGCATAGCGCTTACACAGCGCATCCAGGCTGTTCGGCCCGCCGGGATGCTTTCGCCGCGCCAGCATCAGCGTATCGACCACACGATCCATGGAGAGCAGCGGCAATTTCAGCCGCGCCAGTTCGGCGTTGAGAAAGCCGATATCGAAATTGGCATTGTGGATGACCAGCGTGGCGTCGCCGATGAACTCGATGAAGGCGGGAGCGATGTCGGCGAATTTCGGTTTTCCGCGCAGGAATTCGGTCGATAGGCCGTGGACATTGAAGGCCTCCATCGGCACATCGCGCTCGGGGTCGATGTGGCAATGGTAGTGCTTGCCGGACTTGAACTGGTTCACCAGCTCGACGCAGGCGATTTCGATCACGCGGTCGGAGCCCTTGGCGTCCAGTCCGGTGGTTTCGGTGTCGAGGACGATTTCGCGCAGCATGATGGGTGGCCCTCAGGTCCAGTGACGCTCGAAGGCCTTGCCGGTGCGGCTGGCCAGTTGGGCGAGGACTGTATCGAGGTTTTCCAGTGTTTGGGGCAGCGCCTGCCCGGTATCCACGACGACGTGAGCTTTTCGCCGTTTTTCCGCATCTGACAATTGTCGCGCCAGGATCAGGCTAAGTTTTTCGCGCGTCATTCCGGGGCGCTCCAGCACGCGCTGGCGTTGCAGCTCTGGTCCGGCGCTGGCGAGGATGACGATGTCGACAACGCGGTCAGCCCCGGTTTCCAGCAGGAGCGGGATTTCGAGAACGGCAAGTGGGTGGCCGGCGGATTTGGCCTCGTGCAGAAAAGCGCGCTCGCTGGTCCGCACCAGCGGATGCACGATGGCTTCGAGACGCTTGAAACCATCCGGCTCCTTGGCGAGCGCCGCCGAGAGGCGTTTGCGGTCAACAACACCTGCAAAAGTCGTATCCGGAAAGGCCTGCTCAACCAGCGGCGCAGCTTCGGCGGCATACAAACGGTGCACCTCGGCGTCGGCGTCGAACACCGGAATGCCGCGCGCCCGCATGTGGGCGGCGAGCGTGCTCTTGCCCATGCCGATGGAGCCGGTGAGCCCGACGATCAACATCAGTGCGCCTCGATGTCGGCGGCGACGAGGCGGTAGAGTTCGTCCGTAACCTGAGGTTTGGCGCCGAACCAGTGCTCAAAGCCGACGCCCGCCTGGTGCAACAACATGCCGAGCCCGCCAAGCGTGCGCAGGCCGCGCGCCTCGGCGGCCGTCATGAGCGGCGTTTTCAGCGGCACGTAGACCAGGTCATAGACAATGCTCAGCGGATTGAGCGCATCGACGGGCACATCCAACGCAGCTTGCCCAGCCATGCCTTGCGTGGTCGTATTGATCAGCAGGCTGCAATCGGCGACACCGTCGCGCCGGCGATCCCAATCCAGCGCCTGCACATCGTCGCCGAAGTAGTCCACCAACTCGTCCGCCCGCGCACGGGTCCGGTTGGTGAGGAGGATGGTCTTGCATCCCGCCCCGCGCAAGGCGTGGATGACGGCCCGAGCCGCGCCTCCCGCCCCCACCACCAGCGGAATGCCGGGCCGATCGCACCAATCGGGATAGGCGGCCTCGAGATTGGCCAGAAATCCGTGCGCGTCGGTGTTGGTGGCGCGCAGTCGCCCGCCGTCCATCCAGAGCGTGTTGGCGGCGCCAATGGCCCGCGCCGTGGCGTCGGCGTCATCGACCAGTTTCAGCACGGCTTCCTTGTGCGGCACCGTTACATTGCAGCCGGCGAGGTCGCCGCGACGCAGGCCAGCGATGAAGGCCGGCAACTCCTCCGGCTTGACCGGCCGGCGTTCGTAACTGCCTTCGATTCCATGCTGCTTGAGCCAATAGCCATGGATCAGCGGCGAGCGGGAATGGCTGATTGGCCAGCCGATGACTGCGGCCTTGCGCATGGTCACTCCATTATAACGCCGTGGCGGCGCAGTTCGGCCAGCAGCTCCAACAACGGCAGGCCGAGAATGGTGAAATAGTCGCCTTCGATGCGTTCGAACAACTGAATGCCTTCGCCCTCCAGCTGATAGGCGCCGACGGTGGTGGTCAAGATGTTGGAAAGCCTTGCCACATAGCTGTCGAGCCAGGCGTCCGAGAACGGGCGCACATGCAAGGTGGCCGAGCCAACGTAACTCCACAGCGCTTGTCCGTCCCGCACGAGTGCGACACCGGAATGCAGATGGTGGTCTTGACCGCGCAAGCTCATCAGAACTTGCCGCGCGATGGCGGGCGTTCCAGCCTTGGTGAGCATACGACCGTCCAGTTCCAGCATCTGGTCCGCGCCAATCACGAGCGCACCAGGATGGCGGCGGCTGACAGCCTCAGCCTTGCGCACGGCAAGGCCGCAAGCGAGATGGGGTATGCTCGTCTCCGAACGCTGCATCTCTTTCACTGCGACATGTTCGTCGATATCGGCTGGATCAACTGTGATCGCGACGCCAGCGTGTTCAAGCAGCTGGCGGCGGATTTTGCTGCCGCTTGCCAGCACCAGTCTCGACCTCTGATCCGCCACCGAAACCTCCGCGGGGTTCCTCCTCTCCCCCTACTTCAGCGGGAGAGGAGACCGCGTCTCGCAGCGCGTTTCAGCGCAAGAGCCACGCGGTCGGTGAGGGGCAGCCGCTTGCTCGGGCCCTGGTGTAACAGGTACGGAGCAAGCGGCTGCCCCACACCTGTCGCGGATTCCTCGCCTATCGGCTGCGGCGCCAACCACTCCCCCAAAGCAGGGGGGGAGG
>JANMVX010000256.1:0-10166 GCA_031393505.1 Hyphomicrobiaceae bacterium | reverse complement strand
GATTCGCTGACCCTGCAGGCGTTCCTGGACAGCGACGCCGGCAAGGCTTGCTGCAAACTGCTCGGCAGCGTTGCCGACGATCCGGTCGTGTTGGGCCAAGGCGTCGGTGGCGGCATGCGCAAGGACGACACGGCGTTGAAGGGCAAGATCAACGCCGCCGTCAAGGCCATCCGGGCCTCGGGCGAATTTGATACCATCAGCAAGAAGTACTTCGCGTTCGATATTTACGGGAAGTAGCGGCTGGGACCCTCTTCTCCCCCTTTTTCAGGGGGAGAAGATGTCGCCCGAGGCGAAGCCGAGGAATCGGCGACAGATGAGGGGCAGCCACTTGCTCCGTACAGGTGGTGAGATGGGCACGGAACAAGCCGCTGCCCCTCACCGACCGCGTGGCTCTTGCGCTGAAACGCGCTGCGAGACGCGGTCTCCTCTCCCCCTGAAGTAGGGGGAGAGGAGGGTGCCTTGCCTTTGACTTTGAGTTTTGGACTGAGACTGATCAGGGAGATCTTTATGCAGACGTTCTGGACACTGGCCTCCGCCGCCGCCCTCGCCCTGACCATGGGCACAAGTGCGGCCTTCGCCGACGACATGGTCGTCAAATTCGGCGTCGCCGCCGAGCCTTATCCGCCGTTCACGGTCAAGGGCGCCGACGGCAAGTGGTCGGGCTGGGAAGTCGACCTGCGCGACGCCGTCTGCAAGGAAATCAAGGCCAAGTGCGAGTGGGTCGACACGGCCTGGGATGGCATCATCCCCGCGCTGGTGGCCAAGAAGTTCGACGTCATCTGGTCCTCGATGACGATCACCGAAGAGCGCGGCAAGACCATCGCGTTCACCGACAAGTACTATAAGACCGGCGTCGCCGTTCTGGCCACCAAGGGCTCGTCGTTCAAACCCGATCCCGAGGGCCTGACGGGCAAGATCCTGGGCGCGCAGGTCTCGACCACGCAGCTCGACTACGCCAACAAGTACTTCAAGGGCGTCGTCAAGGAGCTGAAAACATATCAGACCCAGGACGAAGTGAACCAGGATCTGGCCGCCGGCCGCATCGACGCGCAGGTGGTGGACTCCATCCCCGGCCGCGACTTCGTCGCCTCGGACGCCGGCAAAGCCTGCTGCGTCTATCTCGGCGACGTGAAGGACGACGTCGCGTTGCTCGGCCCCGGCACAGGCGCGGGCCTGCGCAAGGACGACAATGAGCTGCGCGAGAAGATCAACGCCGCGATCAAGAAGATCCGCGCGAGTGGTGAGTATGACACCATAACGAAGAAGTACTTTAACTTCGATCTGTATGGCGGGTGATTTCCTTCCTTCTCTCCCGCCACTGGCGGGGGAGAAG
The DNA here is from genome assembly GCA_031393505.1 of Hyphomicrobiaceae bacterium. Taxonomy (GTDB): domain Bacteria; phylum Pseudomonadota; class Alphaproteobacteria; order Rhizobiales; family Hyphomicrobiaceae; genus JANYHF01. Next base: position 8,833 of record JANMVX010000256.1, on the reverse strand, counting down.
GTGCCCCGAAGGGGCGGATGAGGGGCAGCCGCTTGCTCCGGCCTTCTTTGCAACAGGTTTGGTGCAAGCGGCTGCCCCTCACCGACCGCGTTGCTCTTGGCGCAAAAAGGCGCCTGCCCATTTGCTTTTGCGCCTCCGCGCAGGAGACGCGGTCTCCTCTCCCCCGGAAAACGGGGGAGAGGGAAGTCAGCCCAGCCTCAACACTGAGTACGCCCCATGTCTGCCATGACCATCGACCTGTCGATGTTGGCCTTCTCGCCGCCGGGCTGGGGGAGCGCGCTCTTGATCGGGCTCGGCAAAACGGTGGTTATCGCGGCCGGCGCCTACTCTGTCGGACTTGTGTTCGGCCTTTGCGGCGCCATGGGCAAGCTTAACGGGGGGCCGATACTGCGTGGTGCGCTGGAGGCGTACACCACCATTGGCCGCGCCATTCCCGAACTCGTCCTCATCATCTGCGTTTTCTATCTACTCTTGACGCCGCTCAATGAAACCTTGAAATCCAACGGCCTTCCACCGCTTGACGATACCGGTCTGGCAGCGGGAATTCTTGTGCTCGGTATCGTACAGGGAGCCTATGCCACCGAAGTTCTGCGCGGCGCGATCCAGGCCATCCCGGCGGGCCAAGTCGAAGCCGCCAAGGCCTATGGCATGTCCGGCTGGAAGCAGTTCACGCGCATCATCTTCCCGGCGATGATCCCCAACGCGATCCCGGGCATGGCGAACCTCTGGCTGAATGTCACTAAGGATTCCGCACTGCTGGCTGTGGTCGGCTTCGGCGAGCTGATGCTGGCGACGCGCCAGGCGGCCGGCTCCACCAAGGCCTATTTCATGTTCTACATGGCGGCGGCGCTGCTTTATTTGTTGCTGTCGCAGGTCTCCATCATGATCTTCACCTGGATCGAACGCCGCCAACGCCGCGGCCAGCAGGCGTTGGCTTAGATGGTGCGTAAGAAGACCATCCGCGAACACCTCGTCACCCCCGCGAAGGCGGGGGTCCAGCCAAGCCAATGGAGGCGGCAGCGGCTGCTACGGCGTAAGTCTTTCGTCAAGCGAAGTGAGCGCATTTGCCGGCAGATTATGACCGAGGGTTGGCTGGATACCCGCCTGCGCGGGTATGACGAAGTGTCGGGGTTCGTCACATGACCGACCAGCCCATCGCCGCAGCCCGCCCCAATCCCATGGCCGACGGCACCTGGCGGTCGATGCAGCTGTTCGGCTATGCCACGGTCGCCGTCCTGGTCATGGTCGGGCTGGCGGTATTGCTCGGGCGTTGGAATTGGCTTGACCCGGCCTACGTTAACTCGCGCGGGCTGACGCCAAACTTTCCCGAGCAGTTGATCCAGGGACTGTGGCGCACACTGATTTTGCTGGTCGTCTCTGTGGTGGTCGGTTATGCGCTCGCCATCCCGATCGGCCTCGTGCAAGTCACCGGACCTTGGCCATTGAAATGGCTCGCCAAAGGCTTTTGCACCTTTATCCGCGGCACGCCGTTGCTGGTGCAGTTGTGGCTGCTCTACTATGGGCTCGGATCGCTGTTCCCGCAAATCCCCTGGATCCGCTTCAGTCCGCTCTGGCCCTATCTGCGTGACGGTTTCAACTACGCGCTGGTCGCTTTCATTCTGTCGTTCGCCGGTTATGAAGCCGAGATCATGCGCGGCGGTTTCCTTGGCGTGCCAAAGGGAGAGCTGGAGGCCGCACGCGCGTTTGGTATGGGGCCGTGGACCCTGCTGCGCCGCATCTGGCTGCCGCGCGCCTTGCAGCTGGTGCTGCCGACGCTGTCAGGCGAAGTGGTCTCGCAATTGAAATCCACACCCATTGCCGCAACTGTGACCGTCTTCGACGTCTATGGCATCGGCCGTTCGATTATGAACGATCAGGCTCTCACTTACGAGCCCCTGTTGCTCATCGCCGCCATCTACGGCACGCTCACGGCCATAGTCGCCATCGCGTTCAAGATGGTCGAAAATCTCGTCCCCCAGAAGCGAGGCTAACCTGCCGTGCTCCGCAACGAAAATCTGATCGAGGACGTGCAGCAGGACCTTGCGCATCTCACCGCCATCCGCCACGACCTGCACACCCACCCCGAGATTGGGCTGGAAGAAGTACGCACGTCCGAGATCGTCGCCAAAGAGCTTGAGAGCCTCGGGTACCAAGTACATCGCGGGCTCGCCAAGACCGGCGTGGTCGGCACACTGAGGGTCGGCACCGGCAAGAAATCGCTCGGCCTGCGCGCGGATATCGACGCCCTGCCCATCCACGAGACCACCGGCCTCGCCTATGCCAGCAAGACTCCCGGCAAAATGCACGCCTGTGGCCATGACGGCCACACCACCATGCTGCTGGGCGCCGCCCGCCAGATCGCACGGCGAAAGAATTTTGACGGCACCATCCACCTCATCTTTCAGCCAGCGGAAGAAAACGTCGGCGGCGCGCGCATCATGGTCGAGGAGGGCCTGTTCAAGTTGTTCCCTTGCGACGCCGTGTTCGGCGCCCACAACGAGCCGGGCATTCCGGTCGGCCAGTTCGGTTTTCGCGAAGGGCCATTGATGGCCGCGGCCGATCAGGTGCAGATCACCATCACGGGGCGGGGCGGCCATGGCGCGGTGCCCGAACAAACCGTCGATCCCATCGTGGCCGGCGCGTCGCTCGTGATGGCGCTGCAGACCATCGTGTCGCGCAACGTCAGCCCGCACGATCCCGCCGTGATCACGGTCGGCTGCCTGAGGTCGGGCGAGGCCAGCAATGTTATTCCGGACACGGCGTTTCTTGATTTGACGGTGCGCCACTTCAACAAAACGGTCGGCGATCTGCTGCGCCGCCGCATTGAAGAACTTGCCCATGGCCAGGCCGCCAGCTTCGGCGCCACGGCCAACTGTGTCTGGATGAACGGCTATCCGCCCACCGTGAACGAGCCGAAATCCTCGCGCTTCGCCAAGGCCACGGCCGCCGCGCTGCTGGGCGAGGCGAACGTACACGACATCGAGAAGCCGTACCTCGGCTCGGAAGACTTCTCCTTCATGCTGGAGGCCGCCCCCGGTGCCTACCTCATGATGGGCAACGGCGAGGATGGGGCGGCATTGCACAACCCGAACTACAACTTCAATGATGCAGCCATCGCTCCGGGAGTTGCTTATTGGACTGCGCTAACGGAGAGTTACTTGAAGTCAGTTTAGGGATGACCTAGGGAATGTCCGCCGACCAAGCAACCCGCGCTCTCTATCGCAAACTGCTGCAGGCCTGGAACGACCGCGACGCAGCGGCGATGTGTGCGCTGTTGGCGCCGAACGGCAGCATGGTCGGCTTTGACGGCAGCAATTTTTCCGGTCCGGATACGCTGCTAAAGCACCTCAAACCCATCCTCGACACCCTGCCGACACCGACCTATGTCGCCTCGGTGCGCGAGGTTCGCGAGCTTGGCCCCGACACAACCATGCTGCGCGCCGCCGCCGGCATGGTGCCGCGCGGAAAGGCCAACATCAATCCGGCGCTGAATGCGCTGCAGGTGATGGTGGCCTCGCGCGTCGGCGACGACTGGCGCGTGGCGCATTTTCAGACCACACCGGCCGCGTTCTACGAACGACCCGAGCAGTCGGATGCGCTCAGCCTGGAATTGCGCGCGGCACTGCAGGCGGGTGGGTTGAGCGCGATTGGTGGGGTGTGACAGACGGAGCGCGGGACCCTCCTCTCCCCGTCCTTACGGGGAGAGGAGACCGCGTCTCGCAGGCGACCCCTTGGGAGCCAAGAGCCACGCGGTCGGTGAGGGGCAACGGCCAGCACTGGCCCTGTCGCCACCTGTACGGAGCAAGCGACTGCCCCTCATCCGGCCCATAGTCCTCGCTTCGCTCGGGGGCCACCTTCTCCCCGTAAAAACGGGGAGAAGAGGGAGGCCGGCCGCACCAGCAGGGCAGGTGGCTTGAGACGATGCCGCCTTGACCTCCCCCCCGCCACCTGCCAAGTCCGGCGCATGGCTCCACCGCTTCTGCATCTCAAAGAGACCCGCCTTTCGTTCGGCGGCACGCCGCTGCTCGAAGGCGCCGAACTCGCGATCGCGCCCGGCGAGCGTATCTGCCTCGTCGGCCGCAACGGCTCTGGCAAATCCACATTGCTGAAAATTGCTGCCGGGATTGTCGAAGCCGACGCCGGCGAGCGCTTTGTGCATCCCAAGGCCAGCCTGCGCTATCTCGCACAGGAGGCCGATTTTGGCACCGCCGCCACCGTTCGCGACTACGTTATCGCAGGCCTCGGCCCGGCCGACGATCCGCATGTCGTCGATGCCATGCTGCACGAGCTTGGCGTTGACGGCGCGGCCTCACCCGCAACCCTGTCCGGCGGCGAAGCGCGCCGCGCCGCGCTCATCCGCGTGCTGGCGCCCCAGCCCGATATCCTGCTGCTGGACGAACCGACCAACCATCTCGACCTGCCGGCCATCGAATGGCTCGAAGACACGCTAAAAGCCTTCAAGGGCGCGCTGCTGATGATCAGCCATGACCGGCGCTTTCTCGAAACCCTGTCTCGCTCGACGGTCTGGCTGGATCGCGGCCTGACGCGTTCGATCAGTCGCGGCTTTGCGCATTTCGAAGCCTGGCGCGACGAGGTGCTGGAGCAGCAGGAGTTGGAGCGCCACAAGCTCGACCGTAAGCTGGAACGCGAGCAGCAGTGGATGCACGGCGGCGTGACCGGCCGGCGCAAACGGAATGTGCGGCGCGTGCGCGAAATGTGGGCCATGCGGCAAGCCAGGGCGGAGGAACGCCAGGTGCAGGGCAACGTGCGGCTGGAAGCCTCGACCGGCGGCCAGTCCGGCAAAATGGTCATCGAGGCCGAGCGCATCGGCAAGAGCTATGAGAACCTGCCGATTGTCGCTGATTTCACCACACGCATCATGCGCGGGGATCGTGTCGGCATCGTCGGGCCGAACGGCTCGGGCAAGACGACGCTGACCAAACTGCTGATCGGCACGCTCGCGCCCGATACCGGCACGACGCGGCTTGGCAGCAATCTGGAAATGCTGATTGTCGACCAGAAGCGCGACGCGCTGAAGCCGGAATGGACCGTCTCGGATGCGCTGACGGGCGGCCGTTCTGACCAGGTGATCATCAACGGCGAGGCGCGGCACGTCACCAGCTACATGGCGGACTTCCTGTTTTCGCCCGAGCAGCGAAACACGCCCGTTCACGTCTTGTCCGGCGGCGAGCGCGGCCGGCTGATGCTGGCGCGGGCGCTGTCGCGTCCGTCGAACCTGCTGGTTCTGGACGAACCGACCAACGACCTCGACCTGGAAACGCTCGATCTGCTGCAGGAGCTGCTGGCTGATTATCCGGGTACAGTAATACTGGTCAGCCATGACCGCGATTTCCTCGACCGTGTGGTCACCAGCACCATCGCCCCCCACGGCGGCGGCAAATGGGTTGAGTACGCCGGCGGCTATACGGACATGCTGGCGCAGCGGCGCGGGGCCGATCTGGTGAAGACGCCGGCCAAGGTGGCCGCGTCCAAGGCAGCAACCGAAAACTCCGCCCCCGCCTCATCTGCAGCGGCCAAGCGCAAACTGTCGTTTAAGGACAAACACGCGCTGGAAACCCTGCCCGCCACCATCGCGGCGCTGCAAAAGGAAATTGTGGTGCTTGAAAAGAAGATGGCCGATCCCAAACTGTACGGCGCCGATCCCAAGGCCTTCGCGATGGCCTCCACCCGCCTCGGTGCCGCGCAAGACGAGCGCGCAGCCGCTGAGGAACGCTGGCTTGAACTGGAGATTATGCGCGAAGAGCTGGACGCGTAGGTTGGGTCAAGCCCTTCGCGCGACCCAACATCCGAAGGCGGAGTTTGTGGCGTTGGGTCGCGCTGAAACGCTTGACCCAACCTACGCCAAACGAGAACGAGTTGGCCTCTTGAGCGACCCGGCAAATTGCCGTATGGTACGCAAATGGCCAATGTCACCGAACCCACCACCACCGCCCGCCTGGAAGCCCGCCTTCCGGCCCACGTCCACGCCATGCTCAAGCGCGCGGCCGAGATCGAGGGGCGCACCCTGACGGATTTCGTCGTCGCCGCCGCCAGCGCCGCCGCCAAGAAGACCATCGCGGAAACGGAACTGTTCATCCTCTCTGCCGAAGACCAGCAAGCCTTCGCCGAGGCGCTGATCCATCCGCCGCCGTTGAGCGACGCGTTGCATCGGGCGATGAAGCATCACGCCCGGCTGATTGTACCCGCGAAGTGACGACGCAATATTCGATCACCGCGCTCGATCCAAAACATGACCGATCCGGCTTTGCGTGCGGCATTGATGCGCTCGACCGATACTTGGCAAGCCAGGCGACTCAGGACGTCAGGCGGCGCGTGTGCTGCTGCTTTGTCGCCACGCCGTTGGGAACCGAGGTCATCGCTGGCTTCTATACTTTGGCCGCGACCAGTTTCCCACTGGCCGATCTTACGGCCGAGGTCGCCAAGAAACTTCCGCGTTACCCTCTGGTTGCAGCGGTGCGCATTGGCCGGTTGGCAGTCTCCAAGGCTCATCAAGGTGAAGGCCTTGGCGCGGCCTTGTTGGGCGATGCGATGTCTCGATGTGTCAGTTCCGATGTCATGGCCTTCGCCGTCGTCGTTGACGCGACCAACGATACCGCCGCCGCGTTCTACCGTTACAACAAGTTCCTAGCCTTCAAAAGCGCTCCGATGAGCCTGTATTTGCCTCTGGCCGATTTTGCGAAGACCTACCCACCCGTCGCAAAATGAGCGCCAAACGTCGCGGGCGGGCTGCTGGTTGTGGATGGGCCTGCACACACTACGAAAGCCCGTGCTAGGAACCGCGCCATGACCGATACCATCATACTTTCCGATGCCGCTCCTTCCTCTGGGCTGCCCTGGCGCAGCATGACGCTCGGCTTGGTGCTGATGGCCTGTAGCCTCCTTTCGTCACCTATTCAGGCCGGGCAACCTGAAACTGGTCCGGTGACCCATTGTGATCGGCTTGTTGCATGGCCAGGCGATCCCCATGCAATAGCTCCGGGTGTTCCGTTTACGCTGATCAAGCCCGAGGCGGTTACCGCCTGTGAAGTGGCAGTCGCCGCCTACCCCACCGAAGTGCGGTTTTGGGCTCTATTGGGTCGCGCGCTGGACAAGGTGAGCAACTATCAAAGGGCCCGCGAATGGTACGAGAAGGCAGCAGTCGCCGGCGATGGCGCGAGCATGACGTCTGTCGGCTTACTATTCGCATACGGTCACGGTATACCGCAGGACTATGCCAAGGCCCGCGAGTGGTACGAGAAGGCCGCCGCCACTGGCGATGGAACAGCCATGACGAACCTCGGCATTCTATACGCCAAAGGCCACGGCGTACCGCAAGATTATACTAAGGCTCTTCGGTGGTACGTGAAGGCCGCCGCGAAAGGTATTGGCCAGGCAATGGTTAACCTCGGTTATCTCTATTTTAATGGCAACGGCGTGCCGCAGGACTACTCCCGAGCTCTCGGTTGGTTTGAGAGAGCCGCTGCCGCTGGTGATGCCCTAGGCATGGCCAACATCGGCTTTCTATATGAAAACGGCAACGGCGTGCCGCAGAACTACACAAAGGCCCGTGAGTGGTACGAGAAGGCTGTTGCCGCGGGCGATGCCACAGGCATGAGCAACCTCGGCTCTCTGTACTACAACGGCCAAGGTGTGCCACAGGACTACACCAAGGCACGCGAATGGTATGAGAAAGCCGCTGCCGCCGCCGACGCCTGGAGCATGACCAACCTCGGCTATATGCACGCTAGTGGCCTAGGCGTGCCGCAGAACTACACAAGGGCCCGCGGGTGGTACGAAAGGGCTGCGGCTGCTGGCGACGGCCTGGGCATGAACAACCTTGCGTTTGAACTTGATAAGGGTCGAGGCGGCCCGACGGACACTGCGCGCGCCGCGCAGCTTCTGCTGCAATCCGCAAAGCTGGCAACAGACGTCACGCTCGCGGCCCTGCACAGTTCTATGACGAACTACAGCGCTCAAACACGCACGGAACTTAAGCGCGAACTGGCGCGGCTTGGCCACTACAAGGGCCCGATCGATGCTGACTGGAACGATGCCGCCCGCGTGGCGGTGGAGGTCTATTTGCAGGTGCCGTGACAGCTAAACCAGCCTGCGGGCTTGCGCCGGCTCGACAACTTGCCGTATCCCACGACCTCCCGTCGCAAAATGAGCGCCAAACGTCGCGGGCGGGCTGCTGGCTGTGGACGGGTCTCCTCACACTGGCCGGGCCCGTGCTAGGAACCCGCCCATGACCGATACCACCACACTCTCCGACTCCGCTCCCGCCGTCGCATCCGGCCCCGACGCCCTCGTGCTGTTCATGCCGTCGGGCCGGCGCGGGCGCTTCCCGCTCGGCACGCCGGTGCTCGACGCGGCCCGCTCGCTCGGCGTCTACATCGAGAGCGTCTGCGGCGGGCGCGGTATCTGCGGGCGCTGCCAGGTGCAGGTGGCCGAGGGCGTTTTCGCCAAGCACGGCATCACGTCGAGCGCCAGCAACCTCGCCGCCTTCACCGACACCGAGGCGCGCTACCGCCGCCTGCGCAGCCTGCCCGACGACCGCCGGCTGTCGTGCAGCGCCAAGGTGCAGGGCGATCTGGTCATCGACATTCCCTCCGACGTGGCGGTCAACGCGCAAGTGGTGCGCAAGCGCGCCGAAACCCGCGATATCCCGCGCGATCTCACAACGCGGCTCTACTACATCGAGGTCGAAGAGCCCGACATGCATCAGCCGCTGGGCGATGCGGACCGATTGGTGCGTGCGCTGAAGAAGGACCACCATCTCGAAGGCCTGACGCTCGACTATCCGCTGCTGCCGGGCATCCAAAAAGTGCTGCGG
>JANMVX010000255.1:0-12361 GCA_031393505.1 Hyphomicrobiaceae bacterium | reverse complement strand
GGGCTAATTTTTTTGGTATGAATTCGACAGGCTTCGTCGCGTTGGGGCGCCCCGGGGGTCGCCCTCTCCCGGCAGGGTATGCTGCACGTGGGCGACCCAGGGGTTGCCCCTACGGCACCGGCGCCGCACAACTGGAGCATCACGTGCCCGACCGACGCCCCACCACCCGCGACCTCCTGGACCGCCTGGTCGCGTTCGATACCACCAGCGCCAAGACCAACATGCCGCTGATCGATTTCGTAAAAGACTACCTCGACGGCCACGGCGTCGAGAGCCAGCTCGTGCCGACGCCCGATGGCCTGAAGGCGAGCCTGTTCGCTACCATCGGCACCATCGACAAACCCGGCATCGGGCTTTCGGGGCATACAGACGTTGTCCCTGTGGACGGACAGCAGTGGGCCAGCGACCCGTTCCAGGTCACCGAACGCGACGGCAAACTTTACGGCCGCGGCACCTGCGACATGAAGGGGTTCCTCGCCTGCGTGCTGGCCATGGTGCCCGACTTCCAGGCGCGCGCGCTAAAAACGCCGCTACACCTCCTCTTTTCCTATGACGAGGAAGTCGGCTGCACCGGCGTGCGCCCGATGATCGCCGAGCTGGGCGCACGGCTGACCCGTCCCCGGCTGGTCATCGTCGGTGAACCCACCAGCATGGGCATCGTCGACAGCCACAAGGGCGCCGCGCGCTTCCGCACCACAGTTACGGGCCGCGAGGCGCATTCCAGCATGACGCATATCGGCGTCAACGCTATCCACATCGCGGGCATGCTTATTGGGGAATTGTCGCGCATCGAAGAGGAGCTGCGCACTGGCCCGCAGCATCCGCGCTTCGCGCCGCCCTATCCAACCGTGCAGATCGGCCTGATCGAGGGCGGGCGGGCGCAAAATATCGTGCCAAAACACTGCACCCTGAGCTGGGAAATCCGTTCGGTGCCGGGTTTCGACCTCAACACCGTGACGGATCGCTTCGATGTTTTCGTCCGCGAGCGCTGCCTGCCGAGCATGCAGGCCATCGGCAAGGACACCGGCATCGAAACCACGCTGATGAACGCCGTGCCCGCCTTTTACGCGGGCGATGCGTCGGAGGCGGTATCGCTGGTCCTGAACCTGATGGGCCAGAACGAAACCCATGCTGTCTCCTACGGGACGGAAGCCGGCCTGTTCCAGCGCGGCGGCTGCGACAGCGTCATCTGCGGCCCCGGAGATATCGCGGTGGCGCACCGGCCCGATGAGTATATCGAGGTCACCCAACTCGATCGCTGCCTGCGGTTCCTGGGCGACTTGGCGGATTGGGCGGAGCGGAATTGAAACGGATTAATCCCTGCCCCGTTTTACTAGCTTCACGCAAACGTGATCAGCCCATTTGGACCTATCGGCGCGACACTGGCGTTAGCATTTCGAACAAGTAACGCGTGGGGGTCGTCATCTCATCGAGAAATTTACGAGCCAAGCCGGCATCCGCTGCCCTCCTTGGCGTAGGCATCAGCGTGCCGCCTTATGAACTCGATCAGGAGTTGATCGCGGCGCATGTGAAGGCTTATTTCGTCGACAAGTTTCCGTCATTCGACCGCGTCGTGAATGTCTTTTCGACCGCCGGCATAAAGTCGCGCTACTCGGTTATGCCGCTCGAATGGTTCCTCACCGACCAGGGTTGGCCTGAACGCACCGCCGCCTACATCCGCGGCGCGACGGAGCTGTTTGTCGAGGCGGCGACGAAGGCTCTCGCCATGGCGGGGCTGAAGGCGGGCGACATCGACAGCATCGTGACAGTTTCTTCAACCGGCATCGCCACGCCCAGCCTGGAGGCGCTGGCGCATGAGCGGCTCGGGTTCCGACGCGACGTGCGCCGCGTGCCGGTGTTCGGCCTCGGCTGCGCGGGCGGCGTGACGGGTCTCAGCATCGCCAGCCAGCTCGCGGCGGCAAATCCAGGCTCGCGCGTGTTGCTGGTGGCGGTGGAATGCTGCACGCTGGCAGCGCGCACCGACGCCATGAGCAAGGCCAATATTGTGGCCCTCGCGCTGTTTGGCGACGGCGCAGGTGCGGTGGTGCTGTCGACAGAGGCTGGCCCATCTGGCGGACACGGACGGATTACCGCGACGGCGGAGCGGCTGTGGCCCGGTACGCTCGACATTATGGGTTGGTCGGTCGAGCCGGCCGGATTCGGCGTGATTTTCGATCAGTCGATCCCCACGTTCGCTGCTGCGCATTTGCGCGAGGCCGTCGACAGCATGTTGGATGAGCATGGCCTGTCCCGCGAAAATCTCGACCGGCTGATCTGCCATCCGGGCGGGCGAAAAGTCATCGAGGCCATCGAGGGGTCGCTCGATATCGCCGAGGGCACGCTGGTCGATGAGCGCGCCGTGCTCAGCAAATATGGCAATATGTCCGCACCCACCGTGTTGTTCGTGCTGGAGCGCGCCATTGCAGCGGGCTTGCCACGACGCTCGATGATGACCGCGCTCGGCCCCGGCTTCACGCTCAGCAGCGCCATCCTTGAGACGGGCGCGGCGTGAGCATCGTCCCGCTCAGCGCGGCACTCCTGACCTTCGTCACCGCGCAACGGCTTTCGGAGTTGGTCATTGCCCGCCGCTACACCGCGCGGTTGTTGGCGGCAGGTGCGCATGAGGTCGCGCCGGCGCACTATCCGCTGATTGTCGCGGTGCATACGGTCTGGCTTGCCGGGCTTTGGATCTTGGGGCTGGACCAGCAGCCAATCCTCCCTCTGCTCGGCATTTACGCCGTGCTTCAAGCGCTGCGCGTTTGGGTGCTGACGACGCTCGGACAGCGCTGGACCACGCGCATCATTGTCGTCCCCGGCGAAAAGCTGGTTGCCCGCGGCCCCTATCGGTTCATCAGCCATCCCAACTATGCCGTGGTGGTGGGCGAAATCCTGGTGTTGCCGCTCGTCTTCGGACTGGTCGCCTTCGCCCTCGCCATGACGTTCGCCAATGCCGTGGCGCTGTTCATCCGTATCCGAGCGGAAAACGCCGCGTTGCACTCAGGCCCTTGACAGATCGGCGCTGCATGACGCTTATTCGCGCCGGGCTCGCAGCCCCGTGGTGATTTGAGCCGGCCAGCTTGCAGCCACGCTAAAGAAATTGCTAAATGGGCCGATGCAAACCCGGAGGGGCGGCATCGTCCTCATGCCGGGTTTTTTTATGGGCGCGCGGCAGGAGCTGGCCGCACTCGCCGGGGACTGACGATGACCAAATTTTCCAACGATCCGCCATTGCAGCCAGAAACGCTGCTCGTGCATGGCGGAGCTCTGCGCTCGCAATTCGGAGAGACCTCCGAAGCGCTGTTCCTGACCCAGGGCTATGTCTACGCCAGCGCCGAGGAGGCGGAGTCGCGCTTCCTGGGCGAGAGCCCCGGCTACCAGTACAGCCGCTTCGGCAATCCCACCGTGACCATGTTCGAAGAGCGGATACGGCTGCTGGAAGGCGCCGAGGCCGCGCGCGCGACCGCCACCGGCATGGCCGCCGTGACGGCGTCGCTGCTGTGTTACCTGAAAGCGGGCGATCACGTCGTGGCTGCCAAAGCGCTGTTCGGCTCCTGCCGCTACATCGTCGAGGACCTTTGCCCGCGCTTCGGTATTGGATTTACATTGGTGGATGGGCGCGATCTCAGCGCCTGGGAAAAGGCTGTGCGGCCCAACACCAAGGCCTTTTTCTTCGAGACGCCAACCAATCCGACGCTGGAGCTGGTCGATATCGCCGCTGTGTCGAAAATCGGCCGGGCGGCCGGCGCGCTGGTGGTGGTCGACAACGTCTTCGCCACCCCGATGCTGCAGCGCCCGTTAGAGTTCGGCGCCGACGTCGTGGTCTATTCGGCCACCAAGCACATCGATGGCCAGGGGCGGTGCCTGGGCGGCGTGGTGCTCGGTTCCAAGGAGTATCTCGACAAGCATCTGCAGGTTTTTCTGCGCCAGACCGGCCCGAGCATGAGCCCGTTCAACGCCTGGGTGTTGCTGAAGGGACTGGAAACGCTGCCGATCCGCGTGCGCGCGCAAACCGAGACGACAGGGCGGCTCGCCGATCATCTGGTCGGGCTCGATGGAATCACCCGCGTGCTCTATCCCGGCCGGCCCGATTTCGAGCAGCGCGAGCTGTATAAGCGCCAGATGGGCGGCGGCAGCAACATGCTGTCGTTCGAGATCGCGGGCGGCAAGGCGGAGACCTTCCGCTTCCTCAATGCGTTGAAAATCATCAAGATTTCCAACAATCTGGGGGACGCCAAAAGCCTGATCACGCACCCCGCCACGACCACTCATCAGCGGCTTACGGCGGCGGCCCGGGCGGAGCTTGGGATCGGCCCGTCGCTGGTGCGGCTGTCGGTGGGCCTGGAGGCCTATCAGGATCTCGTGGCCGACATCGAGCGCGCGCTTGGATGTAGGAGCGGTACGTAACCGGCGGCCAGGATGGCGACGATGCTGGGCGGGGTAAGGACCCTAACGACGGACTGCGGAGGCGCCTGTTCGGGCGCTCCGTAGCCAGCTGGCGTCCAAGGCAACAGCTTGCCGTCGCAAACCAGCTTCGACCCGCTTTCCAGGGCAATCATGGTGCCCGTCGGCAGTTTGGCCAGCGGACTGACGTATGTTCGCTTGCCGCGATCGTCGCCAATCCGCTCATCTTGCAGTCGGCCGTCCACATCGGCCACTTTCGGCCGCTCAGGCAGTCCGTTCAGCGCCTGCCAAAATTCCATGAACAGCAAAAAATCGTCCCGCCGGCACAGCGCGCACGGCCGGTGCCCCGCCGCCAGCCCCGTCGCCTCATCGAGAAAGAACAGCTGCGTGTAGCGCCCCGGCGCCATGATCGCCTCGTGGCGGTCCTTGTACTGCAGAACGCAGGATATCCATTGCCGCGACACCCAGCGACGCCCTGTCAGGCGCTTGACGCCATCATGCATCTGCCCGCCGCGATTGCCCATGAGCAGGCCACGCTCGGGCGTTGTGAAAATCGTTCCGTCAGGCGCGACGCGATTTTGCAGTGGCATGTGAGGCCTCGACGCCAGACGCCTACGACCAGCGTTCCCTGTTGTTGACCGATGATGATCGCTTTCGTCATCTCCGAGGGCGGCTACGCGCAAAAAGGCGCTCGCGGGTCGAAGATGACGAGTCAACGTCCTTGACGTTTAGTCTACCCCATCAAACCCAGCACCAGTCCCTGCAACAGCAGGACGCCCAGCCAATGCGCCCCGTCGATGAGTGTCAGCGACCGCTTGGCGCCTTGGTAGCCGTGCGTCGTGACCAGGACCGTCAGCACAAAGCCGACCCAGATGAAGGCGGCGGAGATCAGGGCGGTCCTGACGCTGAGCTGACCCACCCCAAGATGCGCGATCGACCCAGCCAGCATCTCCGCCATGACGACTTGGGCGATGAAGCTGACGACGAAAATCGCGGGGTTGGGCTGCCCGCTCGGCATCAGCTCTTGCTTGGTCTTGCCGAGCGCCGCCATCCATTGCCGGCCGAGCACGCCATAGTAGCCGGCGCCGAACAGCCAGCTCACGACAGCTGCAACAAAAACAGCCAGATGATTGATGGGGGCGACGTTCATGAGTGCGAAGTCCTCGTTCAGCCGCCGGTCTTGGCCGGTGCGGCAGGCGCTGGCGTCGCGGCAGGTTGTGCGGCCGCAGCCGGTTTCAACGCCTTGTTGGTGCCGATTCCGAGATCGTTCAGTCCACCAATAATGATGCCCATGGTGGTCAGCACCAGCAACCAATGGACGCCGTCGATCAGCGTCAGCCCGAGCCGTTTGCCGAGATTGGCGTAGTTGACCAGAATCGTCGGCATGACAAAGCCAATCCACAACAGCCAGGCGGTGTGAATGCCGCCGCCCCAGCCATCGTAGTTCAGGCGCACCATGAACGAGCCAAGCATGATGGTCATGACCACCTGAGCAATGCCGCCGAAAATCTGCCGGCGCGGCGTGAACTCACCGACTTTTCCGGTGCCGACCGAGTCTTTCCAGATGTTGCCGACCAGCGCATACCAGATCCAGCCAACGACCCAGCCGCCGATCAAGGCCGCCAGAACGGCTGTGGAATTGATGTGCGAGGTCCATTCGGCGAGCCTGGCCGGAATGTCCAGGCCCATGGCCTTGAATTTAGCCTCAAGAGCAGTGAAATCCATAAGGGAACCCCCGGTGATCTGTTCGGATCGCTTCTACAACACCAAGCTGGCGAACGAAACGCGGCCAATGGGTTGTGCACAGGTGGGCGACGGCGGTGCTACGCCACAACGGCCTTGCGCTCCATCATCGCCTGGCTCGCCACGAACAACCCTGCCGACGCGACCATCGCGATACTGAACATCCCGAACGCCACGCTGGCGCTAGACTGCTGCGCGATCCAGCCGAACACATAAGGCGAGCCGACGCGCGCCGGCCCGCCAATCAGCTGCATCAGTCCGATGCGCGAGGCGCGCGCCGTGGGATCGGAGTTGGCAGCGATGGCGAACAGGCAGGGCACCAGATAGGCGGTCCCCACGCCGATCACGGCGAAGAACAGCACGTGCGTTACGAACCCGCTGGTGACGCCGACGCCGATCATGCCGAGCGCGGACACCGCCAACGCGCCGATCACGACGTTGCGGTCGCCGAACATGGCGCGCACCCGGTCGCCGAACAGGCGCACCAGCCCCGCGCACCCGCACAGGAACGCCGTGC
This sequence comes from Hyphomicrobiaceae bacterium, assembly GCA_031393505.1. Classification (GTDB taxonomy): domain Bacteria; phylum Pseudomonadota; class Alphaproteobacteria; order Rhizobiales; family Hyphomicrobiaceae; genus JANYHF01. The sequence goes on along the minus strand of JANMVX010000255.1, from coordinate 5,700 downwards.
CGATCCCGGCGATAGCGGCCAACTGGGGCGCTTCGGTATCGAGCAGTTTGGCCGACCAGAAGAACGCCACGAGTTCGCCGCCGGTACCGAGACCGGCGGCAAGGCCCAGCAGCAGCAACCACGGACTGAAGATCGCGGAGGACGCGATGGCGGCGCGCTCAGAACGAATGATCGGCCGCTCGGGAATCCCACGCCACACCACCCAGGCGCCAGCGATGCCGGCCGCGAGCAGCAGCGGCGTGGTCGCGGGCGGCCCGTAGGTGACCGAGATGAGGCTGCCGAGCAACGCGCAAACTGCCACCGTCAGCGAAACGGTGGCGTGCATCCCGGTCAGCAGAGGGCGTTGCTGGTCGCTCTCCACCGCTGCGCCTTCGGCGTTCATGAAGATGTCGACGATGCCGTGGCTGACCGTGAAGGCCAGCGCCGCCGGCAGGAACAGCGCGAACGACGTGCTGGCGAAGGCGAGGCTTAGCATGACGGCGGCCACGGGCAGCGAGATCATCATCATGCGCCTGCCCGAGACAAAGCGCGCCAGCCGCCCGCCCAACACGAACGCCCCGACATTGAACAGCACGATAATCGTCAGCACGCTGCCCCAGTCCTGCTCGCCCAGCCCGATGCGCTTGACGATGGCCGGGATCGAGCCCGCCCAGACCCCGCCGATGACGCCGAAGGCGGAGAAGACCAGGTTCACGGCGAGGCGGGGGGAGAGGGAGGGCATGGGGCTTTCGAGGGATGAGGGATGAGGGATGAGGGACTAGGGACTAGGGACTAGGGACTAGGGATTAGGGATTGGGAGTGGGAATCGGTGGGCAGGTCAGGCGCCTCGGGACGGCATCTAACCCTTACTAATCCCTAGTCCCTAGTCCCTAATCCCTCCTCGTGCTACCTCACCCCTCATGACCCACACCATCGCCATTGTCGGACGGCCCAATGTTGGCAAGTCGACGTTGTTCAACCGCCTCGCGGGCCGCCGGCTTGCGCTCGTCGATCCCACGCCCGGCCTGACGCGCGACCGCAAGGAAACCGAGACCACCATTTTCGACGAGCCGGTGATCCTGATCGACACCGCGGGTCTGGAAGAGGCCGACGCCGGCAGCATCACCGCGCGAATGCGCGACCAGACGCTCAAGGGCGTGGCCGACGCTGACTTGGTGCTGTTCATGGTCGACGCCCGCGCCGGCGTCACGCCGCTTGACCGCTCCTTTGCCGAGCTGGTGCGCGACAAAGGCCGTCCGGTGCTGCCCGTCGCCAACAAGTGCGAAGGCAAGGCCGGGGAGAGCGGCTACTACGAGTCCTTTTCGCTGGGCCTGGGCGAACCGGTCGCCATCTCAGCTGAACACGGCGAAGGCATTTCCGACCTGCAAATGGAAATCCTCGCGCGGCTAAAAGCCGAGGGCGGCGAGATGCTGCCGGAGTACGACCCGGATGCCGAAGAAGAGACGCGCAAGATCACGCCTGGGAAGGAGAAGCCGATCCGCATCGCCGTGGTCGGCCGCCCGAACGCTGGCAAATCCACGCTGGTGAACGCCATGATCGGCGAGGAGCGCCTGATCACGGGCCCCGAACCGGGCACCACGCGCGACAGCATCGCCGTCGATCTCACGCACAAGGGCGTGAAGCTGAAACTGTTTGACACGGCAGGCCTGCGCAAGCGGGCCAAGATCACCGATACGGTTGAGAAGCTGGCGGTGGGCGATACGCTGAACGCGGTGCGTTTCGCCGAAGTGGTGATCCTGCTGGTCGACGCCGAGCATCCCTTCGAGGCGCAGGACCTACAGATCGGCGAACTGGCCGTCAACGAGGGCCGGGCCGTCGTCATCGGTGTCAACAAATGGGACCTGGTGGAGGACCGCCAGAAGCGCCTGCGCGAAATCCGCGAGATCGCCGAGCGGACCTTCGCCGACGCCAAGGGGATCGGCATCATCCCGGTGTCGGCCAAGTCCGGCCAGGGCATGGACAAACTGCTGGATGGGGCGCTGAAGGTCTACGAAACCTGGAACCGCCGCCTACCCACGGCGGGATTGAACCGCTGGCTGGCCGAAGCCCTAGAGAAACACTCGCCCCCGGCGGTGTCGGGCAAACGCATAAAAATGCGCTACATGACCCAAGCCAACGCCCGCCCGCCGACGTTCGTGGCGTTCTGCTCGCGGCCCGAGGCGTTGCCGAAGTCCTATGTTCGCTATCTGGTGAACGCCCTGCGCGACACCTTCGATCTGCAAGCGACGCCGATCAGGTTTCAGCTGCGCAAGGGGGATAATCCGTATGAGAAGAAAAGGAAGAGGTGAGTGGTGCCTGTCGCAAGCCACTTTCTAACCACTCACCACTCACGCCTTCTACGGCGCCAACGCCTGCGCCGGCAGCGCTTCGCCCGGCTCGCGGCCGCCGCTTAGAGCAGGGTCCTGGCCGTCTCTCCCGTAGATGTCGTTGCGGAACGAGATGCCGATTTCGGTATCCACCCATGCGGTCTGGTAGACGAAATAGACTGGGATCGGCTTCACCAGCTTCACGTCCAGGGCGAAGCCCTGTTGCAGCGTGCTTTCCACCCGGGCGCGGTCCCAGTCGCCATTGGTGCCGGCCACCCAGGCGGCGAGGTCGAAGATTTTCTGCACGCGCACGCAGCCGGCGCTGAAATTGCGCACGGGGCGGCGGAACAGGTCTTTCATCGGCGTGTCGTGCATGTAGACATTGTCCGGGTTCGGCATGTCGAGCCGCACCAGGCCAAGAGCGTTGAATTCGCCCGGGTCCTGGCGGAAGCGGATGTTTTCCAGGAGCGGCTGGTTCCAGTCGAGGCTTTCCAGCGGGATATCCTGATCGCCGGGGATGGTCAGGGCGCGGATGTGCTGGTCGACCAGATAGTTCGGCTCCTTGGCGATATGCTGGCGCAGGTCCTTGGCGGCGATGCTTTCAGGCACGTTCCAGAACGGAAAGAAATTCACGCCCTGTATTTTGGCCTGCACGAAGGGGGTCGGGCGTTCCAGGCGGCCAACGATGGTCCGGCTCTTCAGCGCGATGCGGCCCTCGTCGATGGCCTGCAGCTCCATGGCCGCCGTGTTGACCATGACGTAGCGGTCGGGCAGGCCGCGGCTCACGATCTCCTGCATGCGTACGAGGCTGGAGCGTAGCTGGCTGAGGCGCTCGTCGGCGGGCACGTTCAGCATGTTGACGGTGCGCACGTCCAGCACGCCGGTCGGCATCATGCCGTGGCGGCGCTGGAAACGCTTCAGCCCATCCATGGTCCGATCATCGTAGCCCCAGTCGCTGTCGAGTTTGCCGGCATAATCGCCGGAAATGCGCAGCCGCTTGCGCAAGATCGGAACGATCTCGTCTTGGTCGCCTGCGTGAAGGGTCGTGCCCTTCTTGATCAGCGGCCAGCCGCCGGCAGTCACGATTTCCTGATAGAGGCCAATCGCCTCCTGGATCCGCTGCGCCGCCTCCAGTGACATAAACAGGTCGGTGGGCGTCAGCTGGTCCAACAAACCATTGTCGATCTTAGCTTGCGCGGCCTTTTTGGCGGCCTTGTCTGGATCCTCGTCCTCGGCGGCGGCGGCAGGAGCGGTAAAGGCGTTGAGCAGCGAGCCCAGTCCGAAGGGGCCATTGCTGTCGGCACGGGCGGGCGCGCCGGCAAGCAGCATCAGCAGTACGGCAAAACTTGAAAATCGCGTCAATCGAAGCTGCATTCTGGGAACCGGACTGACTGTGACGTGTTTCTGGTATTTATGTTGTACGGATGAGTTCCGATCTTGGACCGCATGCATGGGTCCACATCGCCGAACCGGTGTTTTGGGGTATCCCGTCGCCCACCGCAAGTCGCAACAATGCCGCCCCGCATGTCTCCCGATTTGATGGCGCGAGCAAGGCAATGGGAACGGCAAGCCGCCAGTGGGCTGCCACGAGTCCTCAACCATGGATGGTAAGTTGCTGAAATTAAAGCCAGTCCACAGCAAGGCGCATAAGCCATACCGCGTGGCGGCCAGTAGACGCATGGCGGCCGAAGGGCTAAGCGTTCTGGTTTCAGGCATAAGGCGCGACACCTTTGGCGTTCCCGGCAGACCATGCCCCACCAGCCAATCTTGACCGGTTGGCGGCCACCACCGAACCGGCCTGGCTCTGGCAGCCGGCGTCCGGGGCTTTGCTGTGGGGAAACGCGGCGGCTCTGGCGCTATGGCAGGCAGGTAGTTTGGGCGAGTTCCAGCGTCTGAAAATCGATCGCGCCATGCCCGCCTTAACGCAGGTTCAGCGCCTGCAGTGGGCGCTGGGCGCTGATGTCAGCCATCGCGAAACGCTGGTGCTGTGGTTGCCAGACGGCATTCGGCGGCTCGCCTGCCTATGCAGCAAGGTGTCCCTGTCCGGGAATGACGGAGCCATACTGGTCACCGTGACGGCCGCTGATCGCCCGTCCGCAGCGCAAACCACGTCGCGCACCATGCCACGGCAACTCAACGGGCACGCGGAAACAACGCCCCGCCCGCAGCCGGACCTTGCCCCGGAAGACGCCGCGACGCTGGCCGAAATCGCCCGCATGATCCGCGAGCGCGCGACGGCGGTTCCGGCGACAGCCCAGGCCGACGCCCTGCCGCCTCCTCTGATCTCCCCCACGTCTGATCCCCTGGACGGCGCCTTCCTGGCCCGCCTCAGCCACGAGCTGCGCACGCCGCTCAACGCCATCATGGGCTATGCCGAGTTGCTGCGCGCCGAACGTGACGGCCCCATGGGCAGCGTCAAGTATCGCGCCTATGCGGGCCACATCCTGGAGAGCGCGGCGCACTGCTTGACCCTGGCCAACGATCTCGCCGACCCCTCCGGCGGCAGCGCGGGCGTGCGCTCGCAGGAGTTCAGCGTGGTCGACGTCGTCGACGCCGTCAAAGTGTGCCTCGGCATCCTGGCGCCGATCGCGCTCAAGGCCGGCGTTAGCCTCGCCGACGTGGCCGACGCCTCCGTCCCGCGCGCCATCGTCGACCGCCGCAGCCTGCGTCAGATCCTGCTCAACCTGATCGCCAACGCCATCAAGGCCACCCCGCCCGGCGGCGCCGTCACGGTGACCACGGCCTATCGGCCCGGGGTGGGCCTGGTCCTCACCGTCGCCGATACCGGCCGCGGCATGACACCGGATCAGCTGGCGCGCGCGCGTGGCGGGGCCGGGGCGGCTGGCGACGGGCTCGGCCTGCCGCTGGCCCGCAAACTGGCCGAAGCCAACGGCGCCCGTCTCGCCATCGACAGCGCCTCCGGTGAAGGCGCTTGCGTCAGCCTGCATCTGCCCATGGGCCGGCTGGTGACGTAGCCGGATCAGCTCAACGCCGCTCTTGCTGGCGCGCCACCTGCAACCGGCGCGCGGAGCGCTCCGCGTCCCGCAAACGCCAGTTCATAGGCCGCGAGCAACTCCGTCCGCTCGCGCTCCCAGATCAGTTCGGCCGCCGCGCGGGCTTTTCCGAAAGCGCCCATCTCGGCGTTCAACGTGCGATCGTCCGCCAGCCGAAGGAGTTTTGCGGCCAGCTGCTTGGGGCAATTGTCGGCCGCGTACAGGCCTGCCTCGGCCGCCGTGCGGCGCGTTTCGTCGAGGTCAAACGCCACGAACGGGATGCCGAGCGACATATACTCGAACACCTTGTTCATCGAGATTTTGTCGTTGTAGACGTTCTTGGGATCGGGGATCACGCCAACGTCAAAGGCCGAGAACGAGGCCAGCAGCTGGTCGCCCGA
>JANMVX010000251.1:0-19073 GCA_031393505.1 Hyphomicrobiaceae bacterium | reverse complement strand
GTTGTGCGGCGCCGGTGCCGTAGGGGCAACCCGTGGGTCGCCCACGTGCAGCATACCGTGCCGTGAGAGGGCGACCCACGGGTCGCCCCTACGCGACGAAGCCTGTCGAATTCATACCAAATCAATTCGCCCGCATGCGCTCATGCGGACTATCGAGTGAAAACGCCGGCACCTTGATGTCGAACTGCGTCCCGTCCGGCCGTTCCATCTGGTACGTGCCCGCCATGATGCCGGAGGGCGTCGTCAGAGGGCAGCCGCTGGTATAGGTGAACGAACCGCCGGGCTCCAGCACCGGCTCCTCGCCGACCACGCCGGGCCCTCGCACTTCTTCCACCTGACCGCGCCCGTCCGTGATGCGCCAATAGCGCGAGCGCAGCTTCACGGTGTTCTGGCCGAGGTTGGCGATCTCGATGGTGTAGGACCAGAAGAAGCGGTTCATGTCCGGGATCGAACGGTCGGCCATGAAGGCCGGTTTGACGGTCACGCGGATGTCATGGGTGGTGGCTTGATACATGCGTTGGCTCGCTTCAGGTCCGGCGGCGGCCATGATATTGGCCTTCCCGAGCCTTTGTTGCCACTTCCAGCCGCACTCGCCAAGTCCGGCGCAGGGGAACCGCATGTTTGACGCAAGACTGCGCCCGTTGATCGATCCGCCACTGAATGCGGCAGGCCGCCTGTTTGCCCGCGCCCGCATTGGCGCCGATGTCGTCACGGTGACGGGATTTCTGTGCGGCATCTCGGGCGCCATAGCGATTGTCTTCAATGAAATGTGGGTGGCGCTCGGGCTGATCCTGCTGGGCCGACTGATGGACGGCCTCGACGGCGCCATCGCCCGCGCCAGCACGCCGACCGACCGGGGCGGGTTTCTCGATATCGCGCTCGACTTCATCTTCTACGGCTCCGTCCCGCTCGCCTTTGCCATGCTGAACCCCTATCAGAACGCGCTGCCAGCGGCCGGCCTGATAGCCAGCTTCTATGCCAATGGGTCGGTGTTCCTGGCCTTCGCGATTCTCGCTGGAAAGCGCGGCCTTGAAACAAAATTGCAGGGCGAAAAATCGATCCACTACCTGGCGGGCCTCGCCGAAGGCGCCGAAACCATCGCCGTGTTCGTGGCTTTTTGTCTTTTCCCTCAAGCCTTTCCCTGGCTCGCCGGCCTGTTCGCCCTGGTCTGCTACCTCTCGGCGGCAGCCCGTCTGATCCTGGCCTGGCGCGCCTTGGCGTAATCTCTTTGTCCAGAATTTCGCCGTGGTTGGGCTGTCAAAAGGCCCCAGGAGTTCTACTGATCTGCCGGGGGAGCCATGACGCGTCGCAATCTGAAGGCGAAACTCACCTACACGTTCCTGTTGCTGGGCGCCGTGTTGCTGCTGGCCGCCGTGGCGCGGTTCAGTTATCCGCTGTCGGAGAACGGCAGCCTCGGCGCGATCGCCTGGCAGGCCACCTATGAGTATCTCAAGGACATGTCGCTGCTGATCGCCACCGGCGGGGTCGCGTATCTGACCAATGTCTACCAGAAGCGCTCGTCCTTCATCGACTCGCTGAAAGAAGAATGGCGCGACGTGCTGCACGCCAAATCGGCGCTGCTGGAGTTCACGCACCTCGAACAGCCGACCAGCCAGCAGTATGTGGCGACGTTCAATGTGCTGAGCGAGACTATCGACAATATGCGGACGGTCTATCGCAATGTGGGGGAGACGCGCGAGCTGGTGGGCACATACCCATTCGAGCCGTTGCATGATATGAGGCGTGTGCTGCAGACGCTCAATCCAGTCAAAAATCTGAATGCGCCGGACGAGGGTCGAAAACAGGCTCGAGATGCGATTTTGCATTCGTTCTATGCACTGCGCGAGAGTTTTCTCGAGGAGCTTGACCTCGAAGAACCGACGAGGCCAGTCCTAATGCCTGGCAGCCGCAGGCTCAAGAAGTCTGGAACAACCCGCTACGCCGCCTTGTGGCAAGCGCGGCAGGTCAAACGCCATGCCAAAGTCGCAACATCCGATCCGACGATTGATGATTTGCACAAAGAGCTATTTGATAGAGAGCAATCGACGCCTAAGGCTTGGCGGAATGTTGCGCCGGCCCCGGGCAAGGCTTGAGCGGGAGGCGAGGCAGCCACAGGTCCCTCCTCTCCCCCTTCTTCAGGGGGAAGAGGAGACCGCGTCTCGCAGGCGCCTTTTCGCGCCAAGAGCCACGCGGTCGGTGAGGGGCGGCGGCTTGCTCAACACCCGGTGAGGCCTGTACGGAGCAAGCGGCTGCCCCTCACCTGTCGCTATTTCCTCGGCTGGCGCCTCGGGCGACATCCTCTCCCCCAAAGTTGGGGGAGAGGAAAGTATAGCGCCCGTCCTTAGACGGAGCTACCCGCGGTCGCCGCCTCGCGTTTGACGCCGCCATTCAGCGTCGTGTACGCCGCATTCACGCGGCGGGCCATGGCGTTGAGATAGTCCTTCACCTCGGCCGGCAACTCCATATTCGCGAAGCGGTCGGGGTGGTACTGCTTGACCAGCCGGTGATAGGCCTCGCGGATATCATCCTTGCTCGCCCCATCGGCGATGCCGAGCACGGTCCAGGGATTGAACAGTTCGCTTTTGGCCTGGGCGCGGGCCAGCTGATCGGCCTTGGGAATGGCGCGCGGGCGCACCACCTGCACCGAGCTCTTGCTCAGGAAAAAGCGATCGCCATCATAGGCCTCGAAGTCGACAAAGCCGCCAGTGGTGTTCAATTCATCGCCCAGCGAGCGCGTCGAGGGAAAAAACATCCGCCCCGTGACGGTATCGCCATCGTCGAGCGTCACCTCAACAGTCGTGGATGCTTTTTCGGGCTCGTGGAGTCGGTCGACGCGATTGCGCTCGAACATGTGATGGGGCCTGCCGTTCCGGGATGATGCTGCAGGGGCTGATGCAGGGATCGTGCCGGAGGGGAGGAGAGGATGAGGGATGAGGGATGAGGGAACAGGGAACAGCGATTCGGGATTATGGATTAGGGATTAGGGATTAGGGATTAGGGATTAGGGATTAGGGATTAGGGAACAGGCAATAGGCAATAGTGAAAGTTGATCGTCCCATTTGCGCAAGTCGTCGGCCTTTGGCCGTAAGCGCGACCGCGCGCCGGCGCCCGTGCGCCGTGCAACGTGACGTTTATGGTCATGGAGCGAAGACCGGTAGTGTTCTTCAAGAAATAATCAAGCTGCGGCCTCGGCCGCGCTTGTCACGGTCATGCGCAGCTCGGAGTAGGCCAGGTTCACGCGGGTGGCGACGGCGCTGACGTATTCGGCGACTTCGGGTGGCAGGTCGGCGCGCAGGAAGCGGTCGGGGTGGTAGATCTTGGCCAGCGTCACGTAGGCGGCGCGGATCTGGGTGGCGTCGGCGCCCCGTTTCAGACCGAGCACCTCGTAAGGGTCGAACTGGTCCAGCACATCCTTGCGCCGGCTCATCTGATCGATCTTCGGGACGTTGAATTCCTTGATCGCCGCGATCGCCGCGCGGGCCAGGAACATCTTCTGCCCCTCCATCGGTTCGAACTCGAGGAAGGTTTCCGCCTTGTTCAACTCGTCCTGGAGCGTGCGCGTCTTGGAATGAAACACCGTGCCGCGCATCTGCACGCCGGTCGACAGCGTGATGGTGACGGTCACGGAGTTGCGGTTCATGCGGGCGTAATCGCCCTCGCCCTTCATCATATGCTAAGCCGTCCCGTAAAATTGAGCGTCGAGTCACGCGCCCCCGCACGTGTCCGCCCACACAACTCGGGAAATATAGCGGGCAAGGGTTGAGATTGTGTTGCTGAGGGTCGCGCGTCGACGGCCCCTGTTTGGAACGACGACTGAAAACGGTGCAGGGGCGGCTTGCGGCGTGCGCGTTGGCTGCTCTGCGCACGGCGGCCGGCTCCCGGTTACGGGTGTCGCCGTGCGCAAGCAAAAATGCCTGCTGCACCGCAACAGTAGCTTGCCCGACGCGGGTGTGCTAAGCGCTCCCGAAAGCCCAATCCTCAGCAAACCTTATAGAAAGCCACGGGTCCCCCCATGGAGCTCCGAAATATCGCCATTATCGCCCACGTCGACCATGGCAAGACGACTATGATCGACGTGCTGCTCAGGCAGTCGGGATCGTTCCGCGACAATCAGCGCGTGGCCGAAAGGGTCATGGATTCCAATGACTTGGAGCGTGAGCGTGGCATCACCATTCTGGCCAAGTGCACCAGCCTGGTCTGGAAGAACACGCGCCTCAACATCGTCGATACGCCCGGCCATGCCGACTTCGGCGGCGAGGTGGAGCGCATCCTGAGCATGGTCGACGGCGCCATCGTGCTGGTCGACGCCTCCGAGGGACCGCTGCCGCAAACCAAATTCGTGGTCTCGAAGGCTCTCGCACGCGGCATTCGGCCCATCGTCGCCATCAACAAGATCGACCGCCCCGACGAGCGCCACGGCATCGTGCTGGACGAGGTGTTCGATCTGTTCGCCGCCCTCGATGCGGACGATAAACAGCTCGATTTCCCTGTGCTCTACGGGTCCGCGCGCGACGGTTGGATGTCGCTCGATCCCAATGGTCCGAAGGACAGCATGGGGCCGTTGCTCGATATGGTGATCAAGCATGTGCCCAAGCCGACAGTGGAAGAAGGCCCGTTCCGTATGCTGGCGACGACCTTGGAGGTCGATCCGTTCCTGGGCCGCATCCTGACGGGGCGCATTTCGTCGGGATCGGTGAAGCCGAACATGGCTATCAAGGCCCTATCGCGAGACGGCAAAGTCCTGGAAACCGGCCGCGCGTCAAAAGTGCTGGCCTTCCGCGGCATCGAGCGGCAGCCGATCGAGGAGGGCGTCGCCGGCGATATCATCGCCATCGCGGGCCTCAGTTCGGCGACCGTGGCCGACACCTATTGCGCCATCGAAGTCACGACGCCCATTGACTCGCAGCCGGTCGATCCGCCGACGCTGAGCATGACATTCCGCATCAATGACGGCCCGCTGGTCGGCCAGGATGGCGACAAAGTGCAGAGCCGCGTCATCCGCGACCGCCTCATGCGCGAGGCCGAGGGCAACGTGGCGCTGCGCATCTCGGACATCGGCGAGACGGATTCCTTCCAGGTCGCCGGGCGGGGTGAATTGCAGCTCGCGATCCTGATCGAAACCATGCGCCGCGAAGGCTTTGAGCTGACCGTGTCGCGGCCGCAAGTCGTGTTCAAGACCGACGAGGCGACGGGGCAGCGGCTGGAGCCGTTCGAGGAGGTGATCGTCGACGTCGACGAAGAGTTTTCGGGCGTGGTCGTGCAGAAGCTGAGCGAACGGCGCGGCGATCTCTTGGAAATGAAATCGTCGGGCGGCGGGCGGCAGCGCTTGGTGTTCAAGGCGCCGACGCGCGGGCTGATCGGCTATCAGAGCGAGCTGCTCTCCGACACGCGCGGCACGGCGGTCATGAACCGCCTGTTCCACAGCTACGGCCCCGCCAAGGGCGAAGTGCAGGGTCGCCGCAACGGCGTGCTGATCTCGAACGCGGCCGGCACCGCGACGCAGTATTCGCTGTGGTACCTGGAAGATCGCGGCAAGCTCATGATCGGCTCGGGCGTCACCGTCTACGAAGGCATGGTGATCGGCCAGCACGCCAAGGACAACGACCTCATCGTGAACGTGGTCGAGAACAAGAAGCTCACCAACGTGCGCGCGGCCGGCAAGGATGAGTCGACCGCGCTAAGCCCGCCGATGCTGATGACGCTGGAGAAGTCGCTGGCGTATATCGAGGACGACGAGCTGGTGGAAGTGACGCCGTCGAGCATCCGCATCAGGAAGCGGTGGCTGGATCCGAATTTGCGCAAGCGGATGGAGCGGACGAAGTCGGCGGAGGTGGCGTAGGGGGTAGTGCTTGAGGTGGCGGGGGCTGTGGCGTGCCGAAGAAGATACGGCAGCTGATTGCCGAGCTGGAGGCCGCTGGGTTCTCTAACCGGGGCGGCAAAGGCAGTCACCGCAATTACAGGCATGCCAAGTCGAAGGCAAAAGTGATAGTATCTGGCCAACCTGGTGCGGACGCTAAGCCGTACCAGGAACGGAAAGTCAGCGAGGCGATACGGAGAACCGGCAAATGAAGGATCGTGATCGGTACGTCAAGATCGTTGCTTGGTCGGAAGAGGACGGGTGTTACGTAGGTCAGATCCCAGGCCTGATCTACGGCGGCTGCCACGGAGACGACGAACAAGCTGTCTATGCCGAGCTTTGTGAAATACTCGATGAAGTCATTGAGATGTTTCGCGTTGACGGGGATGCTCTGCCGCCGCCAACGACGTTGGCTCATCTCACGGAATGGCTCGCAGATCACGATCGGGCAAATGCATTGCCCAAGAGATCAAGACCCAAGAAGGGCAAAAAACTGAGTGAAGTTATTGCCAGTTAACCAGGTCGCCTAACGCGATGTTACCATCGCTGACGTACCCTCGGGGAATGTTTTCAATAGAACAAAACGGCCCGGACTCGAAAGTCGTGTACCAGCCCACTGATGAGCGGAGCGGGGGCGCACTTTTGTCCGCAGTATTTATAACTATTCTTGGCTTCATGATAGCGAGAAGGGGCATTTCGCTTCTCGATGCTGGGCGGTTATGGCCATTCGCGTTTTTTGTGCTAGCCTGTGGTTTGCTAGGTCTCTTGTGGTTGTTAGAGCCAGAGACGACGATGGAATATACAGAATGCTCAGGGAAGTTTCGCGTCACGTGGCGATACTTTTTCGGCGTTCGCACTGTCTTTGAGTCGACGATGGACCGAATCAGTCAATTCGACATGGAATATATCCCTGGAGGAAAGGGCACCCGGGGCAAACTGTTCGTTGTACTGCGCGACGGAACCAAGGTTTCGTCCCTTCGCTGTATGACCACGCACGATGACACGAAAGACGCGTTGCAGCTTCTCAGTCGTGCATTTGGGAAGCCTGGAGTTTTTAAGTCGAGATGGATGTATCAGGATTGGTCGGAAGTGATCAAGATGAACGACGAGGGCAACAGACCCGACGGGTACGAACAGCTAGACGCCCAGCCCTTGCACATTACGCGTAGTCACCCCATATCTCCCTTCGGGCATAGGCAGCCAAGGAACGCCGCCGGCCCTGAGTGACATACCCCGCGCTCCCTCCGGAACCACCGCGCCCTGCCAGGGCTGCGAACGCCGGCCGCCAGCGCTTCCAAACCCCAAGGACATCCACCATGCTCGACTTCCTCACCTCGTGGGGCGGCTATCTCCCATTCGTGGGCGCCGCCCTCGCCATCCTCATCTCCTCCCTGCGCGTCGCCAACGAGTACCAGCGCGGCGTGGTGCTCCGGCTTGGCCGCCTGGTCGGCGCCAAGGGGCCCGGGCTCTACTTCCTTATCCCCATCCTGGACCGCCAAACCATGGTCGACCTTCGCGTCGTCACCGCCAAGGTCGAGCAGCAGGAAGCCATCACAAAGGACAACGTGCCAATCAAGGTCGACGCTGTGGTCTGGTATCGCATCAACGATCCCGTGAAATCGGTGATCGCGGTCAAGGACCCGCATTCCGCCGTGACCCAGATCGCTCTGACCACGCTGCGCAACGTCATCGGCCGCCACACGCTGGACGATGTGCTGAAGGAGATGGAAAAACTCTCGACCGAGATGCGCGCCACCGTCGACGCCGTCACCGAGGTATGGGGCGTAGAGGTGCAGTTGGTCGAAATGAAGGACGTGGTGATCCCGCAGTCGATGCAGCGGGCCATGGCGCAGGAGGCCGAGGCGTTGCGTGAAAAACGCGCCCGCATCATCAAGGCTGACGCCGAGTTCGAAGCGGCGCAACGGCTGAACGATGCGGCCACCGTGATCATGAAAAGCCCGGCCGGCCTGGAATTGCGCCGGATGCAGATGATCACCGAGGTCGGCGCCGAGCAGAACACGACCACCATCATCATGATGCCGTCGGAGTTCGTCTCCATGGCGCGCGGCATTGCGGATGCGGCGGCATTCCTGGTTCCGAAAAAGGACGCGGCATGAGGATTAGGTGTCAGGAACTTTTGGCGGCGCGCAGCTCGTCAGCCGATGGCAGCCTACCGGGCCACTATAGGTGCCTGACACCCAGTAAGCGCCGTTCAGTCCGTGCGCTTTCCGGCAAACCGCTTGATGAGGATCGGCAGCAGCGACACTGCAGCCAACGCACACAACGCGATCAGAATCTGCGGCGTCACCAACTTGGTGGCGTCGACGCTGAGGTGGCAAGCTGCCGCCTCAGTCGCCGCCTTGCCGGCCAGACAGGCTTGATAGGATGCCGTCGCGGCCTGGATCACGCTTTCCAGGCCGGCGCCCAAATACGAGAACGTCAGCGTACCCGGTATAATGCCGATGAAGGTTGCTGTCACATAGGGCCACAGCGGCATTCCGAGAATGGCCGGCACCAGATTGACAACGACGAACGGGAAGGCCGGCACAAGGCGCAGGAACAGCAGATAGTTGAACGCGTCCCTCCTAAAACCCTCGCTGAGCTTCTCAAGCCAAGGCCCGGCCTGCTTGACTAGGCCGGCGCCGAGCGAGGTCTTGGCGACCGCAAACAGGATGGTCGCGCCGATGGTCGCGCCCACAACGGTCGCGGGACCGCCAACGGCCCATCCAAAGAACAGGCCGCCGGCCACCGTGATCACCAATCCAGCGGGCAGGGACAGGGCCGTCGCGGCGGCGTAAAAGACAACGTAGGCCAGCAGGGCGAGCAGGTAATGTGCGCCGATCCAGGCCTTCAGGGTGGCATAATATTGGGCCAGAACCTCGAACGAAAACAGCTTGTAGGCGCCGGTGACATACGCCAGCACCGGCACCGCCAACAGCACGATCAACGGCAGCAGGCGCTTAACGGACAATCGTTCGGCCGCCGGAGCGGCATCGATGTGCGCGGCCATGAAACACCATCTGATCGTTGGATTGACACTGACGTTGCAAGCGATTGCACCCTATGTACGCGAGCCAAGGCCCGCCGCAAGACGATCTCAAGCAGCCGTGACACGAACCGTCCGACTTGTGATCGGCCGAGATCGTCCCATGTATCCGTGATGATGCGCTCAATGCGGGATCGTGCCAAATTCGGAGAAATCAAAAGGAGTTCGCAACCATGACCCTCGCCCTTACCGGACTGCACCATCTCACCGCCGTCACGGCCCGCGCTTCCGACAACCACCGCTTCTACACCCAGGTGCTCGGCATGCGGATGGTCAAGAAAACCGTCAACCAGGACGACACCAGCGCCTACCATCTGTTCTTCGGCGACGGCGCGGCCTCGCCCGGCTCCGACATCACCTTCTTCGATTGGCCGGTCGGCCCCGAGCAGCGCGGCTCGCACTCCGTGGTGCGCACGGGATTGCGGGTCGCCGGCGTGGGTACGCTGGCCTATTGGGAAAAGCGCCTGAAGGCCGAGGGGCTGCCCGTCGATCCCATCGCCGATCGCAATGGCCGGCCAAGCCTGGCTTTCGAAGACTTCGAGGGCCAGCGGCTGGTGCTGGTCGATGACGGCGGGACAGGCGAGGTTTTCCCGTGGGACAAGAGCCCCGTCCCGGCCGAACACCAGATCCGCGGCCTCGGCCCCATGACGCTCAGCGTGCCGCGCATGTCAAAAACTGAGCGTGTGCTGACCGAGGTCATGAACATGCGGAAAGAGCCGGTCTATGCCGATCCCGCCGTTTCCGGTCGCAAAGTGCAAGTCTTCGCCATGGGGCCGGGCGGGGCGGCGGCGGAGTTGCATGTAATCGAGGAGCCAGGCGCTCCCATCGCGACCCAGGGCGCTGGGGCCGTGCATCACGTCGCGTTCCGAACGCCGGATACGGACGGGTTGACGTCCTGGCGAGAGCGCGTCTCGAAATTCGCCATGCCCAATTCCGGCGAAGTGGAGCGATACTACTTCCGCTCCCTGTATTTCCGCGAACCCAACGGCATCCTGTTTGAAATCGCCACGGACGGGCCGGGATTCGCCGCCGATGAGCCGATGGAGACGCTCGGAGAAAAGCTGTCCTTGCCACCCTTTCTGGAATCCAAGCGCGCCGGAATCGAAGCGAAGTTGAAGCCGCTGTGATCGGAGGATTAACAGGCTCTTCAGATGTCTTGGGCAGAGTTCTTGGAGGCGGCTGTGGGGTCGCCTCACATCTTGAGGGCCGACCCGTGAGCGAGCACCGCCGCCTGCGCTTTTCCGACATTCTTGGCATCGAGCGCAGCGATCTGCCATTCGCTTGCGATATCTGGCTGGACGACATTTTCCGCGCGCCGTGGGGCACCCGGGAAGTCATGAAACTGGCGGCCTATTTCGTGCGCTACATGAGCAAGCCGGACGCCAATGCGCTCAGCATCCGCGAGGTCGAGTCGCAGATTCAGATGCCGCCGGAGGAATTGCGCAAGACGCTGGTGCTGATGCGGAACTTCAACGCCGTTGAGGGATTTCTCATTGAACGGAACGATATCCGCGTCGGCCTGAAGCTCAGCCACATGCAACGATTGCGTGTCCTGGAAGCGCGCAGCCGCTTCGCCACTTTGCTGGCCGAGCCCGTTATGCACAATTGGCCGTGGACGACAGCGGAGGACCGCTGGGTGCCCGGAGAGGTTGCAAAGACTGCAGGGCCAACGCCTGTTGCAGCTGCCACGTTTGTGTCAGCGGCCGAGCCTGCCGCCACGGCGCCAGACGTGCCGTTGCAAGGGTCCCTGCCGACTCAACCCACTTCGCCACCACCTGGCCCATCCGTCCCCGTCTTGGCAGTTCCCATCGCCGAAGCGGTCGCTCTGCCGTTAGTTGTCGATGCCGACGCCGTACCGCTCGCGCCACTTGAACTACCGCCCGCAAGTGCCGCCGATGCGATGTCTTCGACACAAGTCATTGAAATTCAGCAGGATTCGATCAGAACTGTCGAATTTGCCGCGACCTGACGTGAGCCGCGCAATGAAGAAGGCGACGGATTTCTCCGTCGCCTGATCGTCCTGGTTCCGCGCGTGGCCCCTTTGCGGGACCCGAAGACTAGATCGACTCTTTCAATTCCTTGGCGGCGCGAAAGGCGACCTTCTTGCTCGCCTTGATCTTGATGGCTTCGCCCGTGGCCGGGTTGCGGCCCATGCGCGCCGGGCGCTTGCGGACCTGCAGGATGCCGATCGTGTTGATGCGGATGCGCGAGCCCTTCTTGAGGTGCTTTGAGATCAGCGCCGTGAGATCGGCGAGCATCGTTGCCGCCTGCTTCTTGGGCAGCTGATGCGACTCGGCCAGATCCTTGGCGAGGTGGCTCAGGGTGACCGTCGGGACCTTGACGGCAGCGCCCGCAGCGGCTGTGGCCTTGACTGGGGCAACCTTTGCCGGAGCGGCCTTAACCTTCAGGGCCTTGGGAGCCTTAGGCTTGACGACAAGCTTCGCCTTCATCGGAGTCTTCATTCTGTCAGCGTCCTTTCGTTTGCAAACCAATCATCCTTGAGGGCTTTGCGATGTCGCCGCTGTCGCCAAAATCTGACCACTTTACTGGCAGATCGCGCAGCAAGTCGCCCCGAGCGTAGCGGCAGCCCCTGCAAGGAAACGCGCAACTTCCTAGCGCAATTGCAGGACAAGCCAGCACGGCATGTTGTCGCGCAAGCAACGAATACACGCATATTTGCTGGGGTTTGCAAGCCTGAATTGCGGAAAAGCCCGTAAAATCGGGCACTTTTCTGGTGATTGCGGCAGAGGCACAACGCCAAACATGGATTGCCTCAGGCCAGATCGGCACGGTGCAAAACAACGCCTAAAGAGCAATAACACCACGGCGGCAAGGGCGTTGCGGCGAGCTTAGAGGTGCTGGACACCCTGAAATGCCTGATGTGCAGGGTCTTCCTTAGGCGCACATAAAACGTTGGACTTGGCCGACTGCTGCAACGGCCACCTAAAATCGGCCGCTTGGAAACCCGTACGCTGAAGCTCGAACGAAGCTGTGATGCGATCTGCGTGCTCAACGGCCGGTCGCTCGCTGCCTATGACCTTGAGGAGCCCTTCACCCGCCTTAGACAAAGGCCCAGATGCGCCGAGCCCGAGCCCGGCGACAAAGCTGACCGCGACCATCATGACTGTCGTCGATTTCATCATTGCCTCGATTTGTGTAGCGCACAATCTGGAGCAAGTGAGTGCGCGAAAAGCAGTGCAGTCAACCAACAACCACGTCATCGTCACAGCGACGCCCAGGTAAGCCGTCGTGGGCCAAGGGACAAGAACGCGCTCAAAACATAGCATGGGATGCTGCGCATTGACGGCCCAATTGTGGCCTTCCGCTCGACTTCTGTGGCCAAAGTGTCGCTTTATGCAGGAAATAGGCTCGTTTTCGAGCCTCGTTCTGCGACTCAAAGGCTGAGGGATCTTGTTCAGTGTCCAGTGTGTTCGCCAGTCTGACCCTGTTGTGCCTGGCCTGCCTTGCCTGGGTCATTTGCGAGCGTTTGCTGGACGGCGCCACGCGAGGCGCGGGTGGCGATGGCGATGCCGGCCGATTGCCGGGTGGTGAAGGTGATCGCATCGTGCTGCTGATTGACTGCCAAGACGGTGCAGTTGCTGGCGACGGCACGCCATTCGGGTTACGCGTTCAGAGACTGCGCGAGGTTGGGTTTTCAACTGAAATTTGCCCGGCCGTCGAAGGCATCGTATCGCAGCTACAAGCGCAGTCGGCCAGGCTATCGCTGACACCTGCGCATTGCCGTATCCTCCCCAGTTCGCGCGGATTGCAGGATGCCTATTGTGGGCCCCGCGCCCTGCGATGGTCCGAGGCAGCGTTCGAGGAGGCCGACCTGCTCTGTGCGGTGGGGATGGCCGCGATCAGTGGCGAAAACATCGCGGCGGCGTCCGACAGTGGCCTCACCGGGCGCCTCGCGGATGCTCTCGGGCAGACTGCGAACAGCGCACTCTGGCGCACGCATCTGGCGCTTTGCCGCGACAGCCAAACGAATCTCGGTGCCGCTTATGCGGACCTGAAGGTCGGCATAGCGCGGGAGCCCGGCGCCTGGTGTGACGCGGCGCAGTACCAGGAAGCCGTCGTAAGTTTGGCGATCGCGTCCTCGACGGACCACCCGGCTGCCGCCTATCGCGGATTGGAAGCCGTGCGAAAGCTGCGCATGACGGGTGCGCCAGGCGATTGGCCGTTGGACCAACTCGAACTTAAGTTGCGCGGCACGTTGCATTCGCACGCGTCATTCAGAAGCGATGTTTCCCGCGTTGCGCCCGCGGCGGCCAATGGCAGCGGCCCTACCGTCAGTCCGTCTGAAGCGTTCAGCCGACTAGGCTCCGGGTCCGATACAGATCGGGACGGTAATGCACCAACAGCGCTTCCAGCTGCGGGCCCGAGCAGTCGAGCTTAGAGATGTCGAACACCAGCTTGCGCGGCCCGGACCCCGCGCGCGCCGCCGGCTTGATGTGCAGCAACATCTGCGAGACTTCGCGATCCAGCCGCTCGAAATCCGACCAGCGATAGAGCCGCGTTGCGAACAGCGTGTTGCGCTCGATGCCCGCGGCATCGATGTGGTAAACCTTGTCGCCATGCCCGCTGAACACCCACAGCAGGCCGGCGGCGATGAGGCTGGCGAAGGCCATGCTGAGGAAGGTGGTCGGGATGTCTTCGTTGGTCAGCCAGTCGAAATCGCGCAGGAACCAGCGCGGCGCCATGTCGTGCATGCCGATATTGATGGCCACCACCCACACGAACAGGAACGCGATGCCCAGGAACAGCGCCATGCGCTTGTCGTTATCGGCGACCTTGTGGATATCGACCGCGAAACCGGCATTGCTCATCTGACGCACCATACTGGAGATCTGGGTTGACCGCCGGGCGATCCTATTGCAAAGCGCTTAACCATCGGTGAAGAAAGCGGGAGCCATGCCCCAGACCATTCATGTCTTCGACGCCTATGGCACGCTGTTCGACGTGCATTCGGCGACCCAGCGCCTGTCCGCCGAGATCGGCCCCGAGGCGCCGCGGCTGTCCGAGCTGTGGCGCGCCAAAACGCTGGAATACAGCTGGATCCACGGCCTCGCCGGCAAGCCCGCGACGTTCCGTAAGCTCTTGAAATCAGGGCTTAATTACGCCATGGCGACAACCGGCGTCACGGCCCCTGGCTTGGCCGAAAAGCTGCTGGCGGCCTATGACGACCTGGGCGCATTCGCCGACGTGAAGGACGCCCTCACGGCGCTGCGCAAGAAGCGCTCGCGCATCGCCGTGCTCTCCAACGGCGACCCCGACATGCTCGACAAAGCGGTCCGCGCGGCCGGCCTCGACGGCCTGATCGACCACATTTTGAGCGCGCACGAGGTCGGCATCTTCAAACCGTCCAGCCGCGTTTACCGCCTCGCCATGACCAAATTCGGCGCCACGCGCGAAGAGATCACCTACGTCTCCTCGAACCGCTGGGACGCCGCAGGCGCCTCCGCTTTCGGCTTTGCCACCACCATCTGGCTGAACCGAAGCCATGCGCCCGACGAATACCTCGACATGCCGCCCACGCTAACCATTCCGGATCTGCATGGCTTGCCGCTACTGCAAACCGTTGCATGATGTTGCGTCGCGTTGCATCGCGGTATCTTGCGAGCGCCAATCAAGGCACTTGAGTATGCGCATTGCACATCTAAGTGGGGCCGGATCGACTTAGCTTGTCATCAGGATCGTGAAAGGAATCCCCCCGAGCTGTCGCCAGCCCAGGGGTCCAAGCCGTTAATTCGGATCCTTCGATGGAAAACCATCTTGCCGTGGCTTTCCGACCACTTTCCCCGTGGTGCTTGCAGCGTCGATCCTTATGCCCCAATTGTCAAGCCAAGGTGTCTGGCGAAGGGGAGCAGCGTATGAAGATCTTGGGGATCGACGGCGGCATTGCGTCCATCGGCTGGGCCGTGATCGAATTGGACCGCGATGAGGGCGACGCGCCCATGGGCAACGTGTTGGGCGCTGGCGTCCGCACCTTCGAGGCTCCCGAAACGGACAAAGAGCGCACGCCGAAGAATCAGTTGCGCCGGCAATTCCGTGGCCAACGCCGGGTCGTGAAACGCCGCCGTCAGCGCATGAACGACATCCGGACACTGTTTTCCGATCATCGGTTGCTGCCCACGGCCGGCAAGAGCGAACTTCGCGCGCCAAACCTCGATCCCTGGACCCTGCGCGCCGAAGGTCTTGACCGACTGCTGACGCCGCTGGAATTCGCCGTCGCCCTGGGCCACATCGCGATCCATCGTGGCTTTCGCTCGAACGCCAAGCGCGACCGTGGCGCCAACGCCGCGGATGACACATCGAAAATGAAGAAGGCGATGGAAGCGACTCGCCAGCCTCTGCTTGCGCACCAATGGCGCACCGTCGGCGAAATGATGGCGCGCGATCCCAAGATCGCCGGCAGGCGCCGCAATCGCGCCGGCGACTTTTCGCGTTCGGTGCTGCGCGACGACCAGCAGGACGAGGTCGGCATCCTGTTCCGTCAACAACGCAGCTTCGGCAGCGCGGTGGCGAGCGAGGATCTGCAGGCGGCCTTCATCGAAAAGGCCTTCAGCCAGCTTGGCTTTCAATCCAGCGAACACATGGTCGGACCCTGCCCGTTCGAGCCCGACGAGAAGCGCGCCGCGCGCAACAGCCCATCCTTCGAAAAGTTCCGCTACCTCTCTCGACTCGCCGCGTTGCGGCTTGTTACGGGCCGCACCGAGCGACGGTTGAGCGCCGAAGAAATCGGCTGCGCGTCCGAAGGCTTCGGCAAGGCTGTGGGGATCAGCTTCATTGCGTTGCGAAAGTTGCTCGATCTCACGCCGAACACCAAGTTCGATGGCGTCGGGCGCGACGACGAAAAACGCGATGTGGTCGCGCGCAACGGCGGCGCATCGGAGGGCACGAACGCCTTACGAAAAATAGTCATAGCGACCGCCGGCGACTTGGCCTGGCGCGAACTTGCCGCCAAAGCTGAAGCGCTCGACCGCATCGCCAGCGTACTGGCATTCCGCGAAGATATCGGCGAAATTCGCGACGGCATCGCCGCGACAGGCATCGAACCTCGCGTCGTCGAGGCCCTCATGTCCGGTATGGACGCGGGCGCGTTCAAGAAGTTCGCCAAAGCCGGGCACATCTCGGCCAAGGCGGCGCGCGCGCTCTTGCCGGGCCTTGAGCGCGGGCTGGACTACGCCGAAGCCGCCGCCGAGGCCGGCTACGATCATAACGCTCGTCCCGCAACCAGCATCAAGGATGTCGGCTCGCCGGTCGCCCGCAAGGCGCTGGTCGAAATGATGAAGCAGGTTTGCGCCCTGCATCACGCCTACGGACCGTTCGACCGCATCCATGTCGAGCTGGCGCGCGACGTTGGCAAAAGCATTGAGGAACGCCAGGAGATCGACAAGGGCATCAAGGACCGCACCGTCGACAAGAACCGTGCGCGCGACCAACTGAAGGAACTATTGTCAATCGGTGACGTCTCGGGCGAAGATCTGCTGCGCTACGAACTTTGGAAAGAACAAGGCGGCAAGAGTCTTTACTCCGATGCGCCAATTCCTCCCGGCGCTCTTCTGGCCACGGACAATCGCGTCCAGGTCGATCACATTCTGCCCTGGAGCCGTTTTGGCGACGACAGTTTCGTCAACAAGACGCTGTGCCTCACTGGCGAGAACCAGGAGAAGGCGGGGGCGACGCCCTACGAGTGGTTCACGGCCAGTAAGTCACCCGAAGCATGGGAGACGTTCGTCGCCTGCGTTGAGTCGTCAAACATCAGGGGGCGGAAGAAGCGCAACTTTCTGATCAAAAACGCGGCGGAAATCGAAGAAAAATTCCGCAGCCGCAATCTCAACGACACGCGGTACGCGACGCGAGTTCTGATGGACGAACTGAAGCGCGACTATCCGGCCGCAGAGGGCGAGCGGCGGATTTTCGCCCGCCCCGGCTCGTTGACTTCAAAGCTGCGGCGCGCCTGGGGCATCGAGCGCCTGAAGAAAGGGCCGGACGGCAAGCGGCTCACGGACGATCGGCACCATGCGCTGGATGCGCTGGTGGTGGCGGCGATCAGCGAAGGGCAGTTGCAGCGTTTGACGCGCGCGCATCAGGAGGCCGAGCGCAAGGGGCTGTCCCGTGACTTCGGCCGTTTGACCGAGCCATGGGTGGGTTTTCGCGTACAGGCGGAGAAGATGCATGCGGACATCTTCGTTTCGCGCGCCGAGGTGCACCGCGCGCGCGGCAAAGCGCATGACGCCACAATCAAGCGGATTCGCAAAGTTGACGGGCAAGAGCTTGTATTCGAGCGAAAGGCGGTCGAAGATTTGACGCTCGATGACCTCGAACGCATTCCTGTGCCGGCGCCCTACGGCAAAGTCGCGGACCCGATCAAGCTCTATACCGAGACAGTTGCGGCATTGCGCACCTGGATTGAGACGGGTTCTCCAAAGGCCGAGGGCCAATTGCCGCGCTCACCCAAGGGCGACATTATCCGCAAAGTGCGGGTCAGATCAGGCTCTACGGTTGCGGTGAAAGTTAGGGGAGGAACTGCCGACCGATTTGCGATGGTTCGCGCAGACCTGTTCGGAAAACCAAACGTCAAGGGCGTGCTACAGTACTTTATTGTGCCCGTGTATCGCTATCAATTAGCAACTTGCGAACATCCTCCAATGAAAGCTGTGGCGGCTAAGACCCCAGAAGATGCTTGGT
The DNA here is from genome assembly GCA_031393505.1 of Hyphomicrobiaceae bacterium. GTDB lineage: Bacteria > Pseudomonadota > Alphaproteobacteria > Rhizobiales > Hyphomicrobiaceae > JANYHF01. The sequence goes on along the minus strand of JANMVX010000251.1, from coordinate 1,476 downwards.
TGACCATTGACGGATCGTATCAGTTTCTTTGGTCTCTGTATCAGAAGTCGTTGATTGCAATGACCACGTCCAAGGCCGTAACCATGAGAGGGTATTTCCGTGGACTGGACATCGATGGTGGTGGAATCAATCTGTCAGATATGAACGACCCCAAAAAGCCACTTGGAAAGCTAGGCACGCGGACGGCAAAGGCAATCGAGAAGCTGACTATTGACCGGCTCGGTCGCATTTCGAAGGTTCAACCCGAGGTTCGGACGTGGCGTGGAAAGGCGTGCACCTGACGAAACCGTCGCGGCTGTCGCTGAGCGATGGCCAGCTGGTGGTCGAGCAGGACGCCATCGTCCGTATTGCCCTTGAAGACATCGGCTGGATCATTGTCGATGACCCGCGCGTCACCCTGACCAGCGCCCTGCTGTCGGCCTGCATGGCGGCTGGCATCGCGCTTCTGATCAGCGACGCCCGGCACACGCCATCAGGCGTGGTGCTGCCGTTCCACACGCATCACCGCCAAGCAGCGGTCGCCGCCGCGCAGCTCGCTCTCTCCGAGCCGCGCAAGAAGCGACTTTGGCAGGCCATCGTCAAAGCCAAGGTCGAAAACCAGGCAGGCTGCCTCGAGGCTCTGAAGCGTCCGGGAGCGGAAGGTCTGTATGCCATGGCGACCCGCATCGGCTCGGGCGACCCGGATAATGTGGAAGCCCGCGCCGCGCGCGCCTATTGGCAGGCGCTGTTCGACGACTTCATCCGCAGCGACGATGAGGACCGGCGCAACAAGCTGCTCAACTACGGCTATGCCGTCGTGCGCGCCGGCGTGGCGCGGGCCCTGGTGGCCTGCGGATTGTTGCCGTCGATAGGCTTGCATCACGCCAGTGAAACCAACGCCTTCAACCTTGCCGACGACCTGGTCGAGCCGTTCCGCCCCATTGTCGATGCGGCGGTTTACGGAATAACCGGGCCGGCCAAGCCAAAGACGAGCGATCTGACGCTCGAAGACCGCCGTTTGCTTGCGGGCCTGCTTTTGCGCGACGTTCAGATTGGGCCAGGCATAACCTCATTGCTGGTGGCTACAGAGCAAGCGGCGGAAAGCCTGACGCGCGCTTTTGCCGATCCGCAGCTGCTCAAGCTGCCGCGTGTGTCGGCCGCCGGGCCATCGGCATGAAACCGGAAGAGGCGCGCTTCGTGTGGGTGTTCTGCTTTTTTGATCTGCCGGTGGGCACCAAGCCGCAACGCACGGCCGCCAATCGCTTTCGCAACTTCCTGAAAGACGACGGCTTCATCATGTTGCAGTTTTCGGTCTACGCGCGCATCTGCCGCGCCGAAGAGGGGGCCGAAAAACATCTGGGGAGAATCAAGAAAAACTTGCCGAACCAGGGCAGCGTGCGCACACTTCAGGTCACCGACAAGCAATTCGACCGCATGAAGCTGCTGTTAGGCGAGGCCGGAAAAAGTGAGAAAGCAGCGCCCCAACAACTGGTTCTG
>JANMVX010000250.1:0-2264 GCA_031393505.1 Hyphomicrobiaceae bacterium | reverse complement strand
CAGAACCAGTTGTTGGGGCGCTGCTTTCTCACTTTTTCCGGCCTCGCCTAACAGCAGCTTCATGCGGTCGAATTGCTTGTCGGTGACCTGAAGTGTGCGCACGCTGCCCTGGTTCGGCAAGTTTTTCTTGATTCTCCCCAGGTGTTTTTCGGCCCCCTCTTCGGCGCGGCAGATGCGCGCGTAGACGGAGAATTGCAGCATGATGAAGCCGTCGTCCTTGAGGAAATTCCGGAAGCGATTGGCCGCCGTGCGCTGAGGTTTGGTGCCCACCGGCAAATCGAAGAAGCAGAACACCCACACGAAGCGCGCCTCATCCGGTTTCATGTTGCAGGTCCGGCGCTGATGCGCGGCAGCTTGAGCAGCTGGGGATCGGCGAAGGCGCGAGTCAGGCTTTCGGCTGCCTGCTCGGTCGCCACCAGCAGCGAGGTGACATCGGGGCCGATCTGCACGTCGCGCAACAGCAGTCCCGCGAGCAAACGGCGGTCTTCGAGCGTCAGATCGGTCGCCTTTGGCTTGGCCGGGCCGGTTATTCCGTAAACCGCCGCATCGACAATAGGGCGGAACGGCTCGACCAGATCGTCCGCAAGGTTGAAGGCGTTGGTTTCGCTGGCGTGATGCAAGCCTATCGACGGCAACAATCCGCAGGCCACCAAGGCCCGCGCAACGCCAGCGCGCACGACAGCATAGCCGTAGTTGAGCAGCTTGTTGCGCCGGTCCTCGTCGTCGCTGCGGATGAAGTCATCGAACAGCGCCTGCCAATAGGCGCGCGCGGCGCGGGCTTCCACATTGTCCGGGTCGCCCGAACCGATGCGGGCGGCCATCGCATACAAACCTTCCGCGCCCGGACGCTTCAGGGCCTCCAAGCAGCCTGCCTGGTTTTCGACTTTGGCTTTCACAATCGCCTGCCACAGCCGCTTTTTGCGGGGTTCCGAGAGGGCGATCTGCGCTGCGGAGACCGCCGCTTGGCGGTGATGGGTGTGAAACGGCAGCACCACGCCTGATGGCGTGTGCCGGGCGTCGCTCACCAGAAGCGGGATGCCGGCCGCCATACAGGCCGACAACAAGGCGCTGGTCAGGGTGATGCGCTGATCGTCGACGATGATCCAGCCGATGTCTTCAAGCGCAATTCGAACGATAGCGTCCTGTTCGACCACCAGCTGGCCATCGGCAAGCGACAGCCGCGACGGCTTCGTCAGGTGCACGCCTTTCCACGCCACGTTCGAACCTCACGAGCGACTTCTGTCCAATTGCCCAGTCGATCAACCAACATTTTTTTGAAGTTGGTCAACGATACGCTCGCAATTCGATGCAACTTTTGCGAATCAGACACTTCCGAAATCGATAAACGTCCATCGCCGCGATCAAGACTTCGATAATAGCCCAGACTGACGACGCCATTCAGATCGGTCAATTCGATCAACGACATGGGGTAAACAGACCAAAGGAACTCGTATGTTGCGTCCATTGTCGGCCAATCCATCTCAATTTTGTTCTGGCGGACGGCGCGGCCAGGTGGTTGCGCTTCTTCGGCAATCTGGTGAGGATAGACTGGCACCACAAAATACTTCCGAACACCTTTCGGTGTCGGCTTCTGAAACACATCGACACGCGCCATGTCGCCGCGATCAGCCGTGCCGCCGCGAACATCCACGGCGACCTTGTCGGAGGTTTCAACCCGCACCTTGCGAATAATGTCGCCCTTGGGCGATTGCGGCAACCGATCCTTCGGCTTTCCGGCCTCAATCCATGCCTGTAAGGACGCCACCAATTCCGCATGCAATTTCATCGGATCGGCAACTTTGCCGTAAGGAACCGGGACTGGGATCAGCGCGAGGTCCCTAAGCGTAAGTTTCTCAATCGCCTTGCGCTCGAACACGACGTCTTCGCCATCCACCTCGCGCACCTGCTTAATCGTCGCGTCATGTGCCTTGCCGCGCGCGCGATGCACTTCGGCGCGAGACACGAAGATGCCTTTGTGCATCGTTTCCGCTTGCTCGCGAAACCCCGCCCACGGCTCCGGCAGCCCACGGAAATCGCGCGACAATCCCAGCCGCTCGGCCTCCTGATGGGCGCGCGTCAACCGTTGCAATTGGCTGTTGCTGATCGCCGCCACTACCAGGGCATCCAAAGCATGATGCCGGTCGTCCGTGAGCCGCTTACCATCCGGCCCCTTCTTTAGGCGCTCAATGCCCCAGGCGCGGCGCAGCTTCGACGTCAGCGAGCCGGGCCGTGCAAATACGCTGACTTCACCCTCGGGAGCCGGA
>JANMVX010000204.1:0-7193 GCA_031393505.1 Hyphomicrobiaceae bacterium | reverse complement strand
CCAGCGGGGGCCAAGCTACAGCGCCGGTTTCGGCGCCAGCTGCTTGGCCAGCGCGACCTGATAGCTCGATCCCGGGGCGCGCATCTCGGCTTCCACCATCTCGGAGAAATCGGCAAAGCTCGGAACCGCGCGCACCTTGGTCGTGCCGATGAAGAACGTCGGCGTACCGCTGACGCCGAGTTGCCGCGCGCGGGCCTTGACCCAGCGCAGGGCTTGATCGGTCTTGGCGTCCTGCCAGCAGGCGTCAAAGCCCTTGCGGTTCATGCCGGCCTTGGCGGCGACTTGTGCGATGACGTCGGGGCGGACTTCCAGAGACACCCATTCGGCTTGGTTGCGCATAAATGTGTCGTAGAGTTTGAAATAGTCCTTTTCCGGCGCGCAGCGGTTGACGATCCAGGCTGCGCCCGAGGTATGGCCGATTGGGAACTCGCGGAGAATCCAGTGCACCTTGCCGGTGTCGATGAAGGCCTTCTTCACCTGGTCGAACACCGTGGTGTGGAAGGCGCGGCAGTGCGGGCAGGTCAGGGAAGCGTATTCGATGATCGTGACGGGGGCGGTGGGGCTGCCTAGCGACCGATCGCCCAGGGGGCCGACCAGCGCGAGGTCGGCGGCCGTGGGGTGCTCGATGGGTTCGAGTTTTTGTTGTTCGTCCGTGAGCTGATCGGGGGTCGAGGGAGCGACGTAGCCGGCGGCGGTTTGGGCGGTGGCGTCGCCGGTCGTGGTCAGATTGCCCACGGCGGGTGCGCCGGAGCAGGCCGAAAGCATCAGCAATGCAGCCAGACCGCATGCTGACGCAACGGGACGCAACAGTCTCATCGACAGGCCCATATCGTCCCCCAACCCGCGTTGCCAAGCCCCCAGTTCAGCTTAGCCCTTCATGAACGGCTTCATCACGTCCTCGAAATCCTTCAGCTCGTGGTTGCCCTTGAGCTTCACGCCATTGACGAAGAACGTCGGCGTCGAGTCGACCCCGAACTTGTCGCCGCGCTCGCGCGAGTCATTGATTCCCTTGAGCAATGCGGGATCGGTGATGCACTTTTTGAAGCTGTCATCGGTAAAGCCCATCTGCTTCGAGAGGCCCTGCACCTTGCCGAGGAAGTCATCGTTGGTCAGCCACTCGTCCTGGCGCTCGAACATGGTGGCCACGAACGCGTTGTAGCGCATCGGCCCGACGCAGCGCGCCAGCATGGCCACGGTCTGAGCCGGCGGATTGAGCGGGAATTCGCGGAAGATCATGCGCACCTTGCCGGTGTCGATGTACTTGGTCTTGAACTCCGGGAACACGCGCTTGTGGAAGTCGGCGCAGTGCGGGCAGCTCATAGAGGCGTATTCGACGATGGTGATGGGGGCGTTGGCCTCGCCGAGCACATTGTCGGGGAGGGTGCCGGGTTTCAGCAGCTCGGCGACGTCAACGTCGGGTTTTGCCGCCGGCGCCGCATTGTCGGCGACTTTGGCGGGGGCGGGCGTTGCCGGGGCGGTCGTGGCTGCTGCGGTGGTTGCAGCAACCGTCGCTGCAACGGCCTTGGCGGCAGGTTCGGCGGCCTTGGTCATCGCGGCAGGTTCGGCTGCCTTGGCCGGGGCAGCCGGCTCGGCGGCCTTTGTCATCGCGGCCGGCTCGGGCGCCTTGACCATCTCGGTCGAAGCCTTCGCCATCGCCACATCGGCGGCCTTGGCGGGAGCGGTCATTGCGGCGTCGGCGGCGGCGGGCGCCATGGCGGTGGGCGGCAGATGGCTGCCCAGCAGCCCCGCGCCAAGCAGGAACAACGCGGCCACCGCGCCGATATAGAGCGGCATGGGGCTGGCGGGGGCGGCGGACTTGCGGTCTGTCTCGGCCAAGGCGAGGCTCCTGTCATCGCGAACATTTGGGGCTGGCGCGGACGCTATCGGCCCACGCTCAGTCGATGCAGTCTGTTAGCACGAAATGGGGCGGATTCCAGGGTTTTGCCGCCGCAGTTATGCGCAAATTCCCGTCATCGGGCAGGCGTGGTCTTGGCCGCCTCGCGCCGGATGTTGCCGCCCAGCCGTTCCAGCACGTCGCGCAGCCGGTCGTCGGCCACTTCAGCTTTCGGAATCGACGCCACCGGCGCCTGTTTCTTCGGCGCAGCGGCTGTCTTGGCCTTGCTCAAAGGCGCCTGCATCAGCCGCACATCGATCACAGCGCGGAACCCGAAATAGGCGTTTACGCGCTCGATGAGCTGCTCGGTACGGTGCTGGATTTCGAGCACCCTAGGACCCTCCACGCGCAGGATGAGCGTCGCGCCTTCCGCGCCGTTCCAGGGGTTGTCCTCATCGCGCGCACCCTCCGCCCCGCGCGGCCAGCGCAGGCGTTCCGGCGCGGTGTAGGAGGCAAGGTCCGCTCCCACAATGGCGGGCCAATCGGTGAGGATGGCGGCCTGCGGAAAGCCGAATTTTTCGACCGCGGTGCGGGTCAGCGCCGGCACGAAACTGCCGATCGACCGGCCGATCAGCTTTTTGACCTGCATGTTCCGCCCCCCGATGCCAATTCCCAATCCCGCCCGGCTTCCATACCATGTCCCAACCGATTCGCCCTTTGGCCGGAGGCGCCGTGACCCAAGCCGCTCGCGCTGAACCCTTTGCCCTGCCAGCAGCGGCAATCTCCAAGGCCCTGCTGGCCTGGTACGACCGCTCGCGCCGCGATCTGCCGTGGCGCTACGGGCCGGGCGTGGCGGCCGATCCCTACCGCGTCTGGCTGTCGGAGATTATGCTGCAGCAGACCACGGTCAAGGCCGTCATCCCCTACTTCGAGGCCTTTACGCACCGTTGGCCGACCGTGCGCGACCTGGCCGCCGCCCCGCGCGACGACGTGCTCGCCGCATGGGCGGGCTTGGGCTACTATTCGCGCGCCAGAAATCTGCACGAATGCGCCAAAACGGTCGCCAACGATCTTCGGGGGAAATTCCCTGACGATGTGGCGCTGCTGATCAAGCTCCCTGGCATTGGCCCCTACACAGCCGCCGCCATCGCCTCCATCGCGTTCCAGCGCCGCGCCATGCCGGTGGATGGCAATGTCGAGCGCGTCGTTGCCCGTCTCGCCGCCATCGAGACACCGCTGCCCGAGGCCAAACCGTTCCTGAAAACGCTGGCCGAAACGCTGACACCCAAAAACCGCAACGGCGACTTCGCGCAAGCCATGATGGACCTCGGCGCCACCGTCTGCTCTCCACGTCGGCCGTCCTGCATGATCTGTCCGTTGCGCGATCTCTGTCAGGCGCACCGTATGGAAATAGCCGACCAGTTGCCGCACCGCTCGCCCAAAGCGGAGCGTCCGCTCAGGCATGGCGTGGCGTTCGTCGCAATTTCCGAACGCGGAGAAGTGCTGCTGCGCCGCCGTCCCGACAAGGGCCTCCTGGGCGGCATGATGGAAGTGCCCTCGACCGACTGGACCGAGACTTGGCTGCCTGCCGAGGAGGCGCTGCGCTACGTGCCGGTAAAAGGTCGCTGGTTCCCGATGCCCGGCGCCGTCGACCACACGTTTACGCACTTCCGGCTCGGCGCCATGGTGTTCCGCGCCCACGTCCGCAACAATCCGCCGCTGACATTGTGGGCGAACCAGCAGCAGTGCCGCTGGGTGCACCGCGATGCGCTGAAGGCCGAGGCGCTGCCGTCGGTGATGCGCAAGATCATCGCGCACGCGCTGAATGATGCCTCGTGACGATTGCGATACGAGGTTGGCGCGACTATATCTCCGCCAACAGGAGACCCATCCCATGGCCATGCAAGCCGCCGACATCGAGCGCCTGATCAAGGCGGGCCTGCCCGACGCCACCGTGACCATTACGGATCTGGCAGGGGACGGCAACCACTACCAGGCCAGTGTCGTTTCGGCGGCCTTTGCGGGCAAGCGGCTGGTTCAGCAGCACCAGATGGTCTACGACGCGCTGGGCGGGCGGATGGGCGGCGAACTGCATGCGCTCGCCTTGACCACGTCTCCTCCAAAGGTATGACGACGTTGACGGAAGCGCTTCCTTGCCCGGCCGCTTTCGTCGTATGATCCTTGATCGCATTCACCTTAAGGGCTGCGGCCCGAACCTATGGAGCCGCTCATGAGCGACACGCAAAACGTCCAGGACTTCATCCGCAAAACCATCGCCGGCAACGACGTGGTGCTGTTCATGAAGGGCAACAAATCCATGCCGCAGTGCGGGTTTTCGGGCCGCGTGACGCAAATCCTGACCACCATGGGGGTGGATTTCAAGGACGTGAATGTGCTCGATGACCTGAGCGTGCGCGACGGCATCAAGGCCTTCACCAACTGGCCGACCATCCCGCAGCTCTACGTCAAGGGCGAGTTCGTCGGCGGCTGCGATATCGTGACCGAGATGTTTCAGTCGGGTGAGCTGGAAGAACTGGTGCACGAAAAGGGCATCAAGCACGTCCATCACCACGCGTGAGACGTGAAAAGGCGTAGGGCGCAATAGGCCACTTTCTTTCTTGGCCATATTGCGCTGCCCCAAGGCACACGGTTGGCGACTGTGGATGCCGAACCACGGCGCAATACGGCCGAAGAAAGAAAGCCGGCCTATTGCGCCCTACGGTCGAACTGCCCAAAGGCCGACCGAATGTTCCGGAAAACAGGCTGAGGTAGCGAGTTCATTCGCGGCGGAGTTTGATGGCGGCTGCGGACAGATCCTTGCAGAGCCTGCTGAAGGCGACCGACGCGTCGCTTCAGTCTGAGCCGGAGGTGCCGACGCTGCGGCTGGTTCCGGCGCCGGCTGCGCTGCCAATCGCCAGAGAAACCGTCGCAAAGCCGCTCGTCTTGCAGGCTGCAATGGCCGCCGGCCGTCCGCGCATCGACTACGGCCGCTTCGTGCTCAACCTGATGATCGTGGCGGCGGGCATCTGCCTCTATCACGGCGTCACCGAGCCGATCATCAAGCTGACGCAGATGTTCGTGTTTTCGGACACGCACTCGCTGTCCTCGGCGGTGCTCGCGCTCTACTACGATGGCGAGTGGTTTCTGGCGACGGTCATCCTGATTTTCTCGATGCTGATGCCGACAGCCAAACTGCTCTATCTGCTGGCTCTGGGCTCGCTCCCCATCGATGATCTGCGCCTTCGCCACGGCTGGCTGAAGCGGCTGGAATGGTTCGGCAAATGGTCCATGCACGATGTGCTGATCCTGTCGCTGACCATTGTGTATCTGCGCGCCGAGGGCATCAGCAAGGCCGCCAGCATGCCGGGGGTACGCTGGTTCGCGGCGGCGGTGATCCTGATCATGCTGTCCTACGGCTGGCTGAAGCGGGTGGCCCGGAAGCCGCGTCCAAAACCCCTGTTTCCGAAACTGGCGCCCAAGCCATTGGCCTTTCAGCAAGGCAATGATTTCCGCCGCTTCTTCCTCGGCCTGCTCACGCTGGCGGCGGCGGCCACGCTGGTGCTCGGCGTCACGCAGCCGGCGATACAACTGACAAAACTCTATCTGTGGACGGACCAGCACTCGATCCTGAGCGCCATTTACGCGCTCTATTTCGACAACGAGTATTTTCTCGCCGGGCTGATCTTCCTGTTCTCGGTGGTCATCCCCAGCCTGAAGTTGGTCTATCTGCTGGTGGTCTCGACGCTGGCCACGCCCCATCCGTCCATGCGCGAGCGCGCTGTCGAGCGGCTTGAGAGCCTCGGCAAATGGTCGATGATGGACGTGCTCGTGCTGGCGCTGATGGTGTTCTACATCAATGCCAGCGCCATTGCCGACGCGACCGCGCTGCCGGGGATTTATCTGTACACGGCGTCGGTGTTCCTGACCATGATGGCCTATACCATCGCCAAGAGCGGGCTGCGGAAACGCGCGGTATCGTAGGGGCGACCCGTGTGTACGACCGGGCTGATGGGTGACATTTCAGACCGGGCTGATAGGTAACAGTATTGGCTCAATGCTCTACTGTCACGACTTGTCTGCGAGCGCAGGTTTCGGGACGGAGCGGAGCCGCGCATGCGGCGGAGCGAAGGCCCGGAACCTGCGCTCGCGGTCGAACATCCCAAGCTCGCGATGGAAGAAGCGGACCATGTGCCCGCCGCCCTCGAGTTCGGCGAGGCCAACGGTCTCGCCGGCCAGGCTCTCGCTGATGAACTGCGTCTCGCCTTGCCACCGGATCGCGCCATCGCTACGCACCCGGAAGACCTGGTGATTGGCGTCGTACCACGGCTCCTGGAGCTGCGGCGGCAGCTGGCGAGCCGACGCCTTCCACTGGGTGCACGGCGGCTGCTGACCGAGGGCTTCGTGCGGCCGCTCGTTGTTGTAGTGCGCGCGAAACCCGTCGAAGGGCTGCTGCAGTGCGCTGCGGTCGTCGGCCGGCGGCCTCGACGTCTGCTCTTTCAGCGTGCGGTGCATGCGCCAGTTCTTGGCTGAAGAGGGCCGGCCGTTGTGCTCGCCGAAACATTGTTTCGGCTGGCGGGCTGGCTGGCGGAATGTAGTGCGGCTCGATGCCCAGCTTCAGCCACCACACCGCCAGCACCGACAGGCCGCCGCAGCCGTGCGAGCCGAGCGGCTGGCCGTTGTCGGACCGGATGGCCGCCGGCAGCCCGTATTCTGCGAAAACCCGCTCCAGAACCGCACGCACGCCCGCCGTCGTCGGCTCGATGATATCGACGGCGATCAGGTAGCGGCTCAGGGTGTCGGTGATGGTCAGCGGATCGCAGCGGCGGCCATCGCGGGTGCGGTACCAGCCCTTGACATCAATGGCCCATTCGCCGCTCGGCGCCACCACCCCGGGAATCACGTCGGCTATCGCGACCGGCCGCCGGGGGCGACGGCGGCTCTCGACCAGCCCTGCGCGTTTCAAGATGTCGCCGATCGTCGACAGCGCCGGCCAGGTCACCCCAAGCACCTCGTCCTCCAGCCTGCTCCTGATCTTCTTCGGCCCAAAGTAAGGGAACTTGCGCCGCATCGCGACAATCGCGCCGCGATGGCATCGTCCATCACATGCGGACAGTGCGCCACCGCATGACTGCGGTCCTTGAACCACTCCGGATCGCCGCTGTCGCGGCGATGCTTCCAAAAGTAGAACGCCTTGCGGCTGACGCCGTGCCGGCGGCAGAGCTGATCGACCGGAAAAGCTCCGGTGTCGTCGTCCATGAACAACGCGATACGAGAGTCCATTCGACGGGTTTCCTTGAAGGGCATCGCGCGAATCTCCTCTGATTCGCCGATATTACGACCTGTCACCCATCAGCCCGGT
>JANMVX010000197.1:0-18362 GCA_031393505.1 Hyphomicrobiaceae bacterium | reverse complement strand
GGTATTCGCGTCGCCACCGCTCAATGGCTGGGTGCTGCTCGTCCACCGTTCGTTTCCGTATCCGGTCGCCGCTGGCTTGCGTCACAGCGACATCGGAGAGAGATTTAACGCGCTGTTTTCGCGGTTGGCAAACAGCTTTGTGATCGTCCAATTCTTTGGCAGCCATCGAGTGGTTGGATTTGTGACATGGGCACTCGCCACAAATGGACAAATGAGACGTGTATTTTCTTATTGTGATGGAGTTTATCAGAATATAGGCGCCCAGACCGCCGAAGAAGAAAAACTAAATTTTACAAATTTGAACGGCCTCCTGCCAGACGAAGCAGAAACCAAATTGTCGGCAGAGGCGGACAAATACTTTGCCGATGAGGCTGCCTTGATTGCCGCTGGGTTAACGCACCGAGAGGCAACAGAGCGAATGCATCAATCAGGCCGCGTAATAACTCCCGATGAAGAGGACGTGATCCAACTCGCGGCATTGTGGAGCATCGACCCGACTCGCATCGCGGATCAACGGTTTCCGGTCGGTGCGGGTTGGGTGGCACCTTGGCCGAAGCGTTTCGCGGAGTAACAGGTTGTTGTTTCAGTTCATTCAGAGTCAAAACCTGGCACTCATCCTTCACACCACCTCCCCCACCCCCTTCACCCGCTCCGCCTCGGCATGCGCCCGCGCCAGGCCGTCCGGGTCCACGGCGATCATCTCCAGCATGCTGACCATCGCCGTCACCGGCTTCTGATCGCCGATCTCCCAGGCGCGGATGTTGGCGACCAGAATGCCGTAGCGGTCGGCGAAAGCCTGCTGGCTGAGGCCGAGCCGCAGCCGCAGCTCGCGCACGAAAGGCATGGGTCTCATCCTGGCCACCTGCTCGCGCGTTCGCGGCGGGCAGTCTGGATCACGTCGTGCTGCGGCGGTGACGGCGGCGCTTTCTTCGTCCGCCATGGCGTCCGCCGCCTGGCCGGCCATCTCTGCCGCCCTCACCCATTTGGCCGCTTCGAAGGCGGATCGTTTCGTCGCCATAGAATCTCACCTCGGGTTTATTGACCGGGTCTCTCGGGCACGTGTGCGTCGGCCAATGGGTTGGACTCTCGGCCGCCGCCAATGTTATAGTCAGACTAGTCAGACATCAACCCGAGGATCGCCCCTATGATCTCCTGGCAACTCCAAGAAGCCAAAGCCCGCCTCTCCGAAATCGTGAAACAGGTCGCGACCGAAGGACCGCAGCAAATCACTGTGCACGGCGAACCGGCAGCCGTTCTCATGTCGGCAGCGGACTTCGCCAAGCTGAACGCCTCCAAGTCGTCACTTCTCGAGTCGCTGCTACGTGCGCCCATCGACGGCGAGGCGTTGGTCATTGAGCGCGACAAAGACGCAACCTATCGGGATATCGGACTGTGAGTTTGCTCGTGGATGCCAACATTCTGTCCGAAGTGTTGCGTCCCAAGCCCGATCAAAGGGTTGTGGATTTTCTGGCGAATACGCCGGTCTCGGAGCAATTTCTGTCGGTGCTCACGATTGGAGAAATCCGCTTTGGCGTCGAAAGTTTGCCGGCGGGCAAGCGGCGGGACCGGCTTCAGATTTGGCTTGAGAATGATCTGCTGGTCACGATGGCCGGGCAAATTCTGCCTCTAACGTTAGAGGTCGCCGAGCACTGGGCGCTGCTGAAGGCGCAAGCGGGACGGACTCTGCCAGCAATCGACAGTCTGATCGCCGCAACGGCGCTGCATCACGACTTCGATCTCGTCACCCGCAACACCAAGGACTTCGCCAACCTTGGCCTGCGCCTCGTCGATCCGTTCGCTGCGGTGCCGTGACACGGGGGACACGAAGTTCATCCTGGGCGATCGGGCCGCGGGAGCAAAACTGACCCGTGGTGGCGCCCTAGTTGAACATCATGTCGCCACCCCAATTCATTTGACAACCCACCCCGTCCCGCGCGACCTCTCAGCCCGGATTCGGTGGTTCGGCTGCGCCCTACAACTCGCGCGCCAAGCAAGGACAACTTCATGACGCGACAGCCCGCCAACGAGGCCTTTCTCAACACCTCGTTCCTCTATGGCGCCAACGCCCCCTACATCGAAGAGCTCTATGCCGCCTACCGGGAAAATCCCAATAAAGTCAACGAGGAATGGCGCAAATTCTTCCTGGCGCTGAAGGACGACAAGGCCCCCACGTCAGCCGATCACGGCCCTTCCTGGCAGCGCAATGGCACGGCGCGGCTGAAAGGCGCCGAGGCCGAGATGGTTGGCGCACTCTCCGGCGATTGGGGGCTGCCCGAACGCCACATCTCCGACCGCATCCAGGAACGCGCCCAGGCCCATGGCGTCGAGCTGTCGCCGACGCTGGCCTTGCGCGCGACCCAGGACTCCATCCGCGCGATAAATCTCATCCGCTCCTACCGCGTCACCGGGCACCTTGAGGCCGATCTCGACCCGCTGGGGCTCACGGAGAGAAAAGAGCATCCGGAGCTGCGTCCCCTGACCTGGGGTTTTACGGACAGCGACTGGGACCGTCCGATCTTCATCGACAACGTGCTGCCTGAAGTGGAAATCGCGTCCGTGCGCCAGATCATGGACATTATGCGCGCGAGTTACTGCGGGCATATCGGCGTGGAATATATGCACATCACGGAGCTTGCCGAGCGGCGCTGGATCCAGCGGCGCGTCGAAGGCAAGGACGTGAAGTTTACGCCGCGCGGCAAAATCGCGATCCTGAACAAGCTGATCGAGGCCGAGACGTTCGAGAAGTTTTGCGATGTGAAGTACACCGGCACCAAGCGGTTTGGCTTGGACGGCGCCGAGGCGACCATCCCGGCGCTGGAGCAGATCATCAAGCGCGGCGGTGCGCTGGGCGTGAAGGAAATCATCATCGGCATGGCCCATCGCGGCCGGCTGAATGTGCTGGGCAACGTGATGGGCAAGCCGTTGCGCGCGATTTTCAACGAGTTCAAGGGCGGGTCGAGCAAACCGCAGGACGTCGAGGGATCGGGCGACGTCAAGTATCACCTCGGCGCGTCGTCGGACCGCATGTTCGACGACAACACCGTACACCTCTCATTGACCGCGAACCCGTCGCATTTGGAGATTGTCGATCCCGTGGTGCTCGGCAAAGTGCGCGCCAAGCAGGATCAACTCGGCGACAAGAAGCGCGAAATGGCGCTGCCGCTGCTGATCCATGGCGATGCAGCGTTCGCGGGACAGGGCGTGGTCGCCGAGTGCTTTGGACTGTCGGGCCTGCGCGGCCATCGCACCGGCGGGTCGATCCATTTCATCATCAACAATCAGATCGGTTTTACCACCGCGCCGCGATACGCGCGCTCGTCTCCGTACCCGTCCGATGTCGCGCGTATGATCCAGGCCCCGATATTCCATGTGAACGGCGACGATCCCGAAGCCGTCGTGCACGTCGCAAAGATCGCGACCGAGTTCCGTCAGCGCTACCACAAGCCCGTCGTCATCGACATGTTCTGTTACCGCAAGCATGGCCACAACGAGGGCGATGAGCCGAGTTTTACCCAGCCGCTAATGTATGAGCGTATTCGGTCGCATACGTCGGTTGTCTCGCTCTATTCGAAGGCGCTGGAGGAGCAAGGCGTACTGAGCGCGGCCGAGATTGATAAGATGGGGACGGATGTTCGCGCCCATCTCGATGGCGAACTTGCCCTGGCCGACGGCTACAAGCCGAACAAGGCCGACTGGCTGGACGGCAAATGGTCGTCGTTCCAGCAGGCCGAGGAAGGCGAGCGGCGCGGCGTAACAGGCGTCGACATCTCTGTATTGAAAGAGGTCGGCAAGCGGATCGCCACCGCGCAAACCGGATTTGCGCTGCACAAGACACTGGAGAAACTGCTGCAGCGCCGCGCCGAAATGGTCGAGAGCGGGACGGGTATCGACTGGGCCATGGGCGAAGCGCTCGCCATGGGCACGCTTCTGCGCGAGAAATTTGGCGTTCGGTTCTCCGGCCAGGACGTGGAGCGCGGGACGTTCTCGCAGCGCCACGCCGTGCTGATCGATCAGAAGACGGAGAAGCGCTGGACACCGCTGAAGCACATATCAGCCGACCAGGGAAAATTCGAGATCATCAACTCGATGCTGTCGGAAGAGGCGGTGCTGGGGTTCGAATACGGCTACAGCCTTGCCGAACCCAAGACGCTGGTGCTGTGGGAAGCGCAGTTCGGCGACTTCGTCAACGGCGCGCAGGTGGTCATCGACCAATTCATCTGTTCGGGCGAAACCAAGTGGCTGCGCATGTCCGGCCTCGTGCTGCTGCTGCCGCATGGCTACGAAGGTCAGGGCCCGGAGCATTCCTCGGGGCGCGTAGAACGCTTCCTGCAGCTATCGGCCGAGGACAACTGGCAGATCGTGAACGTTACGACGCCTGCGAACTATTTCCACGTGCTGCGCCGCCAGCTGCACCGCGACTTCCGCAAACCCCTCGTCATCATGACGCCGAAGTCGCTGCTGCGGCACAAGCGTGTGGTCTCGCGCCTCGAAGAAATGGGGCCGGGATCGACTTTTCATCGCGTGCTGTGGGACGATGCGCAGTTTCTCAAGGGTGAGAAGATCCAGCTCAAGCCGGACAATCAGATCAAGCGCGTGGTCGTGTGCAGCGGAAAAGTCTATTACGACTTGTACGAAGCACGCGAGGCGGCCGGTATCGACGACGTGTACATCCTAAGGCTGGAGCAGCTCTATCCGTTCCCGTCCAAGGCGATGACGTTGGAGCTGGCGCGCTTCCCGCAGGCCGACGTCATCTGGTGCCAGGAAGAGCCCAAGAACATGGGCGCCTGGACCAGCGTCGAGCCCAGCCTGGAAGCCAGCATGGAACAGGCCGGCTGCATCGAGCCGCGCCCGGGCTATGTCGGGCGGCAGGCCTCGGCCTCGACGGCGACGGGGCAGCTCAGCAAACACAATTCCGAGCAGGCGGCCTTGGTCAAGGCGGCGATTACGGTTTGACTTTCACGTTCGAGGGACGATCCTAAATGAGCATCGAATTTCGCGTGCCCACTCTGGGCGAGAGCATTGTCGAGGCCACGGTCGCCAAGTGGTTGAAACAACCGGGCGATGTGGTGAAGGCTGACGAACCGTTGGTTGAGCTGGAGACCGAGAAGGTCGCGGTGGAAGTTCCCGCTCCCGCAGCCGGCGTGATGGGGGCGTTCCACGTCAAGCAGGGCGAGACGGTCGGCGTCGGCCAGGTGCTGGGGTCGATCCAGGATGGCGGCGAGGCGGCCGTCACCGTCGGACCGGTCGGGACCACGGTGGTGTCGCAGGCCGTGAAGGCGGCGATCCCGTCCGCACCCACCCCATCGACGGCGACGCTGACCAGGGGCGGCCCGATGATGCCGCCCGCGCCATCGGCCAAGAAGCTCATGACGGAAAAAGGCCTCAGCCAAGAACAGGTTTCCGGAAGCGGCGTGCGCGGACAGATTCTCAAGGGTGATGTGATGGGGGTGGGCGCTGGTGGCGCGGCAGCCACCGCCATCGCCACGACTGCCATGCATCCCTCGGCCACGCCGGCCGCGTCGGCCCGCGCCGCCGTGCCGCCCGAGGACGCCGCGCGCGAAGAGCGCCAGCACATGAGCCGGCTGCGCCTCACCATCGCGCGCCGCCTGAAGGATGCCCAGAACACCGCCGCCATGCTCACCACGTTCAACGACGTGGATATGAGCGCCGTGATGGATTTACGCGCTCAGTACAAGGAGTTGTTTGAACAAAAACACGGCATCAAACTCGGCTTCATGGGCTTCTTCGTAAAGGCCTGCCTGCAGGCGCTGAAGGAAGTGCCGACCGTCAACGCCGAGATCGACGGCGAGGATCTGGTTTACAAGAACTACTACCACATCGGCATCGCTGTTTCGACCGAGCGTGGCCTGATCGTCCCGGTGCTGCGCAACGCCGACCAGCTGACGCTGGCGCAGATCGAGGCGAATATCGCGGATGCCGCTAAGAGGGGCCGCGAGGGCAAACTGACCATCTCGGAAATGCAGGGCGGCACCTTCTCGATCACCAATGGAGGCGTGTTCGGCTCGATGCTCTCGACGCCGATCCTGAACGCCCCGCAGTCAGGCATCTTGGGTATGCACCGGATTGAGAAACGCGCCGTGGTGCGCGACGATCAGATCGTCATCAAGCCGATGATGTATCTGGCGCTGAGCTACGATCACCGGATTGTCGACGGCAAGGAGGCCGTGACGTTTCTGGTGCGGGTGAAGGAGGGGTTGGAAGATCCAAAGCGGTTGATTTTGGAGCTATAGTCTTACTTCTCCTCTCCCCCTGTTTAGGGGGAGAGGATGTCGCCCGAGGCGCAAGCCGAGGACTCAGCGACAGGTGAGGGGCAGCCGCTTGCTCCGTACAGGTCTCACCAGGGACGGTACACGTTGCTGCCCCTCACCGACCGCCCAGCTCTTGCCGCAAAAAGGCGGCTGCGAGGGGCGGTCTCCTCTCCCTCGGAAAACGGGGGAGAGGTAAGTCCCTACCGGCTGAGAGTTCTTGCGGGAATATCATGATCTACGATCTCATCGTCATCGGCACCGGCCCGGGCGGCTATGTGTGCGCCATTCGTGCGGCCCAGCTTGGGCTGAAAGTCGCCGTGGTGGAAAAGCGCGCGACCCACGGCGGCACCTGCCTCAACGTCGGCTGCATCCCATCGAAAGCTCTTCTGCATGCGTCGGAAATGTTCGACGAGGCGGGTCACGGCTTTGCGGCCATGGGCATCGGCGTGACGCCGACGCTCGACCTTGCCAAGATGCAGGCGTTCAAGGACGAGGGCGTGAAGGGCAACGTGCAGGGCGTCGAGTTCCTGCTCAAGAAGAACAAGATCGATGCCCATCGCGGCACGGGACGCATTTTGATGGATGGCCGCGTCGAGGTGACGCCCGAGGGCGGGGCGGTGACGCTGCTGGAGAGCAAGGCCATCGTAGTGGCCACCGGCTCGGACGTGACCCGGCTGAAGGGGCTGGAAATCGACGAAAAGCGCATCGTGTCCTCGACCGGCGCGCTGACGCTCGAAAAAGTGCCGGGCCATCTTCTGATCGTCGGGGCGGGCGTCATCGGACTGGAGCTGGGCTCGGTCTGGCGGCGGCTCGGGTCCAAGGTGACGGTGGTGGAATATCTCGACCGCATCCTGCCTGGCATGGATGCCGAAGTCGCAAAACAGTTCCAACGTATCCTGACGAAACAGGGTTTTGTTTTCAAACTCGGTTCCAAAGTGACGGGCGCGGCGCAGAACGGCGAAAAACTGTCCGTGAGCGTCGAACCTGCCGCTGGCGGTACGGCCGAAACGCTGGAAGCGGACGTCGTGCTGGTGGCCATCGGCCGCCGTCCGTACACCGAGGGACTGGGTCTGGAAGACCTCGGCGTCGAGTTGGACCCGCAGGGCCGCGTCGTGGTGGACGAGCACTACCAGTCGACTCATGCCGGCATCTTCGCCATCGGCGATGTCATCGCCGGGCCGATGCTGGCGCACAAGGCCGAGGACGAGGGCGTCGCGCTGGCCGAGATGCTGGCGGGCCAGGCCGGGCATGTGAACTATGGCGTGATCCCCAGCGTGATCTACACCTTCCCCGAGGTCGCCTCGGTTGGCGCGAGCGAGGACGATCTCACCAAGGCGGGCGTGGCCTACAACAGCGGAAAATTCCCGTTCACCGCCAATGGGCGCGCCAAAGTCAATCGGACCACGGATGGGTTTGTGAAGATCCTGGCCGACGCCAAGACGGATCGGGTTTTGGGCGTACACATCATTGGCCCGGATGCGGGAACGCTGATCGGCGAAGCGGCGGTGCTGATGGAATTCGGCGGATCTGCGGAAGATCTGGCGCGCACGTGCCATGCGCATCCGACCCTGTCGGAGGCGATGAAAGAGGCGGCGCTGGCTGCGGGTGGGCGGGCGATACATATGTAGCGGACATGCTCTTCATTTTCGCTGCTCCGCTCGAAGTGGAACGGGTACCGTCAGATCGAAAATGAAGTGCGTGTTCCCGGTCTGCCGTGAACGCACGGCAGACCGGGAACACGAAGTTCATCTTTGGCTCGGGGGATGGTAGCCTAGCCTCGAGTTTTGATCAGGCCAAAGATGAACATCATGTCCCCACTCGCCGCCGAACGCGCACTCTTCGCTGCTGCCAACCCGCGTTCCGCGGCGCTCGCGGCCGAGACAGCCAAACACTGGCTGCACGGCGTGCCGCTGCACTGGATGGCCGATTGGGGCACGCCGTTTCCGCTGTTCGTGGCGCACGCGGCCGGCAACCACCTCACCGACGTGGATGGCCATACGTACACAGATTTCTGTCTTGGTGACACCGGCGCCATGTTCGGCCATTCGCCCGCCCCGGTGATGGACGCCATCGCGCGGCAACTCCGCCGTGGGCTGACGACCATGCTGCCATCCGAAGACGCCGCAGTTGTCGGCCGCCTGCTCAGCGAACGTTTCGGCCTGCCCTTCTGGCAAGTCACCGCCACCGCCAGCGATGCCAACCGCTCGGTCATCCGCTGGGCGCGCGGCATCACCGGGCGCAGGAAAATCCTCGTCTTCAACGGCTGCTATCACGGCGCCGTCGACGATGCTTTTGTGGCGCTGAAAAACGGTGTGCCTCGCAATCGCGCCGGCCTGATCGGCCAGGTGCAAGATCTGACGCAAACCAGCGTCGTCGTCGAATTCAACGATCTCGAAGCGCTCGCCAAAGCTCTCGACACGCACGAAATCGCCTGCGTGCTCGCCGAGCCGGTCATGACCAACTGCGCCATGGTGCTGCCCGATCCCGGCTTTCACGCCGAATTGCGCCGCCTCACGCGCGAAACCGGCACACTGCTGATCATCGATGAGACGCACACCATCTCATCCTCCGCCTCAGGCTACACCGGCGCACACAACCTGGAGCCCGATCTGTTCGTGCTCGGCAAGCCGATCGCCGGCGGAATCCCTTGCGCCGTCTACGGATGGACAGCCGAGGTCGACGCCCGCATCCGCACCCTGCTCGCCACCAAGGAACCGGGCTACTCCGGCATCGGCACCACGCTCTCGGGCAGCCCGCTACAACTCGCCGCCATGCGCGCGGTGCTCGAACACGTCCTCACGCCTGAAACTTACGCCGCCGCCATGCCCATGGCCGAATACCTGGAAAGCGGCATCGCCGCGCTCATCGCCAAGCACGCGCTCCCCTGGACCATAATCCGCGTCGGCCTCAGGGCCGAAATCCTCACCACCCCCGTCCCGCCCCGCAACGGCACCGAGGCAAACCGCATCGCCCACGGCCCCGTCGAGCAGGCCTTGCATCTTTATTGTCTCAACAGGGGTGTTCTTCTTACCCCGTTTCACACTATGCTGCTGGTGTCGCCCGCAACAACGATGGGGGACATCACCCACCTGCTGCATATCCTTGAAGGAGCATTTGCGGCCGTGACTGGGGCTCCGCGCCCCGCAACCTAAGGACTGCCACATCATGACTGCCCTGCCAGATGGCGCCAAGCTCGCCGCCGAGGCGCGCTCTTTTCTTGAAACAAATCGCGACGTTACGCACATCGCCATGGTCTTTACCGACCTTTGCGGCGTCGCCCGAGGCAAACTCCTCACCCGCGAAGAACTCGAACCCGCCTTCCGCTCCGGCCGCTACTTTCCGGGCTCGATGCTGAGCATCGACGTCACGGGACGCGACGTGGAAGAGACCGGTCTGGTCTGGGAAGACGGCGACGGCGACCGCCTCTGCTGGGCCGTCCCCGGAACGCTCTCCCGAGTGCCCTGGCTGATGCCCAACGACACCGAGGCGCAGTATCTCGCCACCATTCACGAGCTGGACGGCACGCCCGCCGTGGCCGATCCGCGCCAGACTCTTGCCCGCGTTATCGAGCGGTTTAACGAAGAAACCGGCCTCAAACCGGTTGTCGCCATCGAGCTGGAATTCTATCTGATGGACCGCGACAGCGCGTTGGCCGGCCGGCCCAAGCCGCCGCGTTCGCTGACCAATGGGGCGCATACCAACCAGATTCAGTGCTATTTGCTTCAGGATCTGGAGGATTTCGGCCCGTTTTTCCGCGATATGTATGCCGGCGCCGAAATCCAGGGCATTCCGGCCGAAGCGCTGATCTCGGAATACGCGCCCGGCCAGATGGAGATCGGCCTGAAACACCGCGCCGATGCGCTGCGGGCTTGCGACGACGCCATCATGTTCAAGCGGCTCGTGAAGGGCACGGCCGACAAGCACAAGCTGATCGCCAGCTTCATGGCCAAGCCGTACCGCGACCAGGCCGGTTGCGGCATGCACATCCACGTCAGCCTCAACGACAAGAACGGCAAGAACGCTTTTGCCAGTCCCGACCCCTCCAAACATGCCCTGCTGCTGCATGCCGTCGCCGGTCTCAAGGACACCATGGCCGATAGCCTTGCCATCTACGCGCCCAACGCCAACTCCTACCGCCGCTTCCGTAAGCAGATGTACGCGCCGGTAAAACCCAACTGGGGCATCAACAACCGCACCGTGTCGATCCGCATTCCGGCGGCCAGCGGGTCTGCCTCGCATCTGGAACACCGGATTTCGGGGGCGGACGCCAATCCTTATTTGGCCACGGCTGCCGTTCTGGGCGGCATGCTCTACGGCATCAGCGGAAAGCGCGATCCCGGACCGCCAATCAAGGGCAATGGCTACGCACAACCCGCAGACCCCCTTCCGACGCATTGGATTGCGGCAATTGAGGCCTTGCGCAAGTCCGCGCCGATGCGAGAGTACTTGGGCTCAAGATTCGTCGATGTATTCACGGCGATCAAGGAAGCAGAAGCGGACCGGTTCTACGCCGAACCTCAACCTCTGGACTTCGATTATTACTTGCGGAACATCTAGGACATGGACGTGAAGAACAGCCTGGGACAGCCGATCGGGTTCGCCGTCCCGACCTGGAGCGAGCGGCGCAAACCGCCTAGGTCCACGGTTCGCGGACAGTATGCGTCGGTGGAGCCGCTCGACCCCAAGGCGCGCTCGGTCGAGCTGTTCGAGGCCGCGTCCGAGGACAAGGAGGGGCGCAACTGGACCTATCTTCCTTACGGTCCGTTCGTCACGCGCGAGGCCTATGCGGGCTGGATGTACCTCACCTGCATGGGCGACGATCCGCAGTTTTATTCGATCGTGGATCTGAAGGGCGGCGCGGTTGGCGTCGCCAGTTTCCTGCGCATCGATCCCAAGGGCGGCGCCATCGAGGTTGGCCATATCAACATCTCCCCGCGTGGCCAGCGCAGCCGGGTGGCGACCGAAGCCATGTATCTGATGATGAAGCGCGTGTTCGATGAACTGGCGTACCGGCGCTACGAATGGAAATGCGATGTCCTGAATGCGCCCTCGCGGGTCGCTGCCGAGCGGTTGGGATTTTCCTATGAAGGCGCCTTCCGGCAGGCGACCCTCTACAAAGGTCGCAACCGCGATACGGCCTGGTACGCCATCATCGACAAGGAATGGCCGTTCTTGAAGGCGGCCTTCGAAACCTGGCTGAAGCCGGATAATTTCGATGCCGAGGGCCGCCAGAAGGCGAGGTTATCAACGTTGACAGCCGAAGCGTTGACTGCGGCTCGGGCGCCCGTGGTGTAGGGGTGGGGACATGATGTTCATCGGCAGCGTACTGCGCTCCTTCGGACTGGAACGGAGCCATCGCTGCCGATGAACAGTTCGTACCCCCGTTGGCAGCTGGGGTGTGGCCAACGGGGCCAAGGTCATCATCGGCGACAGTGTGGGAGTTGGCGGCTTCGACCGAGCGGGCCAATGATGAACATCATGTCCCCACCCGCACATCGCAATTTTACTCAACTGTTGCGCATTCGCCCTTACCATTGGTTAGCCTTCCCATGGTACACCTGCAGCACCAGAAAGCTCCATGAGTACAGAGGGTTGGTAATGCGTAAATCAAGTCTTTTGGGCGCACTTTTCGCCGCCGCCGCGCTGCTGCCGTTGGCGACCGCCGAGGCCGCCGTGGTCGCCAAGGTCGACGTGTCGTCGCAGACCATGAATGTCTATGTCGACGGTTCGCTGGCCTATAGC
Organism: Hyphomicrobiaceae bacterium; assembly: GCA_031393505.1. GTDB lineage: Bacteria > Pseudomonadota > Alphaproteobacteria > Rhizobiales > Hyphomicrobiaceae > JANYHF01. Next base: position 6,351 of record JANMVX010000197.1, on the reverse strand, counting down.
TGGCCCGTCTCGACGGCCCGCAAAGGCTACTACACGCCGCGCGGCTCCTATGGCGTGCAGTCGCTGCAGGCGATGCACTACTCCCAGAAATACCATAACTCACCGATGCCGCATTCGGTGTTCTTCAAGGGCGGTTTCGCCGTTCATGGCACCGGCGCGGTCAGCCAGCTTGGCCGTCCCGCCTCGCATGGCTGCGTCCGTCTGGCGCCCGGCCATGCGGCAGAGCTGTACTCGCTGATCCAGGAACACGGCCGCGGCGGCGCGCGGATTGTGGTGCAGAACTAACACGGCTGTTTCGATTGTAGGGGCGAGACTTCTCTCGCCCGGCTCTCTGCAACCGCTGACGCCTGTTATGGTGATGGCCGGGCGACACAAGTGTCTACGTTTCGCGCCTCAGCGCAGGGGCCCCGGCATCGCCCGGTCGGCCTCTGCCTGCAGTTTGGCTTCGTAACGCTTGACCAAATAACCGCCAGTTACGAATGCGATGATCGCGCCGACGACCAGGAATGGCGCAGCGAAGTGGTTCATCTGCAGGATGAGCGCGCCAAGATAGTAGGCGCCAAAACCGAAGATCGCCGACCACAGGACGCCGCCGAGCGCGTTGGCGACGAAGAAGTGTGTCCACGGCATCCGGTTCACACCGGCCAGGAACGCGGCGAGAATGCGCAGCAGCGCCACGAAGCGGCCCAGAAAAACCACCCAGAAGCCGTAGCGGTCGAACAGATACTGCCCCAACCGCATGCGGTTCTCGGGCACGCCGATGCGCGGGCCAAACCGTTTCAAGAGCGGGTAACCGAACGTACTGCCCAGCCAATAGCCGACATTGTCGCCCAGGATGGCGCCGGCCGAGGCCGCAAGCACCACGAACAGAATGTTGAGATCGGGATTGTGCGCGGCATACATGGAGGCGGCGACGAGCGTGGTTTCGCCCGGTAAAGGCAGCCCCATGCTTTCGAGCCCAACAATGAGCGCAACGGCCAGATAGCCGTAGTTGACGATCAGCCAGGTGAGGTTTTCGGGATCGAAGAGATGCACGAGGGATCACTTTCGGCGTTGGCTTGGGGCTTCAGCGTACCATAGCGGGCCACAATCCTGTCATGCCAGATCGAAATAGCAAGGCGCGGCGCCGGCGTTCATGTCTCGCTCAGTCTCCTGCGTTATGGTGCCGCCAGTCCTGCCGGCCGAATGGGAGTTTACGATGACGTCGTCCGAAGCTGAGATCGCAGGCTTGTCCGTCGATGACCAACTGGGCGTCCCAGGTCAGGCCGCAGGTCAGCCCGCGAGGGCTGCGCATTACGTCGCGCGCACCACCTGGCCGCCTTTGCTCGGCCTCGGCATGACGGCGCTGAACATTCTCGCCATGTTCGCACTCTCGGTGATACCGATCATCGTCGCCGGCGCGATGAGCACCGAGAAGTTCGAACTCAAATCGCTGCTGGACTTGGCCGATCCTAAAATTGTCGCCCTCATCCTCGGCGGCTCGATGGCGGCGCAGATCGTTGCGACGTTGCTGTTGCTGTGGTCCAGCAAATGGCGCGGCGGACGCGTGGTTGACACGCTATCGCTCGGCAAGCCGATCGGCGGTTCCATCAGCTATCTTTGGGCCATTCCGGCCTTTGTCGTTTTTGGAGTGCTGTCCGGCCTGGTGGCCCAGTGGCTGTCGCCCAAGGCCAACCTCGCCGACACCCAAGTCATGCTGAAGTTCGCTCATTCGCCCATCTGGTGGCTGCTTGGGCTGGTCGCCATTGTTGGCGCGCCGATCTACGAGGAATTGACGTTCCGCGGTTTTCTCTTCTCCGCCTTGGCCAAGACGTCGCTGGGCGTGATCGGAACGGCCGTCATCACCAGCTTCCTTTGGGCGCTGATCCACGGCTACTCCCTTGCCGGCGTGAGCACCATTTTCATGCTCGGCCTCGCCCTCAGCGCCATCCTCTATCGCACCGGATCCACACGCGTGACCATGGCCTGCCATGCCGCCTACAACAGCATGGCGTTCATCGGCGCGCTGTTGACGCCGCCCGGATCCATATAGCGGCGGCGCTCGAATCCGTTAAACTGGCGGCATGCGCCAATATCTCGACCTGCTCGCCCATGTCCGCCAACACGGCGTCCGCCGCCAGGACCGCACCGGCACCGGCACGCTCGGCGTGTTCGGCTATCAGATGAGGTTCAACCTTGCCGCCGGCTTTCCGCTGCTGACGACCAAGAAGCTGCACATAAAGTCCATCGTGCACGAGTTGCTGTGGTTCCTGAAGGGCGCGACCAACATCGCGTACCTGAAGGCCAATGGCGTCTCGATCTGGGACGAGTGGGCGGACGCGAACGGCGAGCTTGGCCCGGTCTACGGCAAGCAATGGCGCTCCTGGGCCGCGCCGGATGGGCGGAGCATCGATCAGATCGCGAACGTGGTCGAGGCGATCAAGCTCAACCCCTATTCGCGACGGCACATCGTCAGCGCCTGGAACCCGGCCGAAGTGGACGCCATGGCGCTGCCGCCGTGCCACTGCCTGTTCCAGTTTCATGTCGCGCCGGGGGTGGACGGCGGGCGCGGGCGCCTGTCGTGCCAGCTCTATCAGCGCTCGGCGGACGTATTTTTGGGCGTGCCGTTCAACATCGCGTCCTATGCGCTATTGACCGCGATGGTGGCGGAAGCCACGGGACTAGAGGCTGGCGATTTCGTGCATACGCTGGGCGATACACATCTCTATCTGAACCACCTTGAACAGGCCGGCGAACAATTGCGGCGCGAGCCGCGCGCGCTACCGAAGTTGATGCTGAAACCGGGCGTTCCGTCGCTGTTCGACTATACGTTCGAGGACATTGGCTTCACCGGCTACGACCCCGCCCCCAGCATCAAGGCGCCGATAGCAGTGTAGGGAGGGGACATGATCTTCACGTTCGTCGTGCACTGAAGAGCTATCCGCCGATTGGTGGAGATTGCGAGCGGTCAGGCGGCGGCGATGGCGGGATGGCGCCTGGGAACGCTCTGGCCGGGAGCCACGCCGAAGCTGACGATCATGCCCCGCCCCCGCCCCTCACGACCGCCGCTTCTTATGCAGCAGCTGCACCGCGAACGCCCGGCGATCCCGCTTTGGCGTGGCCTTCAGCGCCGCAATGGCCTTCTCGGCATATTTGATCGCTTCCTGCGCGTCCGCTCGTAAATAATGCTGGTCCGGATCGTAGTCGGCGTCGTGCCGCAACCGCTGCAATTCGATGAAGATATTGGCGCAGTCCTTGATCTGCGCCGGAAAATTCATCTTGTGGACCGCCTCGCAAGCGGCTCTGGCGTCGCCGTGCTGCAAGGAACGATAGAGATGGCTCCAGGCTTTGTCCGGTCGATTGGGGCCGATCCCGACGAGCAAATCGGCCGCGTCTTTGGCGAGCGCATGGAACAAAGCATAGTACGCCGTGCTGATCGCACGCCTCAAATCCGCTTGGCGCGGCTTACCCGGGCTGGCATGGGCCAGCTTCCGCGCCGTAACGATCACGCTCTGGCCCGCTTGCGCTTGGCGAGCGGCTGGCGCTCGTGAAAGCGATGCCGGATATAGGGGAATCGCCGTTCACCGGCCTCCCACATCTTGTTGCGTAGCGGCGTCAGAATTAGGCTGGTGTAACCGAAGTCGATCGGCGTCTCGGTGAGATCGTAGTCGACCTCCACGAAGATGGCCGGATAGCCCGCGTGGTCTTCGTCTGTGCGCACACGGATGCCGCGATAGCCGTAGGGGGTCATGACCTCGCGGATGGTGCGCTCGATCATGGCGACGATTTCGGGGCTGACGGGTGTGTCGGCATATTGCATGGGCGGATGTTACAATAGGGCAGGCGTTTCGTCCAACCGCGGCCTTTTGCGATTCTTGGCGAGTCGCCAGCGACCAGCAAAGAATCCCCCACCCCTTTCCCTTCCCCCCGAACTCCGCTACCCCTCGCCCATGGCTGACAAACCCGCCGACACGCACAAAACCGTCTCCGAGAACCGCAAGGCCCGGCACGATTACGCCATTGAGGAGGTCTACGAGGCCGGCCTGGTGCTGGTCGGCTCGGAGGTGAAATCGCTGCGGCTGGGGCGGGCGACCATCGCCGAGAGCTACGCGACAGACGAGAACGGCGAACTCTTTCTCATCAACGCCACCATCCCGATTTTTACCCAGGCCAACCGCTTTAATCACGAGCCCAAGCGGCCGCGCAAACTGCTGCTGAAAAAGCGCGAGTCGGCCAAGTTGATGAACGCCATTCAGCGCGATGGCATGACGCTGGTGCCGTTGCGGATCTATTTCAACGAGCGGGGCATTGCGAAAATGGCTCTTGCCCTGGCCAAGGGCCGGAAAGCGCATGACAAGCGCGCCGCCATCAAGGAGCGCGACTGGAACCGGCAGAAATCGCGCGTGCTCAGCGGCCGCAACCGAGGCGACGAATGACGGGGGGGAGGGTGAGCGACGTGCCCATGGGTGTCATCCTCGGGCTTGTCCCGAGGATCCATTGCGCAGCGAGTCCGGTGGTGGCGGCGGACGCGAGAGCAACAGCACAACCGCCCCAATCTTCCCTGCCGAGGACTGGATCCTCGGGACAAGCCCGAGGATGACACTGGCCGTGACCACGCCATCAACAAAAATTCCGTACCGGGACGATCTGCGCCGCGTCGAGCGGGCGGGCTTTTTCGCCTGGCCGGCATTGGAGAGCGCCAATGTCGACGGTTGGGTCTGGCGCGCCTCGGGCGGCGGTTTTGGGCGCAGCAATTCAACGTTCACGTTGGATTACGGCGGGACCGACGTGTCGGCATCGATTGCGACTGTCGAAAAATACTACCAGTTCCGCGGCAGGCGGGCACGCTTCCGCATCTCCGAAGTCACCGAGCCGCCCGAGTTGAAGGGCGCCCTCATCTCCCGCGGCTACAAGATCGAAGCCGGCGCGCTCATCCTGGCCAAGCCGACGCAATTGCGCCGCCCGGACCTGACCGGCGTGGAGTGGTCGCCGCTGCCCTCGCCGAACTGGCTGCGCGTCTACCTCGGCGTCATCGATGAGCCGCGCCGCCGCTCCGTCCCTGACATCCTCGCGCTCTTGCCGCAGCCGCACGCCTATTTCAGCTGCCGCCAGCGCGGCATCACGCTCAGCTGCGGCCTCGCCATGATCGAGGATGGCATCGCCACGCTGGAATGCATCGCCAGCCGCGAGGAAACGCGGCGGCGCGGCGGGGCGCGCGCCATCCTGGGCGGCATCGAGGCCTGGGCGCATCAGCAAGGGGCGCATACGCTGCATCTGCAGGTGAGCGCGGACAATGCGGGGGCGATTGCGCTCTACCGGCAATTCGGCTTCGAGGACGTCGGCCGCTACGACTATTGGGTCGCCGACGCCATGGCGACGCCACCGCTGGACGATGGGGCGGCCGCACATCTGGCTGCAGGGTGGGAGCGCCTGGCGTCCGCCCCGCTCCCCTCGACCAGCGGCGGCGCCGTCGATCCCGCAGCCTTTCCCGGCCGCACGGTTGTGGCGATCTATCCCTGGACCGGCCAACCGGGACTGCCCAATCCGACCGAGTGGGATGAGCTATTGGGCGCGCACGGATCGACGCCACTGCTGGAAGGTTTTCGCGAGCGGCATCAGGCGTTCGGGGCAGCGGGCGTGCGCCTGCTCGCCGTCAGCGGTCAGAGCACGGAGCATCAGCGCGAGCTGGTGAGCCGCCTTGGCCTGCCGTTCGAGGTGCTGAGCGATGCGTCCGGCGCGCTGCGCGCGGCCTGGGCGTTGCCCGCGTTCGCTGCTGGCAAGGAGGCGTACCTGCGCCGTCTCACGCTTGTCTTGCGCGACGGCGCCATTGAAAAATGCTTCTATCCCATTCATCCGTCGGCAGAGCATGCCGAGGCGGTGTTGGCGTGGCTGGGCGGCTAGGGGACATGATGGTCATTTTCGCTGGACGAAGGCCCGAGGAGAACCGTGGCCGGCGGCGAAAATGAGCATCGTGTCCCCGCCGCTTCGGACGGCCCGACGAGACGGGGACCTCAGCTTCGACGGAACCGAAGTCCCGTCCCACCCCAAGGCCACGGCCGTCGTAGCTGACGATCATGTCCCCGCCGTTTCGCGAACCCATCCACGCCTCCCGGAATTTTGCGCGCCCATTCTGTCGTCGCGCGCAAAATATCCGGGATCTTTACCTGCCCGTGGAACGCGCTACTCTCACCCCATGACGTACCCGCCGGAAAAATCCTATTTCGTCTACATGACCGCCAGCAAACCGCGCGGCGTCATCTACACCGGCATGACCAGCGACCTCCCCGGCCGCGCCTGGCAGCACCGCGAGCGCGTCGTCGCCGGCTTCACCAAGCGCTTTTGGGTCGGCCGCCTGGTCTACTACGAGCACCA
>JANMVX010000192.1:0-3008 GCA_031393505.1 Hyphomicrobiaceae bacterium | reverse complement strand
GATCCGGCTATGGGCTCGGGCGCGTTCCTGGTCGAGGCGTGCCGGCAGCTCGGTGCGCGGCTGCAGCAGGCCTGGGCGCGCTGGCCGGAGCTGAAGCCGCCGAAACTGCCTGACGACGAGGACGAGGAACTGCACGCCAAGCGATTGGTCGCGCAGCGCTGCCTCTACGGCGTCGACCGCAACCCGATGGCGACCGACCTGGCGAAGCTGTCGCTATGGCTGGCGACGCTGGCGCGGGATCATGAGTTCGAGTTCGTCGATCACGCGCTGAAGACCGGCGACAGCCTGGTCGGCCTCTCGACCTCGGGCATCGCGGCGGCCAACTGGGACGACGGCAAGCCGGGCCTGCCGCTGTTCAAGACCTTGGTGAACGACGAGATCAAAAAGGCGCTGAAGGCCCGCGAAGAAATCCGCAATGCGCCGGACGATGTGTTCCGCGCGATCCAGGAAGTCCGGCACCGCAATCTGGAAAAGCAGCTCGATCCGATCCGCGCCATGGGCGATGCGACGATTGCGGCACTCTTTTCTGAGGCGAAGCCGCGTGCGAGGGAGCAGGCGCGGCAGAAGGTCGAGAGCCTGTTCACAGCGACGCTGCAGCCGAACTGGGATGAGATTTACAAGGTCGCGGTGGGGTCGCAGCAGGGCGAGCATTCCGTGCGGCCGTTCCATTGGCAGCTTGAGTTTCCGGAGGTGTTCGCGCGGAAGAACCCTGGGTTCGATGCGATTGTGGGGAATCCGCCGTTTTTGGGGGGTGCCAAAATTTGGCCAGCGCTGGGGGGCTCGTATGCTGATTGGTTGAGATGTATACATGACAACAGTCACGGAAAGGCTGTTGACTTAGTTGTCCATTTCTTTCGTCGATCCTTTGGATTGATCAACCTCACGGGTGCATTTGGGCTGATAGCAACAAATACCATTGCGCAGGGTGACTCGCGCGATGCTGGTCTAAAGCAAATTGGTAAGATAGGTGGGCAAATCTATCGGGTGGAACGTCGACTTCCATGGCCGGGCCTCGCAGCGGTAATTGTCAGTGTGATCCATGTCTCTAAATCAGTTAGGCGAAATGTTCAGCCTGCCTTAGATGGCGAACCCGTCGTCGGAATCAACTCATTTCTGATTCCGCACGCAAAGGATTTCGACCCCCAGCCTTTGGCTAGTAACAAGGGGCGATGTTTTCGAGGTTGTGACATCTACGGCTTGGGATTGCTTTTTTCGAACGAGAAGGGTACTGGATTTGCAGGCACCAGTAACGATATGCAAGATTTGATTACTCGCAATAAGTCAAATGCTGCGCGGATATTTCCATTTGTCGGGGGAAAAGACGTTGCCGATCATCCGCAGCAGAGACCGCATCGACACGTGATCAGTTTTGCTGACTTCACGCTGGAAAAGGCGCGTGAATGGCCGGATCTTCTTGAGATTGTGGAATCCAGAGTCAAACCCGAACGCGACAAACTTGGCGGCTATTCGGTCGCCGAGCGCCGCAAAGAATTCTGGTGGCAGTTCGGTACCGATACACCTGCGCTTTATCGATCTATCGCTGGGCACTCTCACGTGATTGTTACGCCCCGCGTTGCTCCCATGCCAGTATTTTGTCGGATTCCTACTGGCGCGATATTCAATGAGAAATGTGTCGTATTTCCTCTGGCCGGTCACTCCCCACTTGCTGTCCTTCAAGCCCGAACCCACGAAGCATGGTTGCGAGTATTCACCTCGACATTGAAGGATGATTTGAACTACGCACCCACCGATTGTTTCTTCAACTTCCCCTTCCCGCCCGCCTTCGAAACCTCCACCACCCTCGAAGCCGCTGGCCAAGCCTATCACGACCACCGCGCCGCCCTCATGATCGGGCGCAACGAGGGGCTGACCAAGACCTACAACCGCTTCCACAATCCCGCCGAGGACAGCGACGACATCGTCACCTTGCGCGAGCTGCACGGCGCCATGGACCGCGCCGTGCTCACCGCCTACGGCTGGGCCGACCTCGCCACCCGCGCCGTGTCCGAACACCTCACCGAAGCCACCGAGGACGACCACAAATACCAGGGCCGCTACTTCTGGCCCGCCCCCATCCGCGACGACGTCCTCGCCCGCCTCCTCGCCCTCAACGCCACCCGCGCCGAGGAAGAACGCCTCGCCGGGCCGACGCCGGCAGCAAGCGACGACGAGGCAGAGGACGGCGATGGCGACAACGGTTCAGAAGAGTAGAGCGACCAATGAAACCGAAGCTCTTGTTCCCGGCCTGGATCTTCGTGTCGCATTCGACACGCGACATTCTGAAGGTCCGCTTGATACGGAACTACTTGGAGCGGGCGAACGCAGAACCGCTGCTGTTCCGGCTGAAGCTTCTCGATAGCAAAGCGCGCAGCATACCAACTTTCCTGCAAGCCGAGATGCGCGCACGGCAGTTCTTCCTGTTGTGCGACAGCAAGAACGCGCGTGGCTCACCTTACGTGCGCCACGAGGTTGCCTACATCCAAACTCTGCCTGGCAAATACAGATACGTCATCGATTTGGACCCACCAAAGTGGCGCACGCCCAAGGCTGAGATCCAGGGGAATCGCATGAACGATTTTACCCCGAGCCTGCGCCAGTGACCAAACCGGCGAGATAACCGTCATCCCAGGCGGCCAGGCGGCGTTTGACGCGCATGGAATGCTTGCCAGGGGCGCGTCGCATCAGGTTGCTGGCGATGTGCTTGACGGTGGCGAAGTTGGCCGGCGCGTTGGCTTTGCGGATGCGGCACTCGTCGTCGCGGAACACCATGTCCATCACCCAGTGGTGGCTCTCGACGCCCCAATGGCTGCGGATCGCGTCGCCCTGACGTTCTGCGTCGGCGGGGAGCGAGGAGATGTAGAAGCGCGTCTCCTCTTCGGTCTTGCCGCCAATGATTTCGCGCCGGCTCTCGACCATCACGATGCTGGCAAGGCCGGCCCAATCATGACGCTTCGTGAGCCAATCGATGGCGCCAATCGACGTGCACGTCCTGGTCTCGATGCGGCCGT
>JANMVX010000187.1:0-4299 GCA_031393505.1 Hyphomicrobiaceae bacterium | reverse complement strand
CGGGTTCGAACGCGAGGCGCGGCGGTTTGCGGCAGCACAGGGCTATCGCGTCGATTGGGAATCGGTTGCCCGGCTCGACGACGTGTCGCTCATCAACGGGGTCAGCCAGATCGCCCCGTTCGACGCCGCCGCCAAGCAACTCCTGCTTGAAGCCGACGGAGTAGGCTCGCGATGCGAGCTGCTGGTCCAGCTGATGCAGTTCTTCGGGCGGCGCGATAGCGATGATGGACGGGTTACATTGCAATAGATAGGGGCAGCGATCAATGCCAAGTCTGGGCACTGCATCACTTTGAAATCCGGCAATGAGCCTATCGCATCCTAGCCGCTGATCCTATATGCTTAGCGTGAAGCATGGAGTCCGTATGGCTTGGACATTTGATAGCGCTCTTGATGATCCCGATGTGACTGTCGTGGAGCGGGATGACGCGCGCGGCGACTATGCGCTCACGATAGGCGATCTGACGACTTTGGTTACCATCGAGCTGCGTCGGCCCCTGACAGGAAGCCACGTTGAGTTTCGAACCAGTCACGCCATTAAGACGCCGCTTCAAGGTTCGCCCTATTGGACCAGTAAGCCTTTCGATGATGATGCGCCTTATGCGCTCCACCGCGCCGTCAACGGCCTGACGAGCTACTATCGTCAGGCGATCAACGGCGGCCATACGCCTAGCGAGCAATGGCTCGTGGAGCGGGGGAGCTACTAATGCCTAAGGGTCCACGCGGCCAGAAGCGTCCAGCCGACGTCGTCAGCAACGCGGTGCACGTCATGCGTGTGCTGACCGGCGAGGCCGACGACGACGCTCCCGACGACGGCAAGGACAAGGCGGCGCAGGCAATGGGCCGCAAGGGCGGTGCGGCCCGCGCCGCGTCGATGACGCCGGAGCGGCGGGCCGAGATCGCCCGGAAGGCGGCGACGAAGCGATGGGGCGGCGCAGAATAGGATTTGCATAAATCGGTTGCCAAATGCAGATTTTCGTTTAGGGTCGCCCTTAGCTAAAACGCGGGGTCGATCATGACGCAGGAAGAAGTCCGGACTGTCTTAGATCGGTATCACGACCTCATCCGCCAGATCGTCGATGATTCCTGGGATGAGTGGCGAGCGGTCCAGGCGTTCCGGTTGGAGGCAAAGTTCCCGCCCGTCCTCTACCACCGGACAATCTCAAATTACGTCTTCGACGCCATTGCTCGCCGCGCCATACCGGCGTTTGCCGCTGAGCCTCTGGTCAACGTCAGAGTCGAAGCGCAGACGTTCAAGCTGCAATTCCGGGGACTCTGCGCCCGATACAAGAAGGGCGGCGCGGACAACCTCGGGCGCAATATTCATACGGAAGCCGCCTTGGCGTTCATGGACGCCGATGGGCTGCTTCCGGGAATGCCGCCTGAAACAATGAAGGTCGAGATCATCTGGCAGCCAAATGACATTTGGACGCAGATTGACCGCGTCCTGATCGTGGCGCGTGATGGCGACGAGCATCTCTGGGAATACGAAATCGAGCGGCGCGCTGGTGCGAAGCTCTACATCGTTCCGACCCCGACGCCGCCGTCCGATCCGGAGGGTCACGATCTGGTGAAACCCAAGACGACGCCTGTCGAAAAACCGAACGAGGTTTAGGCCATGTCTCAGGTCGGCAGTATGCTGCGCTTGGCGCGGCAGAGACTCGGACTCACTCAAAAAACCGCAGCCGGTCGGCTTGGGGTGGCGCAGCCAATTTTGTCGCGATTTGAAAATGGCATCGCTGAGCCGGATGACGGATTTCTGTTCAGAGCAGGCCAAGTCTATGAGGTGCCGCGCGCCTTTTTCGATCTGAGTGATCCGGTTTACGGCCCGCCCGTCAGCGTCCATCCAATGCCTCGGGCCAAGGCCGATGTCACCGCCCGCGATCTCGACATGGTGACGGCGGAACTGAATATCCGGGTGATGCAGCTGCGCCGCTTCCTTCAGTCAGTGGACTTTGAGCCAACGGCTGATCTCCCGTCCTTCAATGTGGAGGAATGGGGTTCGCCGAGCCGGGTGGCGAGCATGGTGCGGTCGCATTGGGGATTGGGGCCAGGCCCGATCAAGAACGTCACGGCCCTTGCCGAGCGCGCTGGCGTCATTGTCGGAACATCGGATTTCGGGGGCGCATCAATCAGCGGGATGACATTTAAGGTTCCGGGTCAACCCCCACTTGTATTGCTAAATGCACAGCATCCTGCTGATAGGATGCGCTATACATTGTCCCATGAAATCGGACATCTAGTAATGCACAGGTTTCCAACTCCAACCATGGAAGATGAAGCGCAGCAATTCGCTTCACATTTCTTGATGCCGGATGCAGATATTCGCCCTTCGTTCTCTGGAAGGCGGATAACTCTTGAGTTGCTCGCATCTCTCAAGCCGGAATGGAAGGTGGCCATGCAGGCTCTTCTTATGAAAGCAAAGAGTCTTAACGCTTTGCAGCCAAATCAAAATCGCTATTTGTGGCAGCAAATCAGTTCACGGGGCTGGCGGTTGCGCGAGCCTCCTGAACTCGATTTTCCTCATGAACAGCCAACCGTGATGAGGTCGATCTTGGAGGCGCACATCAAGAGTTTCGGTTATTCCGTTGCCGACCTCAGCAGTTTTGTCCCTCTCTATGAGTCCGAATTTGTCCGAATGTATGGACCGCTTGACGGTGACGGCCCCACTCGCCCAAGGCTTCGCATTGTAGCTTAAACTGAACTTTTATCCTTGACGTTATGCAAGAAGGTCCATATAGAAATGGGCATGAGAAAGCTCGCCCTCAAAGCCCGCGTCCAAATCCTCAATCTGCTGTGCGAGGGCATGTCGATGCGCGCCGTCGCCCGGATCGCGGACGTTAGTTTCAACACGGTCGCCAAGCTGCTGATCGACGCCGGGACCGTCTCCGCCGAAATGCACGATGAAATGGTGCGGGGCGTGAAGGCGAGCCGCATTCAGTGCGACGAAATTTGGGCCTTCAACTATTGCAAGCAACGCTCGGTCGCGTCGGCCAAGTCCGCCCCCGCCGACGCGGGAGACATTTGGACATGGACCGGGATCGACGCCGACAGCAAATTGATCGTCAGCTATCTTGTCGGCGACCGCTCTGGCGAAACGGCAATCGAGCTTATGGACGACCTTCGCTCGCGTCTCGCCAATCGCGTCCAGCTTTCGACCGACGGCCACCGTGCCTACCTAGAGGCAGTCGAAGGGGCGTTCGGGGCCGATGTGGACTACGCGCAAGTGGTGAAGCTCTACGGTCCCACAATCGACAAGGGCGGGCGCTACAGCCCCGCGCAGTGCACTGGCATTCGTAAGCGTCGTGTCGAAGGCAATCCCGACGAAGCGCACGTCAGCACGTCGTTTGTCGAGGTTCACAATAAGACAATGCGGATGCACATGCGCCGCTTCACCCGCCTTACCAACGGCCACAGCAAGAAGGTCGCCAATCACGCGCACATGGTCGCGCTCTACACGATGTTCTACAACTTCATCCGGACGCATTCGAAGCTGCGCATGACGCCTGCGATGCAAGCTGGCATCGCCGATACGTTCATGGGTTTTGAAGCGATCCTAGAGCGCATCGACGCGGCGCAAGCGCCTAAGCCGCGCGGCCTGTACAAAAAGCGGATTTCAAAGTGATGCAGTGCCCAAGTCTGGTTACCATACGCAAAGCGCGGCGATCCGACCTGGATCGAATGGTTGAGCTGACGGGTGAATCCGCAAACGCTTGGCCGAATTGGAGCCACAATACTGGCGCCCCTCTGCGAACGCCCGCTTCTGGACCCGAACCTTCTTCGGCTGGTTAATGTGGCGCAAGAGCTGGGCAATGGTTGCCGAACGCGACGGACTGGTCATTGGCTTCGTGATCGCGCTGCCCAAAGCCGCTCCGCCGGTCTTTGCGCCCGGCACAAAAACTGCGCTGATCGACGATTTATGTGTCGATCCGGGCGAGAGCTTTGCTGAAATCACGGCGTCCTTGCTTGGTGCGATCCGCCCGTTGCTGTGCGAGGCTGGCTTTGGCCAGCTTGTCGTCGTCAATGCGATTGGCGACGCAGAGCGCGGCGAATTCCTTGAATCCCAAGGTATTCGTCCGGTTTGCCAGTGGTCGCTGGGAACAAGCTAGCCAAGATTACCTTTTTACTGTGCAGTGGTCGCCGCTGCGCCCACCGCCAACGCCGCCTTCAACCCATCGATCACATACTGCGCCGCCAGCGCCGCCAGCAGCACGCCGAGAAGGCGGGTGATGACCGCCTCGACGCTGGCTCCCAGCAGCTTCATCAGCGGCCCCGCAGCGATCAGGGCGAGCGCGGTCAGGA
>JANMVX010000146.1:0-1940 GCA_031393505.1 Hyphomicrobiaceae bacterium | reverse complement strand
CATGAAATGCGATGACCTCTGCCCTCAACGGTAAACTCCCAGGGGTCGCTTGTCTCAGCATCATTGGCACGGAGGGTTTCGCGGAGCGCTGTGCCGCCTGTGGGCGTAGAAACAGACCGTGGTAGCATCGGCCCTGGAGGGGAGCGGCCGTCGGCTCTCTGGTGGTGTCCAACCCCGTCACATAACGTGGTCCATGGGCTGCTGCGTACTTGAGAGTGGTGACACCCTCGCGGTGATCCCGGTTAGGAAGTTGATCTCTTTGCACAGCCCAGCCCCTTCGTGCGTGAGCCCCACTTGATACAGGAGGAGTCCATGGCCCGACCGAAGCCGTCCCGCGCCAGGCGGGATATTTCCCCAACTCACCCAGATGCGGCGGCAATCGACATCGGCGCTACGATGCACGTCGCCGCGGTGGGACCGGATCGAGACCCCGAACCCGTGCGCAGCTTTGGTACTTTCACCGGCGATCTGCAGCGGCTGGCAGACTGGTTCAAGCGCTGCGGCGTTCGCACAGTCGCCATGGAATCCACAGGGGTCTATTGGATCCCCGCCTTCGAAATCCTCGATCAGCGCGGCTTCGAGGTGGTGCTGGTTAATGCTCGAGACGCCAAGCACGTTCCCGGCCGCAAGACCGACATTAGCGATGCCCAGTGGCTGCAGCGCCTGCACGAATACGGTCTGCTCCGGGCCAGTTTCCGGCCGAAGGGCGAGATTGCAACCCTGCGGGCCTACCTGCGTCAACGCGAGCGCCTGTTGGACTACGCCGCCTCGCACATCCAGCACATGCAGAAGGCGCTCATGCAAATGAACCTGCAACTCCATCACGTGGTGGCGGACATCACCGGCGTCACGGGAATGGTTATCATCCGCGCCATCATTGCCGGTGAGCGCAATCCTGAGACACTGGCCTCGCTGCGCGATCCGCATTGCCACGCCTCCGTCGAGACGATCAGCCAGGCGTTGGCCGGCAATGATCGAGAGGAGCATGTCTTCGCCCTCACCCAGGCGGTGGAACTCTATGACGCCTACCAAGCAAAAGTCGCCGCATGCGACGCGCGCATCGAGGCTGTCCTGAAACGCATGCGCGCCGCCGCCAGTACTCCGGCCAGCAAGCCGCCTCCGGCAAGATCCACCAAGAGGCAATCCAACGGCTTGGCGTTTGACGTCCACGCCGCTCTGCATGGACTGCTCGGCTGCGACCTGACCCAGATCCATGGGCTCGGGCCCTACCTTGCGCTCAAGCTGGTGGGTGAGTGCGGGACCGATCTCTCAGCCTGGCCAAACGCCAAGCACTTCACCTCCTGGCTTTGCCTGGCGCCGAGCAACAAAATCTCAGGCGGCAAAGTGCTATCGACACGCACCCGACGATCCGGCAGCAGGGCCGCCGCGCTGCTGCGGCTCGCCGCCGTAACCGTCGGGCGCACCGAGACCGCGTTGGGGGCGTTCTACCGGCGCTTGGCCGCTCGTGTGGGCAAGGCCAAGGCGGTCACCGCCACAGCCCGCAAGATCGCCGTGCTCTTCTACAACACCCTCCGCCACGGGATGTCCTATGCAGACCCTGGAGCGTCATACTACGAGGAACGTTACCGTCGGCGCGTCCTCGCCAACCTCGAGCGAAGGGCGAAGTCGCTCGGTTATGTCCTCCAGGAGGCGCCCTCACCCGGATGAGTGTTTCTTAGGAAGGCCGCAAAATTCTCATCCAGATTGTCGCGCCACAGTGCGCGATCAGCGGCAGAAACAGCGCGGCAAGAAAATCTATTCCCTGCACGCGCCCGAGGTCGAATGCAGGGAATCCAATCGCGGTTCGATCTCCGGCTTCATCGTCAATCGCCCGCAATGGCACTCGCCTTATGGCATTTCAAAGGCCGTGCATCACCTGACAAAATCTCTCGCTGTCGCCCAGGCGACCAAGGGGCGCGCGTAAACGCTATCGCGCCGGG
>JANMVX010000138.1:0-31649 GCA_031393505.1 Hyphomicrobiaceae bacterium | reverse complement strand
GCCGCGAGGCCGAGCGGGCGATCGCCGACGGCTACAACATCATCATCCTGTCGGACCGCGGCGTCAGTCTGGACCGCATCCCGATCCCGATGCTGCTGGCGATTTCGGCCGTGCATCACGATCTCATTCGCAAGGGACTGCGCACATCGGTTGGCCTGGTGCTGGAGAGCGCCGAGCCGCACGAGGTGCATCAGTTCGCAACGCTCGCGGGCTACGGCGCCGAAGCCATAAATCCCTATCTGGCCTTCGAGACCATCGAGGCCATGCTGCCCATGCTCGATGAGAAGCTGACGGCCAAGGAGGCCAAGAAGCGCTATATCAAGGCGGTGGACAAGGGGCTGATGAAGGTCATGTCCAAGATGGGCATCTCGACCTACCAGTCCTATTGCGGCGCGCAGATTTTCGACGCGGTGGGCCTGAAATCCGAATTCATCGACCGCTACTTCTTCGGCACGCATACGCAGGTCGAGGGCGTCGGCCTGGAAGAGATCGCGGCCGAAACGGCTGAGCGGCATCGGCAGGCTTTTGCCGATGTGCCGGTGCTGCAGGATGCTTTGGACGTTGGCGGAGAGTACGCGTTCCGCTTGCGCGGCGAAGCACATATGTGGCGGCCGTCGGTGGTCGCTGATCTTCAGCATGCGGTGCGTGGCAACCTGCCCGAAAAGTATCGCTCGTATGCCAAGCAGATCAACGATCAGTCCGAACAGCTGATGACGCTTCGGGGCTTGTTCCGTGTGCGCACGGCCGAGGAGATGGGCAAGAAGCCCGTTTCCATTGACGACGTCGAGCCCGCGACCGAGATCGTGAAGAAGTTCTCGACCGGCGCGATGAGTTTTGGCTCGATCAGCCGCGAGGCGCATACCACGCTCGCCATCGCCATGAATCGCATCGGCGGCAAGTCAAACACCGGCGAAGGCGGCGAGGAAGCCGACCGTTTTGTCACCTTGCCGAACGGCGACTCTATGCGCTCGGCGATCAAGCAGGTGGCCTCGGGTCGCTTCGGCGTGACTGCGGAATATCTCGTCAACTCCGACATGATGCAGATCAAGATGGCTCAAGGCGCCAAGCCCGGCGAGGGCGGCCAGTTGCCCGGCCACAAGGTGGACGCGACCATCGCGAAGGTGCGCCATTCGACGCCGGGTGTGGGGCTCATCTCGCCCCCGCCGCATCACGACATCTATTCGATCGAAGATCTTGCCCAGCTGATCTTCGACCTTAAGAACGTCAACCCGGCTGGGCTTGTTTCCGTAAAGCTCGTCTCCGAAGTTGGCGTCGGCACGGTCGCGGCCGGTGTCGCCAAGGCGCGTGCCGATCACGTCACGATCTCGGGTTTTGAGGGTGGTACCGGCGCGTCGCCGCTGACGTCGTTGAAGCACGCCGGAAGCCCATGGGAAATCGGCCTCGCCGAAACGCAACAGACGCTGGTGCTGAATGGCCTCAGAGGCCGCATCGCCGTGCAGGTTGACGGCGGCATCCGTACCGGCCGCGACGTACTGATCGGCGCTCTGCTGGGTGCGGACGAATTCGGTTTCGCCACCGCCCCGCTGATCTCGCTGGGCTGCATCATGATGCGCAAGTGTCACCTCAACACCTGTCCGGTGGGTGTTGCAACCCAGGACCCGGTGCTGCGAGCAAAGTTCCAGGGCAAGCCCGAGCATGTCATCACCTTCCTGTTCTATGTCGCCGAAGAGCTCCGTGAGCTGATGGCGTCCATGGGCGTGCGCAAGATCAGCGAGTTGGTCGGCGAGACCGACTGGCTCGACCGCACCCGCGCCATCGACCACTGGAAGGCCAACGGCCTCGACTTCGCAAAACTGTTCCACAAGCCGGAACCGGCTGAAGGCGTGGCGATCCACCATTGCGAGACACAAAACCATGGGCTGGAAAAGGCTCTCGATAAGACGCTGATCGCCAAGGCCGCCAAGGCCATCGAGACCGGCAAGGCCATCCGCTTCTCGTCCAAAATCTCGACCCGTGATCGCACCGCCGGGGCCATGCTCTCAGGCACTATCGCGAAAAAGTACGGCCATGCCGGGCTGGCTGATGACACGATCTGGATCGATTTTGAGGGTACGGCGGGTCAGAGCTTTGGCGCTTTCACCGCGCGCGGCGTGACCCTCTCGCTGACCGGCGAAGCTAACGACTATGTCGGCAAGGGCCTCTCGGGTGGAAAGCTGATCGTCCGTCCCCACGCCAATTCCGCCATCGTGCCGGAAGAGAGCATCATCGTCGGCAACACGGTGATGTATGGCGCCATCGCAGGCGAATGCTACTTCCGCGGCGTGGCCGGCGAACGCTTCGCCGTACGTAACTCCGGCGCTATTGCGGTCGTCGAAGGCACCGGCGACCACGGCTGCGAATACATGACGGGCGGCGTCGTGGTCGTGCTGGGCCGCACCGGCCGCAACTTCGCCGCCGGCATGTCGGGCGGCGTCGCCTATGTGCTGGACGAAGCCGGCGATTTCGAGCGCCGCTGCAACCTGGCCATGGTCGACCTCGAACCCGTCGCAGAAGAGTCGGAAACCTCCGAGCGCTCGTCACGCAACGGCATGGATCTGGAAAGCCACGGCCTGGTCGACATCATGTCCAACATGGGCGCGCAGGACGCCGAGCGCCTTGAGGAGCTGATCAAGCGCCACCTGCACTACACTGGATCGGAGCGCGCCAAACTCATCCTGGAAAATTGGGCCGAGGTCCTCCCAAAATTCCGCCGCGTCATGCCGGTCGAATACAAGCGCGCGCTGGCAGAAATGGCCAAGCAGCAGGCGGCCGACACGACCGGCCTAGGCGTGCTGGAGATCGGCCTGCCGATCAAGGCGGGCAAGGGCAATGGCGCGGGGGCGAGGAAGTGATAGAGTTTCGGCACAGCGCCGGAGGAGTCTGAAATGACCCATGACGAAATCTCCATCAATCCGAACGTCATGTTCGGCAAACCCGTGATCAAAGGGACCAGGATCAAAGTTGAAACGATTCTGCGTTGGCTTGGTAAGGGGACGACCGTTGAGCAGTTGCTGGAGGCCTATCCAGGTCTTACGCGCGAAGACATTCAGGCCGCGCAATTGAACGCGGCGGACCTTGTCCCCGGCGCCTATCACGAGGCGTCGGAGTAATGAATGCGCTTCCTGGTGGACGAGTGCCTGCAGGTCCAAATTGTTGATCGATTGCGGGCCGAAAGCCATGATGTCGTCTACGCACGCGACGATCAATTCGGGAGAAGAAGATGTGCAACTGTTGTCACTCTCGCTTTCAGACAACAGGATCCTTGTTAGCGAAGACAGGGACTACGGCGAACTGATCTTCCGTGACGCGCAGCGGGCGGTTGGCGTGGTATTAGCCAAGGTCGCGGAGTTCGATGGTTCGCCGGACAGGGTCGCCGCCAAAATCGTCGCGACACTTCTACAACTGTCCAATGGCCTTGTTGGACAGTTCACTGTGATCGAGCCAGGCAAGATACGGCAACGACCGTTGCCAGAACCGCCCACCCGGCATTGAATTCGGTCTCTATCGATCAGCGATTCGGACAATTGTAGCGAGCCAGGACTAGAAAGTCGTCACCATGGGCAAGATCACAGGTTTCCTCGAAGCGGACCGGCAGGACCGGACGTATGCGCCGGTTGTCGAGCGCACCAAACACTTCAAGGAATTCACGCAGCCGCTGCCGGCCAAGGACCTGAAAACCCAGGCCGGGCGCTGCATGGATTGCGGCATTCCCTATTGTCACAACGGCTGCCCGGTGAACAATCAGATCCCGGACTGGAACGACCTCGTCTACAAGGGTGATTTCCAACGCGCCCTGATCAATCTGCACTCGACCAACAATTTCCCGGAGTTCACGGGACGGGTCTGCCCCGCGCCGTGCGAGGCCTCGTGCACCCTGAACATCGACGACAAGCCGGTGACCATCAAGACCATTGAATGCGCCATCGCCGACCGCGGCTTTGCCGAGGGCTGGATCGTGCCGCAGCCGTCTGATGTGAAGACCGGCAAGCGCGTCGCCATCGTTGGCTCGGGGCCCGCCGGCCTTGCCGCCGCTCAGCAGCTCGCCCGCGTTGGGCACGAGGTGCACGTCTATGAGAAAAGCGCCGAGCCGGGCGGGCTGCTGCGCTTCGGCATTCCGGATTTCAAGATGGAGAAATCCTTAGTCGCCCGCCGCGTAAAACAGATGGAAGCGGAGGGTGTCACGTTCCATTGCAACGCCCACGTCGGAAAAACCATTTCTGCGCGCGAGTTGGAAGACAAGCACGACGCTGTGCTGCTGGCGGGCGGATCGGAGCAGCCGTTCGATCTGTTCGCCAAGACGCCGGGGCGCGACCTAAACGGCCTGCACTTCGCAATGGATTTCCTGCCGCAACAGAACAAACGCAACTCCGGGCTGAAGGTCGCCAAGGCCGAGGAGATCTCAGCTAAGGGTAAGCATGTCATCGTGATTGGCGGCGGCGATACCGGCTCCGACTGTATCGGTACGTCCATTCGTCAGGGTGCCAAGTCGGTGACGCAACTTGAAATCATGCCCAAGCCACCAGAGAAAGAGAACAAAGCGCTGAGCTGGCCGCATTGGCCGATGAAGTTGCGCGTGTCGTCCAGTCAGTCCGAAGGGGCGGTTACGGAGTTTTCGATCTCCACCACCGGCTTCAACGGCAAGGACGGCAAGGTCACGGGGCTGGAATTTACGCGGGTAGACGGCAAGCTGCAGCCCGTCCCCGGCTCGGCGGGACTTTTGCCTGCGGAGCTCGTCCTCTTCGCCATGGGCTTTGGCGGTCCGATCGAGAACGACGTGGTCAAGGAACTTGCCCTGCCCGTGGTCGCGCGCGGCCGCTTCAAGGGCCTCGACGCAGACGAGCGCAGCTACCAGACCTCGCGTGCAAAGGTGTGGGCGGCCGGCGACATCCGGCGCGGACAATCGCTGGTGGTCTGGGCCATTCGCGAAGGCCGGCAGGCGGCGCAGGCCATCGACAAAGCGTTGATGGGCCGCAGCGATCTGCCGCGGTAGCATCAAAGTGTGGGCCGGAGCCGATGGCGTAGGGGCGACCCGTGGGTCGCCATCTGGCGGCACGGCATGCAGCACGAGAGCGACCCACGGGTCGCCCCTACGCCGATGGCCTTTTGTCATGTAACGTCTCTCCTCCAACGCCGGGAGACACTTCATGCGCACCGTCAGTCTGTTAATCCTCGCACTGCTTGTTTCGACCCCAACATTCGCCGCCGACACCACCAAAGACCAAAAACAAGCCGCCCCTGAGTTTGCCAGCCCGGGCGCCGTCAAGCCGCTGGTCATCGCCCAGAAACACATGGTGGTCGCCGCAAATCCGTATGCGTCTGAAGCGGGTCTGGCAATTATGCGTCAGGGCGGCAGCGCCATGGACGCCGCCATCGCCACGCAGTTGGTGCTCAATCTGGTCGAGCCACAATCCTCGGGGATCGGCGGCGGAGCGTTCATCCTCACCTATGACGCCAGTACGAAACGTGTGCAGAGCATCGATGGCCGTGAGGCCGCGCCGATGGCCGCCAAACCCGACCGGTTCCTCACGCCCGACGGCAAGGAACGGCCGTTTGACGAGGCGGTGAATTCGGGTCTGAGCACGGGTGTGCCCGGGGTGGTGAGGGCGCTCGCCATGGGCCACGCCGCGCACGGCAAACTGCCTTGGGCGGACCTGTTTGAACCGGCTATAGCGCTGGCCGGCAACGGCTTTGTGGTGTCGCCGCGGCTGGCCAAACTCTTGGCGGCACAGGGCCCGGACGGCTTCAGCGCCGACGCCAAAGCGCTCTATTTCGATGCCGCAGGCAAGCCGCGAGCTGCTGGCGACACGCTGAAAAACCCCGCGCTCGCCGCCACGTTCCGCCAATTGGCGTTGGATGGCCCGGACGCATTCTACGCCGGGCCGATCGCGGCCGACATGCTGTCGGCGCTGCTGGCGGCCCCCCGCATCGCCGGCGATATGGACATCTCCGACCTTGCCGCGTATCGCGCCGTTGAGCGCGACCCGGTGTGCGTCGGCTACTACGGCTATCGTGTCTGCGGGATGGGGCCACCGTCGTCTGGCGGCACGACCGTGGCCATGGTGCTGGGCATGCTGGACGCGCGCAAGTCGCCGCAAGGTACGTTCGCAACGGCCAGCAGCGCCTCGACCGGCCTGGCCGGGCTGCTGGACTTGCCGACAGACATTGCCTCGCGCGCCGTCGAAATCGCCGAGGCCGAAAAGCTCGCCTACGCCGACCGCGACCAGTACATCGCCGATCCCGATTTCGTGCCGGTGCCGCCGACGCTGCTCGATCCCGGCTATCTCACATCCCGCGCCAAACTGATCGACCTTGCACACCCCATCGTCAAGGCCACGCCCGGCACGCCGCCGCTGAAAACCGGCATGCTCTTCGGCGCCGACGCCACCGACGAACATGCGGGCACCTCGCATATCTCCATCGTCGACGACGAGGGCAACGCGGTCTCCATGACCAGCAGCATCGAGACGGCGTTCGGTTCGCGCCTGATGGCCGGCGGCTTCCTGCTCAACAATCAGCTCACGGATTTTTCGTTCAAACCCACCGACGACAAGGGCTGGCCGATCGCCAACCGGGTCGAGCCGGGCAAGCGCCCCCGCTCTTCGATGGCGCCCACCATCGTTCTGGGACCGGATGGCAATCTGTTCGCCGTGCTCGGCGCGCCGGGCGGCAGCCGCATTATCCTCTACGATATCAAGACTATTGCCTGCCTGATCGAATGGGCCTGCAACGCCGTAGAGGCGGCCGACCTGCCGGGGTTCGGCAGCCGCAACGGCCCGTTCGAAGTCGAACAAGGAACCACCGCCGAGACCATCCTTGGCCCGCTCGCCGCCGCGCGTGGCGAGACGGTGAAGGCCGTCGACATGAACACCGGCGTGCACATCATTGTTCGCCGCGACGGGCATCTGGAAGGCGGCGCCGACCACCGTCGCGAGGGCGTTGCGCTGGGGGATTGACGCCTTGGCGGGAACGCTCCGTGGGCATAAGGGCGAGACTTGCCCCTACGCGGCCTTCCGCGTCCTGATCAAACGTCGTCGCCCAAATCCGCGAGCCGCTGGCGCAACCCCTACGCTGCCCGCCGTTGGCGTCACGCCAATCTCATGTTCAAACCCCACCGCCGCCCGCAGCGCCGATTGCGGAGCGGATTCCCGACCTCCGGCAAATTGCACCAGCCGCGCAATCCGCGCATCAATGGAGGGGTGGGTGCAATGCAACTCGTCCCACCAGCCATCATATCCAGTCGTCCCTATCATCATGGGCTTCAACAGCAGTGGCACCCAGGGCATGTCGGCGCGGCCTTCGATCTTACGCAACGCCGAGATCAGGGCATCGGGGTTCTGGGTAAGTTCGACAGCCCCGGCATCGGCGAGGAATTCGCGCGAACGCGAAATGGCGAACTGGGTCAACAGCGCGAAGAGACGGACAAGTCCCAACAGCATGAACGACACGATGACGGATGCCGCCGCCGCCGCCACGGTCACCATCAGGACGACCACGCCGGACCCCGCGGGAGCGCCGGCCGCCCCGCCCGAACTGTCGGTGAGCGTTTCGAACGTGTCGGCGTTCATGTCGTTGACGCGTGTGGTTGGGCTGGACTCGGGCGCGAGCAGGCGCCTTCCGATGTCGGCGAGGAAACTGAGGCCGCCAGCGATGATGCCGGCGATCACCGTCAACTGCACGTCGCGGTTCTTGATGTGGGTGATCTCATGGGCAAGGACCGCTTCGAGTTCGTTGCGGTTCAAGCGCTGCAACAGGCCGCGCGTCACGCCGATGCAGGACGTTTCCGGCGTAAGACCGGCGGCATAGGCGTTCAAGGCTGGTGTTTCGACAATCTCTATGCGTGGCATCGGCAGTCCGGCGGCGATGGCGAGGTTCTCGACCAGATTGTAGAGTTCGAAGTTTTTCTTCCGCTCCAAGGGGCGCGCGCGGGTGCCCAGACGGATCAAGACTTCGGCGTAGTACGACGCCATCCAGGTCCAGACCGCGCCCAGGATGATGGGAACCCACCAGGTCGCCAGCGCTGGCGCCACCGCGCCTCGCGCCACTTGCAACACGACGAGGTCGAGGTTGGGGGTGTCGGACAGGCCATTGAGAGCCAAGAACTGTGCTGCCGTCGCCATCAGGCAAAGCGCGTACCAGACGCCGCCAAGCAGCACGCAAAACCCGGCCATCAACAGCGCGGACTTGAGATGATTGCTACGGATGTGGCTGTAAAGACCGATTGCGCGCAGTTGCGCACGGGTTACGCACAGGGCCAGGAGAGCAAGTGTCGCGCTAGCAGCCGCGAAGCCAAAGACTCCAAAGTCCATATGCCAGGCGCTCCTCACTCCAACTGTTACGGAGTATACTTCTCATCTCTGAAGATCGCCTCAAGTGATAGGGTAAACAAACGGTTTGGTCTTGACCCGGGGCGGGAGCGCAGGCGTCATGGTGGGCATGGCCTGTCAACTCAATCTCGACACAGGTGCGGGCGCGGACCTGCGCAAGATCGCATCGGCGCAATCGGCGCGGCTGTGCGATCTGCTCGCCGATGCGCGCGAGCCTATTAGCGGTCATCACAAAACGCGCCGCTGCCTGAAGCGGCTGCGCTCGCTTCTGATGCTGGCGCAACCGGTCCTGGGTCATCGGAATTGGCGCCGGCTGGATCGGCGTCTCGCTGGGCTCGGCCGCGCGCTGTCCCATGAGCGCGACCACGCGGTGGTGCTGGATGTTCTGGCCAAGCTCGCCGCCGAGGACGCCGACAGGACCATCTGCATGGCCGCCGCGACGCTGATGCGGCAGCTGCAACCGGCGGTCAAGGAGCGTCCGAACGGGCATGATCCTTGGCCTGACGGCAGCGCAGTGGATCGTGAGCCGTTGTTGCGAACAGCCGAGTGGATCGGGCGGCGGATCGCCAAGACGCCGTTCGAGAGATTGGACCTGGCGCAGATGGCGCAGGGGGTAGCGGCCGAGTACCGCGCTGGGCGAAAAGCCCTCGCGGCGGCCTATCGGATTGGCGGCGCCGAGTCGTTCCACGATCTGCGCAAGCGGGTGCAGCGCCATGTCCGGCAGCTGCAACTCATCGCGGCGATCTGGCCAGAAGAGATGCACGTGCGCATCGCCTTGGCCAAGACCATCGCGGGGCAGCTTGGTCACGATCACGATCTGGCGCTGGTGCGTAGTGCCATCGACGCTGGCCTGACCGGCAGCGACGCCGCAACGCTCGACCGTCTGTACCGGGATCGTCAGCGCGCGATCCGAAAGGCGATCAAGCCGCAGCTGGCGCGTCTTTACGCTGAAACGCCAAAGGCCTTCGCACGGCGCATGGCGGCTTACTCCGACGCTTCATCGCCTGCCGGGTCGCGCCAGCCGGTGAGCGCGGCGACGGCGGCGCGCGGACTGTCGTAGCCGGCGATGCCCGCCAGCATCGGCGCGCTGGCGAAGGTCAACATGGCGACGGTGGCGATCGTCCCGGCCAGGACCGCGAGGCGTTGCCGGCCCGTCATCTCAACCGTTTCGGGCAACAGCAGCTGTGGCCTGGTCTGGCTGAGGCCCATGATGCCGATCAGGGCGATGGGAAGGAACAAATAAAGCCCGAGCCGGACGGCGATCAGACAGGCGAGGCCGGACACGGCGATGGCAACCCACCGTGCGATATCGCTCCCCGTGCGCTGCACCAACAGCTGCAACAGTTGCCCGCCATCGAGCGGGGCCATCGGAATAAGCTGCGACAGGTTGAGCAGGCCAAGGAACATGGCCGTTGCGTTCAAAAGCTCGATCTGGTCGGCGCTGAGGCGCGCGGCCAAGAGATACCCCGCCGCCAGCAGAACGGCGCACACGGCGGCGCTGACGCCAGGCCCCATCAGGACGCACACGGCGCGATGGAACTGGCTCCGATAAGGTTCGCCCGGCATCGCGGCGCCGCCCAGGAACGGCAGCAGCGTGAAGCGCGCTTTCGGGTAGCCCATCAGGCGCATGGCGGACCAATGGCCGAACTCGTGCAGTAGCACCATAAGCGCGAGGCCGGCGCCGAACCACCAACCGAAAGCCAGCGAAAAACTGGCGACGGTGAGCAGCGTCAGCGCCAGCCGCATCGCGACGCCGCGCCAACCGGCCAAGGCGTCACTGGATGTACCGTCCTTGAAGTAGCGCGCGGCCTGGTTGAGCTGCTTGGCGTAGTTGCAGCGCGACATCAAATCGTGCAGCAGCGAGCGCGTTTCGAAACGGTGGTTGTAAATAAGGCGCACGCCGCCGGACGTATCCTCCAAGCAGATTTCCAGGCTTGCGTCCTTGCCCATGGGATAGGGCACGCCGTTCATATCCTCGATGGTTACGACGGTGCGGTGTGGCGGCTGCTGCTCAAGGGTGCGCGCGCGCATTGTCGTCATGGTGGTGCGCCGTCCCCGGCTCATGTCGAGCGTCATGTCGTGCCGCAGCGGATCGTCCGAAATCTTGCGGTAGCCGGCCAGCAATGGACTCAGCAACGGATTGTCCGTCGGCCGGGTCTCGGGCGTGAAATCAGGGAAATCGATCATCTTGTCCCAGACCTGCTGGGCCGTGGCCTTCAGCACGCGCGAGCGCCTGAACCGGGTGGTGTGGCGGAACGGCGCGAACAGCAGCACGAGGCCGCCGAGCAGCACCCATTGTGCGATGGTAAAGATCTGTTCGCCGATGGTTCCTATGCCCATGGATCCGTCCTTTGGCCGAGACCGGGTTGGTCGCGCGCGTTCACCTTCGGGTTCAAGTGTGCAAGTTGGGGGCCAGCGACCTCAGCCTTCGAGTGGCAACAGCTGGACCCTCTCGCCCGCAGCCAATTCCGGCCCGTGCGCTGGTTGCACGATGAGGCAATCGGCGCGGGCGAGCGTGGCGACCAGCGAGCTATCCTGCGACGGCAGCGGTTCGACCGTGGGCGGCGAGCCGGGCGTGACGATGCGTGCCCGGATGTAGTGCTGGCGCGGGCCGTTGGCGGGGAGCGGCGAGGCGAGGACGCCCGCTGTAAGCGCAACCCTTGGCTCCGCCCCTTGCAGCGCGCGGATCAGCGGCAGGAGGAAAATCTGCGCACAGAGCGTCGCCGAAACCGGATTGCCCGGTAAGCCGAGCACGCGCTGTTCGCCGAGTTTTCCATACATCAGCGGCTTTCCGGGCCGCATGGCGACGCGCCAGAAGGCGAGGTTCAGGCCACGCGCGGCGAGCGCCTTCTGCACCAGGTCGTGGTCGCCGACTGACGCGCCGCCGATGGTGACGAGAATATCGGCTCCTGCCGTGGCCGCGATTTTTGTGTCGAGGTCGGCAAGCGTGTCGCGGGCGATGCCGAGCGGGACGGCGTCGCCGCCGGCCGAGACGATCATACTGGCGAGGCCAATGGGGATGGACGAGACGATCTGGTCGGGGCCGGGGGTGGCGCCAGGCGGCACGAGTTCGTCGCCAGTGGCCAGGATGGCGACGCGCGGGCGGCGGCGGACGGGGAGCGCTCCGTGGCCGGAGCTTGCCGCCAGCATCAGGTCGCGGGCGGTCAGGCGATGGCCGGCAGGCAACAGGGGTTGGCCGACGGCGAAATCTTTGCCACGCACGCGGATGTTTTCGCCGGGGCAGGTGGCCTGGGTAAGGATGACGGTCGCGCCGTCGCGCGCCGTGTCTTCCTGGATCACGACGGCGTCGGCGCCGGCTGGGGTCGCCGCGCCGGTGAAGATGCGGATCGCTTGGCCTGGGCCGACAGACCCGGAATAGCCCCGACCGGCAGCGGATTCGCCAACAACCGTCAATTTGGAACCTGCAACGGCCGCGTCGACCGCCCGCACAGCATAGCCGTCCATGGCCGAGGCATCGAATGGCGGCTGCGTGAGGCGCGCGGCGATGGGTTCGGCGAGGACGCGGCCATGGGCGGCTTCGAGTGGGACGGATTCCGACGCGAGTGGAGCAACCCCATCCAGCAACCGCGCCAACGCCTCATCAACGGCCAACAGTGGTGATTTGCCCTCAGCCATCGCCGTCAGCCTTTATCAGCCTGGAAATCGCCCGACTTGCCGCCGGTCTTTTCGGTCAGCCGGATGCCCTCGATCCGCATGCTGCGTTCCACCGCCTTGAGCATGTCGTAGATGGTGAGGCAGGCGACCGAGACGGCGGTGAGGGCTTCCATCTCGACGCCGGTCGGGCCGGTGGTCGTCACGCGCGCGGTCACGCGGATGCCGGTGGGATCGGCGTCGGGGGCCAGATCCACGGTCACCGAACTTAAGGCCAGTGGGTGACAGAGCGGGATCAGCTCGGAGGTGCGTTTTGCCGCCATGATGCCGGCGATGCGGGCGGTTGCGAGTACGTCGCCCTTCTTGGCCGTTCCGGTCGTGGCGAGCTCCAGCGTCGCGAGGGACATAGCGACAAAGCCTTCCGCCACAGCCTCGCGTCGCGTCGCAGCCTTGTCGGACACATCCACCATGTGGGCTTCGCCGGAGGAATTAATGTGCGTGAGTGCGGGGGCCGATCCCGGCGTCAGCAGCGCGCGCGTGGCCGCTTCGACGTCCTTCTGGCGCATCAGGCTCTCGCCGACCAGAAACGTCTTTATGCCCGCGCGCGAGAGCCGGTTAAGATCCGCATTCGTTGCAATGCCGCTCTCGGCCACCACGAGACGGCCGCGCGGCACCAGCGGGGCGAGGCGCTCGGTGGTGTCCAGCCGCGTCTCGAACGTCCGTAGGCTGCGGTTATTAATGCCGATCAGATCGCCATCGAGGGCCACGGCGCGCTCCAGCTCGGCCTCGTCGTGCACCTCGATCAGGCTGGCCATGTCCCAGTCGCGGGCGGCGTCGATGAGCGCGCGCGCTTCGGCGTCGGTCACGCTGGCCATGATGACCAGAATGGCGTCCGCCCCCCAGGCGCGCGCTTCCACGACCTGGTAGGGGTCGAGCATGAAATCTTTTCGCAGTGCGGGCAACTTGCAGGCGGCGCGGGCGGCGGTGAGATATTCCGGCGCGCCCTGAAAACTCGGGCCGTCGGTGAGAACGGACAGACAGGCCGCCCCGCCTGCCTCGTAGGCACGGGCGAGCGCTGGCGGATCGAAGTCGGCGCGGATCAGGCCTTTTGACGGGCTGGCCTTCTTGATTTCGGCGATCAAGGCATGCCCACCCGACGCCACGCGCCCCGAAATCGCCGACATGAACCCGCGCGTCGGCCCCATGCGTTGGGCGTCGGCCTTCAGCGACCCGATCGGCCGCACGGCTTTCGCACGCGCGATCTCCTCGCGCTTGTAGGCATTGATCTTGGCGAGAACGTCAGACATCTGATTAAAATCCGTTTTTAACTTCCCTCTCCCCCGCCTCTTCGCGGGGGAGAGGGTGCCCCGAAGGGGCGGGTGAGGGGCAGCCGCTTGCTCCGGCCCGCGTGCCACGTGCACGGAGCAAGTGGCTGCCCCTCACCGACCGCGTGGCTCTTGCCGCCGAAGAAGGCGGCTGCGAGACGCGGTCTCCTCTCCCCGTAAGGAAGTGGAGAGGAAGAAAAACGTCATCCTGCGTTACTCACCGCCACCAACTTGGCCAGTGTCGCGCGCGCGCGGCCATCATCAAGGGCTGCGCCGGCCAGAACCGCGCCTTCGCTGAGCGATCCCGTCTTGCCCGCGATCAGCAGGGCCGCGGCCGCATTCAGCATCACCGCGTGCCGAAACGCCATCAGCCCGGCCGAGGTATCGCCCGCCAGCAGGCGCTGCAACTTCTCAGTGTTCTCGGCCGGCGCGCCGCCCAGGATCTGGCCGAACGGATGCTCAGGCAGCCCGGCGTCCTCCGGCTTCACCTCGAACTCGCGCACCTTCCCGTCCTCCAGCGCGGCCACATAAGTCGGGCCGGCGATGGAGATCTCGTCCGTCCCGTCCATGCCGTGCACCAGCCAGGCACGTTCGGAGCCGAGCGAGCGCAGCGTCTCCGCCATCGGCCGGATGATGGCCTGCGTGAACGCGCCGGTCAGTTGGCGTTTTACGCCCGCGGGATTGGTCAGTGGCCCGAGAATATTGAACACCGTCCGGGTGCCGAGCTCCACGCGCGCCGGCATGACGTACTTCATCGCCGCGTGGTGGTTCGGCGCGTTCATGTAACCGATCCCGGCTTCGGCCAGGCAGCGCTCGATCACCGGCACGTCGGCGTTGATGTTGACGCCCAACCCCGCCAGCGCATCGGCCGCGCCGGATTTGGACGACTGCGCGCGGTTGCCGTGTTTGGCCACCGGCACGCCAAGGCTGGCCACGACAAGCGCCGTGGCAGTGGAGATGTTCAGCGTACCGCGCCCATCGCCGCCGGTGCCGACGATGTCCATGGCTCCCGCCGGCGCCGCCACGCGCTTGGCTTTTGCGCGCATCACGGTTGCCGCGCCCGCAATCTCCTCCAGCGATTCCCCGCGCAGGCGGAGAATCATGAGGAAGCCGCCGATCTGGGCCGGCGTGGCTTTCCCCGACATGATGATGTCGAAGGCTTCCTCGGCCTCGCGGGCCGACAGCGCCGAGCCGATGGCGCGGTTGATGTACGGTTTCAGCGCGGCGGGATCGGGAGCGTCGCTCATGCGGGGACTTTCAGTTTGACCGGCCCGGCGTTGCGGGCGACGCCGGCCAGGGCGAGGAAATTGGCGATCAGCGCGTGCCCCTGCTCCGAGGCGATGCTCTCGGGATGGAACTGCACGCCGTGCACGCAGTGGCTGCGGTGGCGCAGGCCCATGATGATGCCGTCGTCGGTCTCCGCGGTGATTTCCAGGCTGTCAGGCAGGCTGGCCCGCTCGACGATCAGCGAGTGGTAGCGGGTGCCTTGGAAGGCGGGCGGCAGTCCCTCGAAAATGCCCAAGCCACGGTTGCGAACGGTCGAAACCTTGCCATGCATGGCTTTTGGCGCACGTAAAACCGTGCCGCCGTAGACCTGTCCAATCGTCTGATGCCCCAGGCACACGCCCAGGATCGGCACCTTCGCGCCGGCTTTTTCCACCAGCTCGAGACAGATCCCCGCCTCGTTCGGCGTCGCCGGCCCGGGCGACAGCACGATGGCTTCGGGCTGCTCGGCCAGCAGCTTGGCCGCCGTAATCTGGTCATTGCGATAGACGCGGCAGCGCGCGCCCAGCTCGCCCAGGTAATGGACGAGATTGTAGGTGAAGCTGTCGTAGTTATCGATCAGGGTCAGCATGGGGCGGTTCTAGCAGGCGCGCGGGGCGTTGGGGAAGGGCGATGGTGCGGCCTTGCGGGCGCCCCCTAGTCAATATCGATGATGCGCTTTCCGAAGGCGGGTCCCTTATGTAATACTCCTAAGAGGTTTTGACGCGGGCCGGAGCGTCCGGCTCACTCGCGACTGCGCCAGAGGGGGCTCCGCTGATGTCAGACCGGTTGCTGAAAACCCATCCCCTGCACGCCTATGCGCGTGTCGCGCTCCGGCATCTGCAGCACGGCTGGCAGCGGTTGCGCGAATTCGGCCATGGCCTGCGCGTGGCGGGCATAGCCAGTCTCAGCGTGGGGCTTGGCCTGTTCACGTACTGGGCCGTACCGCAGGCGCAGGATTTGTTCCTGGAGATCTTCGGCAGTTGGGGGACCGCGACGCTCTATTGGATGTTCTTCTACGGCATGGTGGTGGTGGCCTGGGTGCTGCCGGTTTATCTCTCCAGCCGCTGGATTCTCGCGCGCTACAATGCGCTGGCCTACACCTCAACCGAGGACGACCTGATCCCGGTGCCGTCCTGGGTGGTGCGGGTGCTGCCGCCGTTGCTGGGCACGCTGTGCATGGCGGCGGTGCTGGTCGGCCAGTGGGAGGCGATCGTCAGCGCGCCGCAGACCGGGTTTGTGTGTGAGTCCGAAGTCAAAAGAAATGCGGCTTGCCTCAGCAAGGTGCAGTCGTTTGGAGAAACGGTGAGTACGGTATTTAAGGACTGGCAGACCAAACAGTCTGAGATATCCCCTGACAACTCAATAGTCATTTTCATAGCGCTGTCGAGGTTGGTCGAAAACGTAAAATTCGCGGCGCTGCTCTTTACAGCTTTGACACTGCCGATGCTACTCGTGCTCTTTCACGCGGTCACATTGGCCCGCTGGCCTGCATCGTTGGCAAGCCGGGTAGCCATCGGCGTCACGTGGGGCGCTGGTGGCGGATTGACCGTTTTTATACTATGGTTAATCTGGACCAATCGCCTCATTACACTAGATGGGTCACTCGGCGGGTTCATCGGAATTGCGGCAATATTCCTGTGGGCCAAATTACCGGGTACCTTGGCTGCTGCGGACCAGGCTACAATGCTATCAGAAACTACCGACGCTCTCTACAACGGAATAGGCCCTACGGGCGTCGCATTGCTGGCGCTACCGGTCGCTTTGTGCCCTATTGTACTCTATTTTCTGTATCGAGTTATGCGCAGGAGCGGCGCCATTGCGGTTGGTGGCGCGCGCGTCAGCTTGCGGCTGAGCTTATGCTATTTTGGGCTGCTCTTGTTGGGGATAGCTGCAGCATCTATTTATGTCATAAGCTTCTTCTGGACAAGGCTGCAAAAGGACTTAACTGACCCGTTCTCCAGCGTCGGCATGTTGGTGTTGCCAGTGGCGAGCGCCGCACTGATTGCGCTCTTCTTATGGTTGTTGCGCCGGTTCCGCTGGATAGACGCCAAGCTGTCGGCTTCAACAATCTGGCCGAACGGCTTGTTCGGCGGCGTGCTGGTGGTCGCAACGCTTGCCCTGTTGACGATAGTATTGGTCGATCCCCTTTTGTTGACGCGTTACATCTACCGGGCTTCTTTGCTGCCTATCATGCTTGGTGTTTGGATTCCTGCGCTGACCTTCTTCCACGCGCTATCAGTACGCACCAGGGTGCCGCTGGTGCTGGGCTTTTTCGCAGTTGTCATGATCGCTTTACCGGCCATAGTCGGTGATCCGTACACCATCCGCACGCTTGACCAAGACCACGCTCCGCTGCGCCCCACGCTGCAAGATAGTCTTGCGCGCTGGGCCAAAGCCAACAATTGCGAGGCTCCGGTCTATGAAAAAAACTTTGAAGTGCCCGAAGCCCGGCGCTGCCCGCCTCCGATCATAGTTTTGGCTGCGGGCGGCGCTAGCCGCTCCGCTTTCAAGGTCGCCGAGGTGCTAGGCAATTTGGCGAATCTGAGCGATACGATCGACGACGGTGGAGAGCTGTCGACCGGCCTGCCACCCAACTTCACCGCATTTCAGAACCGGCTGTTCGCCATCTCGGCGGTGTCAGGCGGGGCATTGGCCGCAGTCACGTATCAGGCCATGCAGGCCGAAGCGCAGCTGGCCCGTACAGGCGCATCGCGCCCGCGACCGCCGTGTAAAAAGGAACTCCCTGATAGCGCTTGGTTCGGCGCCATCCAGGCTTCGGACCTGCCGCAAGCGCCAGACACCAGCTGGAGTTCCTGCATGGAGCTGATGCTATCGGGGGACTTCCTGTCTCCAACGATGATCGGCGTAATTGGCGCGGACTTTCTGAACATGCGTCAGTACGGTGATCGCGCGGCCACTCTGGAGAAAGCCTGGGAACGGCGTTTTGAGCTGGTGACGGGCAAGGACACACTGTCAAAGCCCATGGTGGCTCTGCGCAACCGCGTCTTGGCGGTCGACGACCGCAATTGGTTACCCCATCTTCTGATCAACGGCACGTCGGTGTCGACGGGACGCAGAATAATAACCTCCGATCTCGATCTTCTGTACGGCAATGACGACTATTGCCGAGACAAGACTACCGCGCGGTCCGCCGGCATTTGTGGCAGTCCGTTTACCGATGCCTACGACCTGCACGACCTGTTGCGGGGTCCGGCTGTCTCCTCGACCAACGGCGCGGCTACCTCGGCGGGGTCGACTCCCGCGGAGCCGCCCGGACCTTGTAAGTCGTGTGACGTCCGGCTCAGCACTGCGGCGACCATGAGCGCGCGATTCCCAGTCCTGTCGCCGCATGGCACCATCCGCAACGATCAAGGTGTGTTTATCGACCGAGTTGTCGATGGTGGTTACTTCGACAACAACGGCAGCGTCACTGCGCAAGAGCTGGAGGAAAAATTAAGATACTTTCATCTACCACCGCAGATTATCCTGATCACAAGTGAACCAAGTGCAACCGGACTACCGTGTCTTTATACCGATCTTCCGGTGCTGCCTGCGCGTACTCTCGAGAATACAACGCTCGGCGTGCTGTCCTCTCCCTTCAACACGTTTCTGCGCACACGCGAATCGCGCGCTGCACTCGCGTCGCTGAACCTCTGTAAGCAAAAGTTTAATATTCTCAAACATGACGTGTTCCCGACTGACGGGTCGTTTATCCATATTGGGGTTGAAGCTGATAGGGATATTTTCAGCAACAAACAGCTGTCGATGAGTTGGTGGCTTTCCAAGCATGTGCAGCGCCGCTTGACGCTGAGTCCCAAGAAGGAAACCTGGTTATGGCAGGCGCTCGGTTTGGCACCGCCACCGGCCTCACAAGCGTCTCAGTAATGCTTCGGTTTCAACTGCGCGGCCCCATCCGCACCATAGCCTGCAACAGAAGCCCCACCATCGACCCCATCAACAGGTGCCAAACAAAATGCGTGCCGTTTGGCAGCACCGCGCAGACATCCCGGTCGACCGTGCGGAACACCAGGGCCAGAACAAACGTTGATGTGGCGGCAACGGCCCAGGCCTCGGCCGGGTTTTGCCGCCGCGCAAGCAAAACCGCGAAACCGGCCAGACCCTCTGCTCGCGGGAGTGTACTTTAGCGAGCAGGCAGGAACCACCTCACGTTTGGACCCGCAAGAACAGCACCTGTGTGTCGCCATAGCTGCGCTGTTCCAGCAGCGACAGGCCGGCCGGCAATGTCACATCCACCCCGGTGCGCTCTTCAACCACCACCACGGCATCTTGCGTCAGCCACGCGCCGGAAACCAACGACGCCAGCGCTTTGTCCGCCAAGCCTTTGCCGTAGGGCGGATCGAGGAACGCCAATCCGAATTGGCCAAGCTGGCTGGATGGCCCCAAATCAGTGGCGTCGCGGCGGAAAATCCGTGTGCAGCCGGTCAATCCCAAGTTTTCCACGTTTTCGCGGATGAGGCCGCGCGCGTCCGCGCTGTCCTCGACGAATAGAGCGTACGCCGCCCCCCTTGAAACCGCCTCAAGGCCCAGCGCGCCGGTCCCCGCAAACAGGTCGATGACGCGCACGCCGTCAAGCGAAACCGCCGCGGCGCCATGCGCCAAAATATTGAACACCGCCTCGCGGGTGCGATCAGAGGTCGGACGGACCGACTGATCGGCTGGGGCCACCAGCGCCCGGCCCCGCAATCTGCCCGCAATGATCCGCATGCCCGGTCCTTACTGCGCCACGCCATCGGCCGGCGCCGCCGGATCAGCGGCAGCAGCCTCGGCCTCGCCGCTGCGCCACGCCGTCGCCAGCTGCTCCAAGGCCGCCTTGTTGTGCGGCGCGCCGAGCTGCGAGCGCATGCATTCAAGGTCGTGCTGCGGCAGGTACCACGAAAAGCTGGCGCGCGCCGCGTTCTCGAACACGACGTGTTCGAAGCTCAAGGCCTTGCCGTCCTTGTTCCGCAGCTTGCGCATCAGCTGTTGCAGCGTGTCCAGCTCCTGGTCATTGCGGAACACCATGCTGGCGCCGCGCGACGAGAACAGGCCGGCCAGCGGGCTGACGATGGGCGACAGCGTACGCAGGATCGCGCCGTCGAGCGTGCGCTGGGGCAGGTCGGCGCAACCGGAGTCGACGGCGTCGGCCCCGAGCGCCCCGGTCGGAAAGGCGTTGATCTGCACCAGAATGATGCCCGACGTGTTGGCGCTCATCCAATCGATGATGTCGCGTTGCTTCAGGTAACCCAGCGCAATCGCCATGCCGTAGTCGTCGAAATAGCCGGCGTCGAGCGGATGCAGCGGCGGTATTGTGGGCAGGCTGACGGACGGCGTGATGAGCGGGAACGTCGCCGACATGCGCACGGCCGTAGCCAAGGTAAGCCCCTTGGCGGCATCGGGCAGCGCCTTGAACAGATCCAGCGTCTGCTGTGCGCCGGCCTTGCCGGTCCCGCTGATGCCGGTCAGGTCCAGATTGCTGATCAGCAGCGGCTGCCCGGTCTCGGCGATCATCGGCGAGAGAATGAGCGAGGGACGACGGCCCGCCTCTTCCTCGGCGCGCAGCTGTTCAAAGGTGATGTTCAGCTTGCCCCATTGCTGATCCAGCGTCTGGCCGCGATCCGAGAGGGCGCGGCCGAGTTTGAACGTGTTGAACAGATCCTTCTGCACCAATTGCTGAGTGATCGAGGAGAGGCTGTCGTAACTGGGTTGGCCGTCCTTCAGCCCATTGGCGCGGCCGATGTCGCGCGCGATCATCTCTTCGATGCCGGCGCCTTCCGGCGTGCCGGGAAGCAATTCGGGTGTCAGGGTGGTGTAATAGGCCGCCGGCACCATGCCGCCGGAGGAACCGCTGAGCAGCCGCACACCCTCGGCGAAACCCTCCAGGGGTTTGCCGACAGCGCTTTCGGCGCGCAGTTTGTCCAGCACCAGTGCGCCCCAGAAGGCCGCACGATAGGCGCCGCCGGAAATGGCGACCACCACCAGCTTGGGCAGTTTGGTTTTGCCGCCCCCACTGTCGCTGAGGCGGAGCGATTTCAACCCCCGTAATGAGGCTGCGCGCGGCACTTGGCGGAATTCGTTGCCGCCCCCGCCGTTGCCGGCGCCCGTACCGCCGCCGCGGCCGCACCAGAGCGGATGGGTGGCGTCGTGCTTGCCGCCAGCGCCGCGTCCGCCCGCCCGGTCGCAGGCCGCATACTGAGCGTCCAGGCCGGGAAAGCGGTAGGGATAGGCGTCGCCGCCGCGCAGCAGGGTGGCCAGCGCGAACACCGCCGCGATGACGTAAAAGCGCATGCGTTCGACAATGAAATTCAGCGCCACATAGGCCCCGAGCGCCACCCCGACCAGGGCGAAGATCGCCACCGCGGGCAGATGCACCGCGACCACGATGATGCCGGCCCAAGCCAGCACGTACATGAACCACAGGATGACGACGCGCCAGATGATGTTGTCCCAGGCGATCCAGGTGGCGATACGCGGCGCTTTCACGTCCAGCCAGCGCTTGATGCCGAAATGGCCCGTGGTGACCGTGCTGAGGCCGCGCTCCACCAGCCAGGCGAGGGAGAGGACAAACAGTGACAACACGATGCCCGCGAGCCAGCCGAGCACGGCGCGCGTGCCTTCGCCGTTCTGCAACGGGGCGATCGCGTCGGTGGCGGGATAGAGCAGGCAAAGCAGCGGAAAGATGGAGAGGATGACGATCCGGATGGCCAGGCTTGGCAGCTCGCGATGAAATTTTGGCCCACGCGAGCGGAGTGAGTTTGGCGGCGGGGACGGCGCATCCAGATCGACCGCGAACACCCAGGCCGCGCCAGCCAGCATGACGGCCAGCAGCTCGGTGAAGAAGCTCGGGCTTTGCCACAGGACGGCCGGCGAGAGGCCGACGAGGGGGCGATCTTCGCGGAACAGATAGGCGACGCCATAGTCGAGCAGGATGGTGCCGCGGATGGCCAGGCACACGCCGCCGAGCAGGATCAGCAGCATGAACCAGTGCCGGCCCAGCCGGTTCAGGAAATCGAGGATCGCGCTGAAGAACAGCACGACGATGTTGCGCCGCATTGGAGGCGAGGAGTCGCGTTCGTCAGGTCGAGTCATGCCCGTCAGCCCTCTGGGAAAGCGCTCCGTGGCAGCCAGGAATACGCGTAGTTGTCAAACCGGGCAGCACAAGGGCGGGGCGTTGTGGGCCGCCTTATGGTCGCTACAGGTCTGGAACATATCCGCTGCCTCCGCGCCGAGACCGAATGTCGAACTTGTCCTGCTGTTTGTTGGAAGCCGCGTAGATGGTCGTTGCGGCGGCATTGGCGACCTTCGTCAGCGCGTCGCAGCCCGCTACCGGTGACTTTGACTGGAGCAAAGCGGCTTGAGCCTCGTGCGCGGCCTTGATGGCTAGCTGGGCATAGTGGTTCTCGTGCTTGAGCAGGGCCGAAAAATGCCGGTCCCACGCCTGGCGCAGCCGCACTGAGCCATCCCAGCGATTGCTCCAGAAGGGTATCAATTGCACGATTGTTACATCGGTCTTGGCGGACTCTATCCGACATCCGTCAGGTGTGCTGAAAGTATGGAACGTCCATGTTCGATTGTAACTTGTGACGGCCTCGGAACGCGAGCCGTTCATGTGGTCGCGAACGCCGAACGCATCCTGCAGGACGTTCAGCGTTGACGCCGTTTTGCCGCGTATGTGGTAGTGCAACATGACGCGTTTGATCGTTATGGATTGTGGCTCCAGCTCCGTGGCGGTTTTTTCATCCGCTTCTGCTTTTGCGGTGTCGCCTTTCAATCTATAGGCCTTGGCGCGCGTGGCGTACAAACCTGACTGTTGCGGATCAATGGCGATGGCCCGGCTGCTGGCCTCAAGCGCCAAGTCAATTTTGCCGCTGTCGCTGTAAAGTTTCGCCAGCGCCAAATGGGCTTCCACGAATTCAGGATCCAGCTCGATCGCCTTGGTCAAATCGGCGAGGGCCTCGGCGGTCTTCCCGGCCCGGGCCAGAAGCGCGCCGCGGCTATAGTATGGATCAGCGGAGGTCGGGTTCAGGTCAATGGCGCGCGCGTAATCCTCGGATGCGTGAACGGGGTCGCTCACATGTTCGTAAAACGTGCCGCGCAAATAGTGGGCATCTTCCTGGTCGTCTTGGAGCGTGATTGCCTTCGTGAAGTCGCCCAAGGCGCGGATCATATCCGCCGCAAAGGTATAGTTCGCACCACGGAAAAGGTAAAACTCGACCGCATCCGGTTTTTTCTTGAGCGCATCCGTGCAGGCGACGATAGCGTCCCTGCCGAATTTAATACGGCAATCCATTCTGTCGTCTGCCAAGGTAGGCGACGTCAAAGACATCAGCAGGCAAATGATCAGCACGGCCCTCAAAATGGCGTGTCCTCCGGTGTGGTCGTCAGTGCTCGGCCCGACGCCGATGGCCCAAACAACCGTCTGTCACCGCGGCCCCGCCAGCTGCAACATAACCTCGACAATGGCCGAGCCGTAGCGCGAGATCTTCACATCGCCCATGCCCGTCACGCCGTGCAACGCGCCGGCGCTGCGCGGCTTTTTCTCGGCCAGTTCGTGCAGCGTGCGGTCGTGGAAGATCACGTAGGGCGGCACGTTGCCTTCGGCCGCCAGCTTAGAGCGCAGCGCGCGCAGGGCGGCGATCAACGGTTCATCCCCAGCCGCCACAGGTGGTCCTGCAACTTTGCCGGCGCGCGTGCGCGTGGCGCGCTCGCCGCGTTTGGCCGCAGGCGCGCGCGTCTCCTTGCGCATGGCGAACGTCGTCTCGCCGCGCAACAGCGGACGGCAGCTGGGCAGCAACCGCAACGCGCCGTGCCGTTCGGCGTCGGTCTCGATCATGCCTTGCACGGCCAGCTGGCGGAACACGCCCTTCCATTCGGACTCGTTCAACGCCTTGCCGATGCCGAACACCGGCAGCTTGTCGTGCCCGTTCCTGCCCACGCGCTCGTCGCCTTCCCCGCGCAAAACGGCGATGACGTAGCCGGCGCCAAACCGCTCGCCGGTGCGGTAGATCGCCGACAACGCTTTGCGCGCCGCCTCGGTGCCGTCGACGGTATCG
The DNA here is from genome assembly GCA_031393505.1 of Hyphomicrobiaceae bacterium. Taxonomy (GTDB): domain Bacteria; phylum Pseudomonadota; class Alphaproteobacteria; order Rhizobiales; family Hyphomicrobiaceae; genus JANYHF01. The sequence continues at coordinate 8,072 of JANMVX010000138.1, read as the reverse complement.
GGCGGGGCCAGGCAGTTATCGCAGTTGCCGCAAGGCGCCGATTCTTTCTCGCCGAAGTAGGCCAGCAGGCGCTGACGGCGGCAGCTGGTGAGCTCGGTCAGGTCCAGCAGCGCATCCAGTTTTTGCGTTTCGACGCGTTTGCGCTCTTCGCCCGCCTCGCCCTGGGAGATCCACTGGCGCAGCATCACCACGTCCTGCATGCCGTAGGCCATCCAGGCGTCGGCCGGCTCGCCGTCGCGGCCCGCGCGGCCCGTCTCCTGGTAATAGGCTTCCACCGATTTCGGCAGGCTGAGATGGCCGACAAAGCGCACGTCCGGCTTGTCGATGCCCATGCCGAAGGCGATGGTCGCCACCATCACAATGCCGTCCTCGCGCAAAAACCGCTGCTGGTTTTTGCGGCGCATGCTGGCGTCGAGGCCGGCATGATACGGCAGCGCTGTCCGTCCCTTGGCCGAGAGCGCCAGGGCGGTTTCCTCGACCTGCTTGCGGCTGAGGCAATAGACGATGCCTGCATTGCTCTCGTGGTTGTCGCGGATGAAATTGAACAGCCGCTCGCGCCCGGACCCACCCGTCTCGATGGTGTAGCGGATGTTCGGCCGGTCGAAGCTGGAGATGAATTTTTTGGCGTTCTCCAGCCGCAGCTGCTCGATGATTTCGTGGCGCGTCGGCTCATCGGCCGTGGCGGTCAGGGCAATGCGGGGGACATGGGGAAAGAGGTCCGGTAGCCGCGAGAGCTGGCGATAATCGGGCCGGAAATCGTGCCCCCATTGCGACACGCAGTGCGCCTCGTCGATGGCAAACAGCGCGATATCGGCATCGCGCAATAGGCTGAGGGCGCGGTCGGTGAGCAAGCGCTCGGGGGCGATGTAGAGCAGATCCAATTCGCCCGCCGCCAGTTTGCGCTCGACGGCGCGCTGCTCGTCGAGGCTCTGCGAGGAGTTCAGGAAGGCGGCGCTGACGCCCAGTTCGTGCAGCGCATCCACCTGGTCCTGCATCAGCGCGATCAGCGGCGAGACCACCACGCCCGTCCCCTTACGGGCCAGCGCGGGGATCTGATAGCACAGCGACTTGCCCCCGCCGGTCGGCATCAGGGCGAGAACATCCTCGCCCTCGATCAGCGCCTCGACGATGCCGGCCTGGTGCAGGCGGAAGGCGGAATAGCCGAAGGTGGAATGCAGGATGGCCTCGGCGCGCGGCAAGGCGTCGGAGGCGGGGGCGAGTTTGGTGGCTGCTGCGGCCATGTCTGGGTGAATGCCTTGAGTGAATCGGACGTTATGCCGGTGTCGGCGAGGCTAATCTGCGCGCGCTGAACCGCCAAGGTCCATCCGGAGCGTACCCGGATACGCCCACAGAGCCGTTGCCGCAGGGCCACGGCGGGTGAACCGACGGGTAATATTTCCCTGAACGGAACCTTTTCGAGCTCCCGGCGCTTTAGTCAAACGGCCAAAGCGGAGGCGGTAACGATGAAAAAGACTTATACTGGAAGCTGCCACTGCGGCGCAGTCCGCTTCGAAGCCGACATCGATCTCGCTCAGGGTACCGGCAAGTGCAATTGCTCGATCTGCACCAAGACACGCAACTGGAGCGTGATCATCAAGCCCGACGCGTTCCGATTGCTGGCTGGTGAGGGTGACGTCAGCGACTATCAGTTCAATACGAAGGCTGGCCATCTCCTGTTTTGCAAGCACTGCGGTGTGCGCACATTTGCCACCGGGTATCTGGAACAGATCGGCGGCGACTATGTCTCAATCCAGCTGGCCTCGCTCGACAATGTCGATCCCAAAGAGCTGATCGACGCCCCCGTCCGCTACGCCGACGGGCGGAACAACGATTGGGGACACGTGCCAGCCGAAACGCGGCATCTGTGACGGGCGGCAAGAGGGTTACTATTTTGAACGCCATAACGTGGACGCTTGGCGGATCGGCGCTGCTTCTGGCCGGCGGACGCGTCGAAGAACTAAAATATCGGCTGCTTGACCAGTCACCCCAGGACCCCCCAGTTGGCCAAATCTACCGTAGTCCCCTGCCTTCGCTATCGCGACGCGCCCGCCGCAATTGACTGGCTCGCCCGCGTGTTCGGTTTTGCCAAGCACCTCGTCGTTCCCGACGGCAAGGGCGGCATCGCGCACGCTCAACTCTCCCTCGGCGGCGGCATGATCATGCTGGGCTCGGTTGCCGATACGCCGTTTGGCCGTCATATGAAGCAGCCGGACGAGGTCGGCGGGGTCGAAACGCAGAGCGCGTATCTGGTAGTCGCCGACGTCGACGAGGTGCACGCGCGGGTGCTTGCCGCGGGTGGCAAGATCGTCGTCGCGATCACGGACGAGGACTATGGCGGCTGCGGTTTTTCCTGCGTCGACCTCGAAGGGCACTTGTGGAGTGTCGGCAGTTATGATCCGTGGGCGGTAGCGGGTTGATTTTCCGGCGGTGGGTTGACCACGGACGTTGATCGCGCTTTTGTCTGCCCATGATCATCACCAGCCTTACGAATCCGCGCGTGAAAACTGCGGCGGCCCTTTCCCGCAAGAAGCACCGCGAAGAGGCGGGCGGGCTGTTCCTGCTGGAGGGCGAGGCGTTCGTGGCGCGCGCTGCCGAAGCCGGGTTCGAGGTGGTAGAGCTGTGGCATTCGGGCCCGCGCCCGCCCATTGCAGCGCGGGAGCTGATCGAGGCGGACACGGCGCTGCTGGGCAAGATCACCAGCAAGGACAATCCGCAAGAGGTGGTCGGCGTGCTGCGGCAGCGCTGGGCGGCAATGCCAGTGCAACTCAAGGGCCTGTGGCTAGCGCTCGACCGGCCGCGCGATCCGGGCAATCTCGGCTCCATCTTCCGCACGGCGGATGCGGTGGCGTCCGCGGGCGTCATGCTGATCGGTGAGGCCACCGATCCGTTCGCGCCCGAATGCGTGCGCGCGACCTCGGGCAGCATCGCGAATGTGCCTTTGGTGCGGTGTACGGAGGAGGCGTTCGTGGCCTGGGCGGCTGGCCGCGAGGTAATCGGTACGGCGGGATCGGCCAAGCTGGACTATCGCGAGGCCAAGGTCGGCAAGGATGCGGTGGTGCTGATGGGCAGCGAGAGCGACGGCCTGACGCCGGGGCTGCTGGCGGCCTGTTCGCAGGTGGTGCGCATACCGATGTGGGGGCGCACGGAAAGCCTCAATCTGGCGGTGTCGACGGGGGTGATGCTGTACGAGGTGATGCGTCATAAAAATACTGCAGATGTTGCCAATGGGCTGACATAACCCATATTCTCTGTTATCCTGTGCGCGGGTAAGTTGGGGACTGGCATCCGAATCATGAGTACTACTAAAAGGTTTTACCGCGATTGGATGATAGTGAATGTGGTGGCGATACTAACGAGTTCGTTCCTAACTGGAATTGGGATAATTTTAGCGCCCTCGGGAGCGCAAACCGCACTTTGGGCTATGTTCGATTGGTTGTTGGCGGTCGTGGGACTTTTTGCTTTATCTGGCTTGCAAGCTGTCGTCCTGGCACGTAGGTTCCCTGGAATTTGGAAGGCCGGTTACATTTTGGCTGGTGTTCTTCCAGCCGCCATCTTAATGGCGGCGTCATCCGTGCTCTTGCTCAATTTGGGCCAAAACGGCTCCGCACCAGTTGATCCCGGGGTCGAAGAGAGCGCGCGTAAGTACATTGACCTGCTCAGCCAGCCAATGGCTTTTGGCGTCGTCAGCGTTTTCGTCGCACTCATGGTTTCTCTCATGACCACTGTGCTGGCGTTACTTCAATGGTTGGCGCTGCGACGAGTGGCTGAATCGCTGTCGACTTGGCTGGGTTGGAACATTGCAGGAGCTGTTGTCTCCTCCGCTGTAGCCATGTTGTCGATCTGGCTCTACGGAGTCGGTCACCTTGCCGCCAATGGGACAAATACAACAGCAACCTGGTTCGCGACGATTGCCAATTCAGTTACTTACGTAATTGCGGTTGCGCTGACCGGAATTGGCGCCGTTCGCATGCGCCCGAAATCATGAAAGTCCTGAAAACTGAACCATATCAAGATTTCCTGCTCGGAACGCCATGTATCCTAGTGGCTTACGCCAGCTCTGTGAGGTATCGCTTTTACTCCGCCTTTGAAGGAACTTCCGCCTTCTGGATCTGCTCAATTTCTTCGTCGGTCAAACTGCTCTTCAACCGCACCGTGCGGTACGACTGCCGCATTTCGGCGTATTCATCAGCCGATATGAACACCACATGGTCGCGGTTCTCCACGGTGACCACTACGGGCCCCTGCCTCGCGCGTTCAACGACTTGATCTAAACGCTCACGCAACTCGACTGACGTTACCCGCATGTCGCAGCCTCGCTAACTCGCTATTCTGTACACTATAGCCATTCCGGCCAGAATAGCAACTCACCCCAACCTCACCCCACTCCCCGCCGCCACGAAATCCGACAGCATCGGCACAAACTCCTCCCCCTTGCCCGCCGCCAGCGCGGCCGCGAACGCGTTTTTCACGGCGCTGCCGACCGGATTGGCCACGCCCGCCGCATCGGCCATGGCGGCCAGATAGCGCGTGTCCTTGGCGGCGTTGGCGATCGTGAACTTGTGCGCATCGCGGTTGCGGTTGATCACGTAGTCGAAATAGGTCTGGTAGAACCCGCAGTCCATCCGGCTGCCGCGCAGTACGCTGTCGAACACTTTTGGCGAGATACCGGTTTTCTGGGCCAGGGTCAGCGCTTCGGCGTAAATCGCTCCGTAGCCCAACGACAGAAAATTGTTGAGCAGCTTCATCTTGTGGCCGTCGCCGACCGCGCCGATGTGGTCGACCTTGGCGGCCCAGGCGAGGCATACGGGCTTCACCCGCTCGAACACCTCGGCAGAAGCCCCGATCATGGTCGAGAGCTTTCCGCTCTCGGCCTGGGCTGGCGTGCCGCCTAGCGGCGCATCAATGAAATGCACCCCGAGCGGAGCCAATTCGGCCGCCAGCGCCAGCGTCGAGGTCGGATCGGCCGTCGAGCAATCGGCGATGATCAGGCCCTTTTTCGCCCCCGCCTTCAATCCTTCAGGGCCGCGCACCAGGGCTTCGATCTGCGGCGAGCCAGTGACGCAGATGAAAATGATGTCGCAGCTCTTAGCCAGGTCCGCCGCGCACTTGGCCTCCTTCGCGCCCTGTGCAACCAGGGCGTCAATTGGCGCCCGGTTGCGGTGGCCGAGCACGGTGAGCGAAAAACCCTTTTCGAGGATGTTCTTGGCCATGCCGTGGCCCATGAAGCCGACGCCGATAAAGCCGATTTGGGGTTTGCCAGTCATATGTCTCTCCCTGTCGCGAATTCCCCGCATGCTGGCACGCAAGCCTGCGGCGGTCTACCGCCAGGGAGCGCCTCAGCCGGCCAATCGAAGGTAGATCTCGTTGCTGCGGTCTCGAACACGCGAACCACCCGTCACGGCCGCGTGCGCAAGTCCCTATCATCTGAAACTGCGTGGAAAGTTCAGATCGCGTCGCAGCCGCCGTCTGTGCTTTGAGGTCAAGCCAGCGTTACCTTGCGCGAGCGGCCGACGACGCGACCGTGACGCATTGGGGGGGCCAAATCACTCATGTCGTCTGATTATGCCATCGCCCTGTCTTTGGCTAAACCGCCTATGGCATTGCCGCCCCTCTGGCGCTGAGGGCACCCTGAACAATTAGTGCGACGCTTGCACCAGGGCTGCCAGCCGCTTTTCATACGAAACAACGAGTTGGTTGCCGCACTTATTGTTCTGGGAACCCTAAGCCGAAGATGATGTTCCCAATTCCCCCAGTGTGCTAACTCCACGCCCATGACCACGATCACGCCCAGCAAACGGCCCAGCGCCACCGCACCGTCCAAAACGGGGCGCAAAGCCATCCCTAAAGTGTCCTTCGTATCGCTCGGTTGCCCCAAGGCGCTGGTGGACTCGGAACGCATCATCTCGAAACTGCGCGCCGAAGGCTACGCCGTCTCGGGCGACCACGCCGGGGCCGACGTCGTTGTCGTCAACACCTGCGGCTTTCTCGACAGCGCCAAGCAGGAGAGCCTGGACGCCATTGGCGAGGCCATGGCCGAGAACGGCAAGGTGATCGTCACCGGCTGTTTTGGCGTGGAGAACGAGCGCATCCTGAAGGCCTACCCCGGCGTGCTCGCCGTCACCGGCCCGCATCAATACGAGCAGGTGGTGGCCGAGGTGCACAAGGCCGTGCCGCCACTGCACGATCCAAAATACGACCTGATCCCGCCGCAGGGCATCAAGCTGACGCCGCGCCACTACGCGTACTTGAAGATTTCCGAAGGCTGCAACAACCGCTGCTCGTTCTGCATCATCCCGCAATTGCGCGGGGATCTGGTGTCGCGCTCCGCCGCCAGCGTGATGGCCGAGGCCGAGCGGCTGGTGAAGGCGGGCGTAAAGGAGCTGCTGGTCATCTCGCAGGACACCAGCGCGTACGGTGTCGACATTAAGTATGCGGAAAGTCCGTGGAAGGGTTCGCCGCTGAAGGCGAAATTCCTGGACCTCGCCGCCGCGCTGGGCGGCCTCGGCGCCTGGGTTCGCCTGCACTATGTCTATCCGTACCCGCATGTCGACGCCGTGATCGAGCTGATGGCCGCCGGAAAAGTGCTGCCTTACCTGGACATCCCGTTCCAACACGCCTCCCCGTCTGTGCTGAAAGCGATGAAACGCCCGGCCCATGCGGAAAAGACGCTGGACCGGATTGCTGCGTGGCGAAAAGTGTGTCCGGATTTGGCGATCCGCTCGACCTTCATCGTTGGTTTTCCGGGCGAGACGGAAGAGGATTTTCAGCTGCTGCTGGATTGGCTCGGAGAAGCCCGCCTGACGCGCGTCGGCTGCTTCAAGTACGAGAACGTCGATGGCGCGCCGTCCAAGGCGCTGGGCGCACATGTGCCGGCCGAAGTGAAGGAAGAGCGCTGGCACAGGTTCATGCAGGCGCAGCAGAAGATCAGCGCGTCGATCCTGGAGGATAAGATCGGGAGCGAGATCGATGTGCTGATCGATACGGTGGATGACGAGCGCGCCGTCGGCCGGTCGTATGCGGATGCGCCGGAGATCGACGGCACGGTGATCCTGGACGACGAGACCGAGGTGAAGCCCGGCGACGTGGTACGCGTGACGGTGACGGACGCGACGGAGTATGATCTCTATGCCGAGCGCGTGCTCGGGGGGTAGCGGGTAGCACGCCGACTCACGGGGCGCGGTCTCGGACGTGCTCTTTCTTGGCGCTTACGGTTTTTGCATCGAGCGCGGTGTCATGCATCGAAGGAAAAGCGGGCAACCTCCTGGAAATTACAAACAGGATGCACTGGCGCAGAGGGTGGGCATCGAACGGATTGTAAGTTCTGCTCTATTTCAATGCTTTGCATCAGGCGTTCGCCGATTTTGTGGCGCGACGTGTGGCACACCAATCCTTGACGGATCAGCTGCTCGTATGATCGCCGGGCGTGACAGCAAAGTCGATTGCGGGGGCCCGCAACAGCTTTGGCAGTACTGACCACGTGTGCGGATTCTCGTTTGATCGGTCCGGGGTAGGGTGCAGACCACACTTTCTTGCATGGCGTTTTCTGACACGTTCTCGTGCAAGTGCTCCGAGCGTCAAAACGTGCGCGGCGCGAGTTGCCAGTCACAGCAATTGGCGGCTCTGCAGAGAAAGCCGACATCGACGTCCGAGGAAAGGCACGAGCCCAAGACGGGTCGGGTTGCGACGGCTTTGACTCTGACGGCTGACACGGATTTCCAGCGAGGAATCCGGAGCGAAGATGTCTGATACCAAACTCCGTTGATCTTGACTCATCGGTGATTGGTAGGCGCGCGCAGCAGCGCGCCCGGCGTGCGACATAGTTGGTCCGTCGGACGTGGCGCGCCGGGCGCACTGCTGTGCGCCCCTACTCTGCGGGCGTCTGATCTCTCGCAAGTCAATGGGTCAAGATCAATGCAGGTTGGTCTGACATGGCCGTCGGCGTCGCCACGGTCACGCGGCGCCGCCCGCTTTGGCGAGGTGCGGCGCCAGCAAGAGCAGGTCGGCCTCACTCAGCCGGTCGCGGGCGTTGAGCTGGTGCCAATAGGGATAGATGAGCGGTTGCAGGCTCACCG
>JANMVX010000118.1:0-14701 GCA_031393505.1 Hyphomicrobiaceae bacterium | reverse complement strand
CGCAACCTGGCGGCGACGGTGCTTGGCAGTCTGGCCGTGATCGTGCTCGGCTTCTACCTAGCGGCGAAGTTGGCGTGATACCAAATGTCGTTGATGCTGCTCACTGGTGATTGGTAGGGGCGCGCAGCAGCGCGCCCCTACGCCGATGACAACGGATCACCTAAAAAGCAATGGACCAAAATCAACGATTGTCGGCAAAAGGAGTGCAGTTTATGATCGGCATGCTGAGTACTGCGTTGCGCAAGCCGGAGCAGGTCATTTTCCTGTTCCTTTTGGTCTGCGCCGGCGTGCTGCTGACGGCGCTGGGCCTCGAGTATCTGGCCGGCTATGCGCCTTGCGAGCTCTGCCTGAAGGAGCGCTGGGCCTATTACGCCGGCATTCCGCTGGCCATTGGCGCTATCGGCCTGATCGGGGCGGGGCGGGCGCCTTGGGCCGCCGGGCTGATCGGATTGGCGGGGCTGGGGCTGTTGGCCAACGCCGGCCTCGGGCTCTATCACGCCGGCGTCGAGTGGCATTGGTGGGCCGGACCCAGCACCTGTACCGGTGGATCCGCCTTGGCGCAGACGCCCGAAGAGATGCTGAAGCAACTGCAGAACCAAAAGATCGTCCGCTGCGATCAGCCGGCGCTTTACGTCCTCGGTCTGTCGCTGGCGGCGTGGAACGTGCCCATCGGTTTGGGGCTCGCCGGGCTGGGCGGATGGGCAGCAAATGTGCTGCTGCGACGCGAAAATTCGTAGTTAATTCAATGCAATTCGGTGCGATTTCGCACAAAATCGCGACCTGCGATGCGGCTCTCCCGCGCCGCCGGCTGGCCAAGTTATCCACAGCACCGTGGCCTAAAAACCCCGTGTCAATGAAATAAACTCCGAAAATAAACAACGGTTCATTTTATCGCCCATCTGTTGCCTCAAAGCACCGGCATATATCTCCCTGTCGGCGGCGATGAGTTGGTTCGAAGCCGAACGTAAAGCCTACCCAAGAGTAACGAGTAGTATAGGTGGGTAGTAATTGCAGTCATCAGCACCTTTAGTCCAAAGTATTGAGTGATCAGGTTCTGAAGTATCGTGCGTATATATAGTATCGAGTTTGCGGGAAGCAAGTTTAGTAGCGTCTGCGTAGCTCCGCCTCGTTTCAGTCAAGCGTCCGGTTGCCCTCAAGGTTATGCGTCAGGGTCCGGTGTACGGAGCAAAACATTATGTCGACTTCCCCCAAAGTAGCGTTGCGTCCCGTTGCGTTGGAGTTGCGTTGCGCGTCGGTCCCGTTCGTTGCGTCCGCGTTGCGTGCCCCATCGGTTGCGTGCGTTGCGTCCCCCGTTGCGTCAGTTGCGTTCGAGCGTCCCCATCAGGTGCTCGCCGTTGCGTTGTTGCGTGCACGGAAACTTCGGCAGGCAGAACAGTCCCAGCGTATCGCCCGCCGCCGTTCCGTTGATGTTGCAAGTCGAGTGTCAGGGTCGGTCCCCGGTTCCGCGTCAGTCCCTGGTTCCGTTGCGTCGCGTTGCTTGCACTAGCGTTCCGGTTGCGTTGCGTCCCAGTACCGTTGCGTCCCCACGTCTCCCCGTTTGCGTCCCTGTACCTGTTGCGTTCCGTTGCGTACCGGCTGCCCCGCCGGAGCGGAAAACGGGGACAGTTCACTTATATCGCGCCGAAAGGCTGTCGGCGTTCGAATGTCGGTACCGCGATATAAGTAAACTGTCCCCGTTTTCCTCCGTCCCCCGAGCAACACCCCGTCACTGCCAAACACCAAGGCGTCAAACACAGTGAACAAGACTCTGCATCTAGGGAGGAGCGCCCAAGGCAGGGACGGGACTTCCGGCGAAATACGGGGACAGTATCCTATTTCACTGAAATACGGGGACAGTATACCTATTTCATCGATGGAGCCGTCGTGTCGAAACCACACTCAAGAAATAGGTATACTGTCCCCGTATTTCCCGAGTTGGCAGGCGTGAACGATCGAGACACCACCACCCCCAAGCGTCACATGCCACGGTCCTGCGTAGTGGCGCCCCCAAGTCTCCTTCCGACGCGCCTGCCATCATACGCCCCCCGTACCGAACCGCATTCGCAAGGAATCGCCCCGATGACCAAGCCCAGCAATATCTCTCCTGTGCAATGGGATCAGGCACTCGGCCTCGCCCGCCAATCCTGCGCCCGCATTTTTCGCGATGGCGGTTCGCCTCCCGACGCCCTCGGCCTCCACGGTCTCAAACCCCTCGCGCGTGAAGAAACCTGGGACCACGCCATCGCCTCGATCGCGCAAAGCCTCTGCTCGTCTGCCCGCTAGCTCGCCTCCCTAGCGAACTCTCCTCGCCCGATAAACGGGGACAGTTTACTTATATCGCGCCGAAAGGCCGTCGTCGTTCGAACGGCGGTGACGCGATATAAGTAAACTGTCCCCGTTTATCTGCCCGCCGGGCTTTTTGCCGTTTGGGCACTTGGCGTCCTTCTTGCTTCTGAGCCCCGTGAAGCAGATCGCAAGGAGCCACTCATGCCGAGAACCAGCCGGACCGCCAGCAACGCCACCATGACCAACGACGAACTGAGCGCCATGGCGCTGGTTCTGGAGGGCCGGCATGGGACACTGGCCGCCGAGGTCGCCGAATTCTTCTCGTGCACGCACCTGCAATGCAGCGACCGTCGCCGCGGTGTCGCCTGGGCCCGCGTCGCCGACATTGTGCGCGAGCGCGAAGCGCAACGGCTCGGCGAGGGGTTCCGATTCGGGGCCGAATAGGCCGAAGTGTTCAACTGTTTGCGCTAGTTGTGGCTTGGGGCGCGGCCCATGCCGGCCGCCCAGGGGTTCGTCGTTCGTCCATGTCCATGCAACCACCCCAGACGCTGCCCGATCTGGGCGGGCCGACGGTCCGCACCGGACTTGGCGCTCGCCTCGGGTCCTGGCTTGCGCGCCGGGATAGCGTGGGTTTTACGGCTCTCACCGCTTTCGCGATTCGCGTCCTCAGCGCCGCTATCGCCTATCTCACCCAGGTCGTGCTGGCGCGCTGGATGGGCAGCGCCGAATACGGCATTTTCGTCTGGGTTTGGGTCTGGGTGCTGATTCTAGGCGGCCTCTCCTCGTTGGGGCTGCAACTCTCGATCATCCGCTTCGTACCGCAATATCTTGCCCTCGGCCAAAAAGACCTCCTGGCGGGCGTTTTGCGCGCTGGCCGCGCCATACCGGTGGCGGTGGCCAGCCTGGTCGCGGCGCTGGCGATCGGCGGCATCTGGCTCTCAGGCGACGCCATCGCTCAGGCCTATCGCACGCCGCTGGCGCTCGCCATGCTCTGCCTCCCGCTCTATGCCCTCACTGACGTGCACGACGGCATCGGCCGCAGCCGCGCCTGGATCGGCCTCGGCCTGCTGCCGCCCTACGTGCTCCGTCCCCTGCTCATTCTCGCCGGCATGGTCGCTGCCCATCTCGCCGGCCTGCCGTTGATGGCCAGCACTGCGGCTGCGGCAGCTCTGTTTGCGACGGTCGCCACCGGCCTCGTGCAGTGGCTGCTGATCGAGCGCCGCCTGTCAGTCGAGATCGGCCGCGCCCGCCCGATCTATGCCGTCCGCGAATGGCTCATCACCTCGCTGCCGATCTGCTTCGTCTCGGCCTGCGAACTGGTGCTGCAGAACCTCGACGTCCTGGTCCTCACCCGTTACGGCGAACCGGCCCAGGTCGGCGTCTACTTCGCCGCGCTGAAAAGCATCGGCCTGATCGCCTTCGTGAATTACGCCGTGGGCAGCGCCATTTCCGGCCGCCTGTCCGAACTGAAAGCCCGCGGCGACGCCGAAGGCTTGCGCAAAGTGGTGCAGAGCGGCGCGGTCTGGACCTTCCTGCCCTCGCTGTTCGGGGCGGCCGCATTGCTCGCCGTCGGCAAACCGCTGCTCAGCCTGTTCGGCGCCGAGTTCACCTCGGGCTATACGCTGATGTTCATTCTCGCCGCCGGCCTAGTCATCCGCTCCGCCGTCGGCCCCGCCGAATCGGTCCTGCGCATGGTCGGCCATCAAAAACTGTGCGCGGCGGTGCTGTTCGTCTCGGCCGTGGTCGATATCGCGCTCTCGCTGGCGCTGGTCCCACCCTATGGCGTCCTCGGAGCCGCGCTCGCCAACGCCGGCGCGATGACGGTGTCGGCCGTGCTGTTCTATGTGCTCGCCCGCCGCACGCTAGGGTTCGATGTGTCAGCCCTGTCGGCGCTCGGGCGGCGCTAGCACTGTCCTCTCCTCTCCCCTTCGCCCACTTTCTTCGGGCGAAGGAGAGAGGAGACCGCGTCACCTGCGCGGAGGCGCAAAAGCAAATGGGCAGCGCGTTTCAGCGCAAGAGCCACGCGGTCGGTAAGGGGCAGCCGCTTGCGCCGAGCCCGGTGAGACCTGTACGGATTTAATTGGGCGCGGTACGGAGCAAGCGGCTGCCCCTCATCTGTCGCTGGTTCCTCGCTGACGCTCGGGCGACATCTTCTCCCCCAAAAATGGGGGCGAAAAGACGACTACGACGTACTCCCCACCACCAGCGTCCAGAACGTCTTGAACTCCGTCTTCGGGTCGGCGATCAGCGCGATCCCCATGTCCTTGGCGCCGGGCAGCAGCAGATTGCGATTGTGGCCCGGGCTCTGCTCCCAGCCCTTGAAGACTTCCTGCAGCGACGCCTGCCCCGTCCCGACATTCTCGGCGGCGATTTTTGCCGTGTAGCCGGCGCGTTTCACCCGATCCCACGGGCTGGAGCCGTCCGAGCCATAGTGGGAAATGCGGTCGGTCTTGGCCAGGTCGCGCGAATGCATCTTGGCGGCGGCGGTGAGTTTGGGATCGAGCCGCAAGGCTTTTAGCCCGTTGGTGGCGCGATAGTCGTTGATCAATTTCAGCGCCAGATCGGCGTCGAGCTGCGCGCCGCTGTAATCGCGGTCGGCCAGCGCGCCCTTGGGGGCCCTGGCGGAGCTGTCGATGCCGACGGTATCGCCCGCGGACGCCAGCTTGCCGGATTTGTCGGTGAGACCGAGACCGGACCGCAGCGCCGGTTTGGCGTCAGAAGGGTCGTTCAGCCCAAGCTGAGACATATCGGGACCGCTGACGGCGCAGGCCGCCAACAGGCAGCCAAGGCCGGCGACGCTGAGAGCGCCGAGCACCACGCGGGTACGCACCATACGAAAGCAACTCCAACAACGCACTAAATTACAGTCGGACGCGCACCAATCCGGTGCCCGTCCAGGCCTCATCACAACCGGTCGTGGTTAAGAACTGTTTAACGACCTCGCCCCGACGCGCCATATTCGGAGCCCGCTCGCGCATGGATCACGAGTCTAGCCGCGATGGTGTCGCCAGTGGGGCATGGCGGTGGCGAAAGCGGCGCAATCACCGGGCGTTGCGCGACGGTTCGACCGCCACGCCGCAGCCATCCGTACCATTACTAACTTAGGATCGTACCTAGTAAACTAAGAAACGCATATCTGCTATGCTTCAAAAATCGGCGAACTGCCAAGTATACGGTCAGTAAGAAGGTGGAATTTTGCCGGTGACCTTGCTTGTCGAAGCATGCGTTCGCATGGCGTGCACGACGTTTGGAGTCTCGGATGCCAAGTGGCCCACAATCCGTCCCAAGGAGACGCGACCATGAGCTATCTCGACATCCGCACCATGACTGCCGGCCTGGAACGAGCCAACGTGTCAACCATCCTGGGGCTGCTGCAAGGCATCCACCAGCAGGTCTCCAACGATGACATCATGGAAGGAGTCGCCGCCTCGATCGACAACGCCATCGGCCAGCTGCGCGAGCTGCAACAACTGGCCTACGAAACGATGCTGGAGATCGAGGCCGAACGCGCCGCCGGCCTGTATCATCGCCCGTCGCCGCACAAGAAGCCGCATTGACGACGGGATGTCGGGCCAAGGTTCAACACAGTCGTCGCCCCCGCGCAGACGCATTGGCGCTAACATAAGAGCGCGCCGACTTTTTTCCTCTCCCCCTTTTTAGGGGGAGAGGAGACCGCGTCACCGGCGCGGAGGCGCAAAAGCAAATGGGCAGCGCGTTTCTGCGCAAGAGCCACGCGGTCGGTGAGGGGCAGCGGCTGGCTCCGCACCTCGCGCCACCGGTACGGAGCAAGCGGCTGCCCCTCATCCGGCCGTCATCCTCCCCGCTGTCGCGGGTCGGCGGCCACCTTCTCCCCCAAAGCAGGGGGAGAAGGGAAGACGCCTTCCTTTCCTCTCCCCGTATTTACGGGGAGAGGAGACCGCGTCTCGCAGCCGCCTTTTTGCGGCAAGAGCCACGCGGTCGGTGAAGGGCAGGAGCTTGCTCCGCACCACTCACCTCCGGCACGGAGCTTGCGGCTGCCGCTTCCGGCCCTGGATCCTCGCTGCGCGCCCTCTTTTCTTTTGCGCCTCCGCGCAGGTGGGGCCACCTTCTCCCCCTGAAGTAGGGCGAGAAGGAAGTCAGCGCCGACGCGGGGGTGACGAATCTTTCAGCCTGAAGGCTGTCCCAGGCGGGAAAAACTCACCGGCCACAGCGTCTCCGCTTGGACTATCCCGCTGTTTGGCCGAGACTATCTTGCGGTCAATGTGATTCGTCTCCGCGCGACGCAACCGTAGAAAATCGGGGACAGTTTACTTATATCCAAACACAGCTTGTCAAACGTGCAGAGACTTTAAGGATATAAGTAAACTGTCCCCGTTTTTCTCACGCGACCAACCGGGAAGACAGGCTTTTGGGCGCACCGCCAATCGATGGAACCGCACTCGCGGAAGCCGTGCTTTTGCGGCTGAGCGATGAGCGCCGCCCGCTGCCCGGCCCCGTGCGCTTGCAGCGCGATCTGGCGCCGCTGCTGGCGCACCGGCTCTCGCCCTACATGTGGCGGAAAACGCTGGAAGACACCATGATCGCGCTGGCCGCCAGGGATCATGTGACGCTGCATCGCCAGCACTTTCGCGCCACGCCAAAAGGGCAGCGCTGGCTGGGCGAGCGCCTGGGCTACCGCGTGCCGGCCGGATTGACCTGGCCCGAGCTGCGCGATGTGCATCTGCTTGGCCACGCTTTGAAAATCGGCAAGGATTTTCGCACCCGGGCCGCGATTGAGACGGGTGATGGCCTGCGCCGGCTGCTGTTGCAGCGCACGCTGGACCTGAAACTGCACGCCAGTGAGGGGTTGGCGGGGATCCGCGATGCGCTCGCCCGCCTGGCCCTGCGCAAAGGCACGGTCACGGGCGACCTGGCCGTATCGGGCCATTTTCTCAGCGCCGCCGAGCGCCGCGCCCAGGCCGCGACCCTGATCAAGGGGCGCGCCAAGCCGGATACCGACCATCGGCTGATCGCGCGCATAACTGCCGAGCAGGTGGGAAGCGTCAACACCAGTCCGCCGGCCTTGCGGATGCAACTGTTGCGCTCCTATATGGGGGGCGAGCGAGTGGCGGGCGCGGCGCGTGGCGCAACGTCTGTGGCGCGCAAGCCACAGTCGAGCTTCAGCCTGGGTGAGTTCCTCAGTGAAGTTCGCAGTTTCGCCAAGCAATGTGCGCAGGGCTGGAGCGGCAACCGGCGCGCGCTGGTGTCAAAAGTGTTTCCGCGGCTGATCGAGGCGCATCCGGAGTGGGGGCTGGACGTGGGGCGGTTCAAGACTTTGCTGGCCGAGGCGCACAAGTCTGGACGACTGCATCTGGTCCACGCCGACCTGCGCGACAAGAAACTGCTCGACGATCTCGCCGCCTCCGCCATCGCCTATCACAATATGACCATGCATTTTATCCGCGTTGAGGACGAAACCAGCGATGCTGCCTGAGGCCATGAAGCGCGTTGCCCCGGACCGGCTGCCCGGCGTGTTCGATCATTCGATCACCTGGGAGGACGACGTCTGGAAACACGACCCGTTCGACGTGGTCGAAGTGCACGAGCGCGCGCGGCGGAAGTTTCGCGAGCTGCTGGCGGCGGTGACCAGTCCCAAGGGCCAGAAAGGCAGCCGCATCCTGCTGTTCCACGGCCAGTCGGGCGCGGGGAAAACGCACTTGGTGCGCGCGCTGCGAACCGAAGCGCATCTGCAGGGGACGGGCTATTTCGGCTACGCCCAGATGACGCCGGATGTGGCGAGCTATGCTGATTACTTCCTGCGCCGGCTGGTGAATTCGCTGGAAAAGCCGTTCGATCCGGTGGAGCGCGGCGAATCCGGGCTGATGCGGCTGTCCGATCACATGCTGTCCAAGGCCACCAGCGTGGTGCCGCAGGACATCAAGGATCTGCGCGACACGGTGCTGGGCGATGAGGCCTTGTCGCGGCTGGTGGTGCGCATCGCCGACGCGGTGTTGGCGAGCCCGAAGTTCGCCGAAGTCGATATCGACATCAATATCGTGCGTGCGCTGCTCTATCTGCAACGCACCGATCCCACCGTCGATCAGCGCGTGCGGCAATACCTTTACGGCCGCGAGATCACAGGATTTTCGCAGCTGGCGGTCGGCGCGTTGGATCCGCAGCGCAACCGCGATCCGTTCGAGATCATCGGTTGCCTGGGCACGTTGATGCGGCTGGTGGACGGCGCGGCGCTGGTGTTCTGCATCGATCAGGTGGAGGATCTGCGCTCCTTCGCCGATGCCGAGAGCCGCTTCAACAACGCCATTTCGGCGCTGATCCAGATCGCCAACACGGTCCCGAGCGCGATCATCATCGTCAGCTGCCTGGACGATTTTTACGACGAGGCGCGCGCCTATATTTCGCAATCCTCGATCGATCGCATCGAGCAGGCCGGCCCTGTCCCGCTGCCGGGCGCGCGCTCGGCGGCCGAGGCAAAACTGATCGTCAACCGCCGGCTGGAGCGCGCCTTCGAGGCCGAGAATCTGTCGGGCATGCCGAACGGCGCGCAACTGTTCGGGGCGGGATTCTTCGATGAGTTGGCCGGGCTATCGACGCGAAAGCTGCTGGAGCACGCGCGCGAACGCTGGCTGCAGTTGCTGGGCGATACGGGGCGCGCTCCCCAGGCCTCGGAAACCGCCGAAAGTATCATGGAAAGCCCGGATGTGGTGAGCATCCGCCGCCGCTGGGAAAGCGCGCTGCAGACCGATGCGCCGGAAATACCGGTCGACGAGCGCCAGCTGCTGGAAGTGCTCACGAACGCGCTGAAACTGACGGCCGAGGAACTGGACGGCGCCGTCTCCATCGATATCGCCATTGTTCCGCCGACGGAAGATCTGTTTGCGGCCGATATCACCGTGCGCCATACGCTGAGCGGGCAGGCGCAACGGGGACGGCTGTTCGTGTGCAACCGCTCCAACCAGGGCGGCGGCCTCAAGAAGCAGATCGAAAAGGTGGTGGAATCGGGCGCGACCATGCCCGCCATTCTGGTGCGCGGCAGCGAGTTCCCGCCCGAAGGCAAGACCGCCGTGGCCGCCCTGCTCAACCGCCTCGCGGCCGACGGCGGGCGAAAAGTGGTGGTGGCGCAATGGGAATGGGAGCGCATGCTGACGTTGCAGTATTTCGCCCCCTGCCATGACCGCAATGAAGGGTTTATGTCCTGGCTGAAGGCCGCCCGGCCCATGAGCACGGACCTGGAATCCATCCGTGAGCTGCTGATGCTGGACCAGCTGGAGCAGCCCTATGCGGACAATGTTGTCCACCTGCATCCGGATCCGGACCTAGAGCCCGTTGGCGAAACCGGTGAAAGCTTCGTACCGCCCGCCCCGCCGATCAACGACGACCCCTTGAACCGCTTCAGCATCGCCCATCGCGCGGGCGATCCAAACGACCCGATCTACCTCTCCAAGAACATCCTTCGCCGTCACGCGGCGGTGCTCGGCGGCTCCGGCTCGGGCAAGACCACGCTGGCATTGTCCGTGATCGAACAACTTTTGCTGCGCGGCGTTCCCGTGGTGCTGATCGACCGCAAGGGCGACCTGTGCAGCTACGCCAACCCCGAAGTCTGGGCTCAGAATTCCACTGAGGACCCCGTGCGCCAGGCCAACCGCCGCGAGCTGGCCGACAACATCGACGTTGCGGTGTACACGCCGGGCCGCACCTCGGGCCGGCCGATCAACATCACGCTCTTGCCGAACGGCATCAACGAGCTGCCCGAACACGAGCAGGAGATGCTGGCCAACGTCTCGGCTGCGGCCTTGGGCGAAATGCTCTATCTGCGCCGCTCGGCCACGCATCAGCGCCAGAGCGGCATTCTCTCGGTGGCCCTGAAAATCCTCGGCGCACGCAGCCGCAGCGAAATCCGTCTCGGCGACCTCATCCGCTTCATGGAGGAGGACAACGAGGAGCTGATCGAGCTGACGCAGCGCATGGACGCCAGCGGAAAAGCGCGGCGCGATCTGATCTCACAGCTGGACGCGCTGCGCCATCGCAACGGCGCGCTGTTCGAGGGACAGGGCGAGCCCTTGTCGATGGAATCGCTGCTGGGATTGGGATCGTTCGGGAAACGCGGCAAGACAAGATTGTCCGTGATTTACACCGGCTTCCTCGGCGACAACGAAAACGTGCTGTTCTGGGTTTCGCAGTTCCTCTCGGAGGCTTTGCGGTTCTGCCAGCGCAACCCGAGCGAGTCTTTGCAGGCGGTCGTGATGTTCGACGAGGCGGACCTCTATATCCCCTCCAACTCCAAGCCGCCGACCAAGGAGCCGCTGGAGAGCCTCTTGAAACGCGCCCGCTCGGCCGGCATCGGCATCATGCTGGCGACGCAGTCTCCGGGCGATTTGGATTACCGCTCGCGCGATCAGGTGACCAGTTGGTTCATCGGCCGCGTGCGCGAAGATACGGCGCTGAAGAAGCTGCGCGCCGCGTTCGCGTCGGACAGCGGGCTCGATCCCGCGCGCGTGCTGCCGAACCAGACCGTCGGCGAGTTCCACCTCATCCAAGAGGGCAAGGTGCACGCGATAAAATCGCACCGCTCGCTGGTGATGGCCGAACAGGTGCCGTTCGACCGCATCGAACAGTTCGCGCGCGACACCAACCGCAAGACCGCCGCGCAGCTGAAGCTCGATTTGGGCGTGTAAGGACGACTTTTCGGCGTAGGGCGCAATAGGCCTCTTCGCCGTATTGCGCCGCAGGGATCACCACAAGCGTTTGTGCGCGCATTTGCCCCCTGCGGCGCAATACGGCCCGAAGAAAAAGGGCCTATTGCGCCCTACGTTTTCGCACTGCCTTCCCCTTCGGCAGCGCATGCGCCCAGGCGGTTTTTAGCGCGTTTGTCAATTCGTCCGCACTCAGCTTACCCAGCGTCGCCGTGGTCCAGCCCATGCGCCCCCATCCCCCCGGCACCGGCGCGAACGCCTCTGGCGCCGTCAGGCATTTCAACTGCTGCTCGCCGGCCTCGAGCTTCAGGTTCGCGGTCAATCCATCGGCCGGCAGGGTCGCGTAGATGCGCGCCACCTTGAAGGCCGCGCGGTCGAAATGCGGCGCCTCCGTCGTGCCGTCGAGCGAGAGCGCAATCCTGCGAAGATCCTTGCCCGTCGCCATGGCGTTTCTCCGTCTACAGACGAGATGACTAGGTGTCAGACACTTGTGGCGCTCACGACCTGGACAAGCCTGCAGCGCTGCGAAGCGCCATAAGTGTCTGACACCCAGTTCACACCGCCGCACGTTTCACCGCTGCATAATACGCCCACAACTGCCGCGCCGCCACTCCCCGCCAGGGGCGCCAGCGTTCGGCGATCGCCTGCAGCGCCTTGGCGTCGGGACGGCCGTCCAATCCCATCAGATGCTGCGCCGCCACCTGCAGCGCCAGATCCCCAGGAGCAAAACTGTCGGCGCGGCCGAGGCAGAATAGCAGGTACACATCCGAAGTCCACGGACCGATGCCGGGCAGCGCCACCAGTTTTTCGCGCACCCGATCGTCGGGATCGTGCACCAGATCCGGCAGCCAATCGCCGCCCTCAACCAGATGCCGCGCCAGCCTGCCGATGGTCGCGATTTTCGGCCGCGACAGCCCGAAGGCTTGCAGCGCCGCGACATCCAGTTCGGCCATCCGTTGCGGCGTGAACGGATCGACGCCCGCCCGCACGCGCGCCCAGATCGCGTTGGCGCTAGCGATCGACACCTGTTGGCCAACCACAATGCGCGTCAGCCCCTCGAACCCGCCGATCTCGCGGCGCAGTGGCGGATCGCCCGCCAGGGCATGGGCGCGCCGCACATGCGGGCAGCGGCGTCTGAGCACGCGCAGGCCAGCCGCCACATCGACCATCGTCTCGATCAATCGCCCGCTCGCCAATGCCGTCTTAGCCATACCGCTGCTGCCTCTCGACGTTCGCCACGCGCTGCAATAGGCTTGCGCCATCTTCACGCGCCCGGCGGCCGGCTCCCGGAACGGGTGTCGCCGGGCGCCAGGAAAAGAGAGCTGTGTTCATGGCCTCAGTCGACATTCTCAACATCCGCAAATCCTACGGTACGCAAGAAGTCATTCACGGCGTTTCCATCAGCATCGCCGATGGCGAGTTCGTCATCCTGGTCGGCCCGTCCGGTTGTGGCAAGTCCACCTTGCTGCGCATGATCGCGGGACTGGAGGGGATCGGGGCCGGCACGATCAAGATTGGTGACCGGGTGGTGAACGGCCTCGCGCCAAAAGATCGCGACATCGCCATGGTGTTCCAGAACTACGCGCTCTACCCGCACAAGACCGTGGCGGAGAACATGGGCTTTGCGTTGAAATTGCGCCACACGCCCAAGGCCGAAATCGACACGCGGGTCCGCCGCGCGGCTGAGATCCTCGACGTCGTGCCCTATCTCGACAGGTACCCGCGCCAGCTGTCGGGCGGCCAGCGTCAGCGCGTCGCCATGGGGCGCGCCATCGTGCGTGATCCAAAAGTGTTCCTGTTCGACGAACCGCTGTCCAATCTCGACGCCAAGCTGCGCGTGCAGATGCGGGCCGAAATCAAGGAGCTGCACCAGCGGCTGAAAACCACCACGGTCTATGTCACGCACGATCAGGTGGAGGCGATGACCATGGCCGACCGCATCGTCGTGATGCATGACGGCATCGTCGAACAGGTGGGCACGCCACTTGAGCTCTATGACCGGCCGGCCAACATGTTTGTCGCCGGGTTCATCGGCTCGCCGTCCATGAACCTGCTCAAAGGCAAAGTGAGTTTGAACGGCCGGCCGAGTTTCCTCACCGATGGCGGCGTGACCCTGCCGCTGGCCACGGCGCCGGCGGGCAGCGATGGGCGCGCCGCCGTCTACGGTTTCCGGCCAGAACATTTGACCATTGGCGGGGCCGACGTGACAGCGGAAATCTCGGTGCTGGAGCCGACCGGGTCGGAAACCCAGGTGTTCGCCAAGCTCGGCAGCCAGAAGATCGTCGGTGTGTTCCGTGAGCGGATCACCGCCAAGCCGGGCGACCGGCTGCCGATCATGCCGAAGCTCGATGCCGTGCATCTGTTCGATGCGGAGAGCGGCGCGCGGTTGCAGTGAGCAAAGCGCGTCCGGGCTGCGTCAGGATCTCGACGCGGTGCCCGCCATGTGCAAGCGTGTCGCGAACCGTCTCATTCCCAGAGGAGCCCCACAATGCTGAAACTGATCGACAACACCCTCGGCGCGGATGTGTTGCACGCCTTGCGCAGCATGGGGCACGGCGACGAACTGGTCATCTGCGACACCAATTTCCCGGCCGACGCGGTGGCCCGCGCAACGGCGCTCGGCAAGCTGCTGCATATCGAGAATGTCACGTGCGCCCAGGCCATCAAGGCGATCCTGGCGCTCTATCCTTTGGACACCTTCGTTGACGATGCGGCCATGCGCATGGAAGTGGTCGGCAAGCCCACGGAGGTGCTGCCGGTCATGACCGAAGTGCAGGCGGCGATCGACGCGGCGGAAGGCAAGGGCAAGTTTCCGCTCGGCTCGATCGAACGCCACGCCTTTTACGAGCGCGCCAAAAAGGCCTATTGCGTCATCCGCACTGGCGAGCGCCGCTTCTACGGCTGCTTCATCCTGAAAAAGGGCGTGGTCGGACCAGATGCGTGAGGAGGGCGTTATGGCTGACACCAAACATCGTTGATGTTGACTCATCGGTGATTGGTAGGGCGCGCAGCAGCGCGCCCGGCGTGCGGCACCGATGGCCCGTCGAATGTGGACAGCCGGGCGCACTGCTGTGCGCCCCTACGCAACTGGCGCCCAATCCCTTCAAAAAATGGGTCAACATCAACGAAGTCTGTTCGTATGGCTGACACAATCAATCTGGCAGGCAAGCTGGCCTCGTTCAGCGACCACTGGTCGCCGCGAACCGTGGCTGTGTTCAACGGCCACGACGTCATGGTCGCAAAGGTCGAAGGCGCGTTCGTTTGGCACAAGCACGACGAGACGGACGACTTCTTCCTGGTGCTGAGCGGTTTGCTCGATATCGAGTTGCGAGACCGCACGGTCACGCTCGGGCCGGGCGAGATGTTCATCGTGCCCAAGGGGGTCGAACACCGGCCGGTGGCGCGCGAAGAGACCCACATCCTGCTGATCGAGCCGACCGGCACGCCGAACACCGGCGACGCGAAAACAGCGGCGGGGCGCAAGGCGATCTGATACCGTCCTGCGATTGACATCACTCGTCATCCTCGACCCGCGAGCGCCTCTTAGCGCGGTGCGGCCGTCGGGGATCCAGCGCAAAAAGCCGCCGCAGGCGTCCTTAAATCTTTGTGCAGTGGTTGCCAATGGCTAACACCGTCCAACTTATGTTCTGACCTGTCGTTGATGCGGTTTTGGGCAGCGATCATTGCGTAGGGGCGACCCGTGGGTCGCCCTCTCACAGCGCGTTCGCTGCACGAGGGCGACCCAC
>JANMVX010000113.1:0-10445 GCA_031393505.1 Hyphomicrobiaceae bacterium | reverse complement strand
AGCTTCTTCGAGGCGGGCCGCTCGCGACGCCGATAGCCCGGCGGCGCCGAATACTGGAGCATCTTCGTGATCGTGTTCCGGTGAACGCCAAATCGCTTCGCCGCTTCCCGCCGGCTCAGCCCGTCCACCATCACCGCCCGTCGTATCCCGGCATAGAGTTTCACTGTGAACATCCTTTCGGCCTCTCCATGCCATTCAGAGGCAGGGAATCGGCCTAACAGGACCGGTACACTTTCGCGCCGCCTCAGCGCCGCAAATCATCCCGGTCAGTGGTACACTTTGTCACCGCGATTTATTGGGTTTGACACCGAACCGGCGAAGCGCCGATTCGATGATCTCTATGTCCTGCTCGGTCGTGCCACCGCTCACGCCGATTCCCGCGACATGCTTGCCGTCTAGGTAGAGCGGCACGCCGCCGCCCAGCATGGTGTGACGGCCGCCGGCCACTGAAGCCAACGTGTAGAGGTCGTGTCCTGGTTGCGCCAACGGCGTCATGTCGGCCGTCCGCATCGGAAGCGCCGCGGAGGTGTAGGCTTTGCGTTCCGACATTTCGATCGACACCAGAATGGCGCCCATCATGCGTTGCTTGAGGATGACGTTGCCGTGGATGTCGATCGCGCAGAACGTAACTGGGACTCTGACCCGACGCGCTTCCTCCTGTACTAGGCTGGCGAGCTGCCTTGCGGCCTCGAGCAGATCCATCGCTTCCTCCATTGAGTTATTCCGCCGACCGATGTTGGCAGCGACCGGATCACAGTGTTGAAAGGCGCCGCAGCATGAAGAGGTTCAGGGCGACGGCCAGAATGACCAAGGCACCCTTCGCCGCCAGTTGCACCGAAGGTTCAACCTGGATGAACTGCAATCCGGTGTTCAGCACGGCGAGGACAAGCACGCCCGAAATGCTGCCGAAGACATTTCCCCGACCGCCGAAAAGCGCGGTTCCGCCAATAACCGCGGCGCCGAGCGCATCAAGGTCATAGCCTTTGGCAAGCATCGAATAGCCCGCTTGGAAAAATCCAGCGATCAGCACTCCGGCAAAACCGGAAAGGCCGCCGCTGATCGTCAGAACCCAGAATTTGGTCCACCGCACATTGATGCCAACAAGCGGCGCTGCGCGGCGGTTGGCGCCGACGGCCTGGATCCGATAGCCGAGACCAGTCCGGATCAACATCACGTGCATCAGCGCCACGACGACCAGAGCGTAGAGCAAGGGCAGGTCAATGATCGACGTGAAACCGAAGACGGACGCGAAGGCCGGATCGGAAATGGCAATGGCTTGCTTCGACGGCAGCAACCATTCGGCGACTCCTAGGGTCAGCGCTGTTGTCGCCAAGGTTGGGAAGAAAGACGGAAAGAACGGCATGACGGGGACGAGGTGCCCGGTCAAGAGTCCGTTGACCATTCCAACGGCCGCACCCGATACTACAGCCGCCAGCAGGGCGAGCGGCCAGGACACACCGTGAAAGAGCAAATAGGCGGTCAACGTGCTGGACAGCCCAACCACCCCAACGACCGAAAGATCGACCTCGGCGCAGATCAAGCACATTGTCATCGCGGCCGCGACGACCATCAACGGGGCGCTACTATTGACGATCGCAAGCAGGGTGCGCACTTGGAAGAATGCGCTGTTCGCCAGACCAAAGCCCAAGACGAGGACGATCAGGTAGATGGCGACGCCGCCCTTCGCCAACAGCCGAAGAAGCTGTGCTTCTCTGGAAACCCCGCGGGCCGCTTGCATGCTCATGACAGCTTCACCTCTTGGCCGGTCATTTCCTCATCAAAGCGATAACAACGACCAGGATCGCCCCCTTGATAATAAGTTGCCACGACGCATTGAGCCCCAGGCCGGCAATGCCGCTGAAGATCATCGTCAAAAGAATTGCGCCGAGAAACGTACCTACGACGCTGCCCTTGCCGCCGCCGAGCCGCCCGCCACCAAGAATCACAGCTGCGATTGCATTGAGCTCCAACCCATCTGCGGCGACTGCGAGACCCATCTGAGTTCGTCCAAGCAATAGAATTGCGCCTATCGCAGAGAAGACACCGGCGAGGGCGAACGCCATGAACTTGATGTTGAACGTGTTCAGGCCGCCATAGCGCGCG
This sequence comes from Hyphomicrobiaceae bacterium, assembly GCA_031393505.1. Taxonomy (GTDB): domain Bacteria; phylum Pseudomonadota; class Alphaproteobacteria; order Rhizobiales; family Hyphomicrobiaceae; genus JANYHF01. Next base: position 8,342 of record JANMVX010000113.1, on the reverse strand, counting down.
CTCTGTTCGTTCGATCCGACGGCGCGGATGTAAACGCCGAACCGCGTGTATCGCCAGACGAGCACCGCCACGACAGTCAAAACGAGTGGATAGACGATGGTGAGGGGAATTCCGAAAAGCTGATTGTTGAAAAGGTTGACGAAGGACGGGTCGTAAATGGTCCGCGGCTGGTTGGAGATATGGATCGCAAGGCCGCGATAAATTGCCATTGTCCCCAGCGTCGCCAAGAAAGACGGGACCATTAGCCGGAGAGTGATGAACCCATTGATTGCTCCTGCGGCCGCGCCAAGCAGGACGGCGAGTGCGAGGACGAACGGCAGAGGCAGTCCGAGGTCAATCAAGCCGGGAACGGAAACAGACAAGAGACCGACAACGGCGCCGATTGAGAGATCAATCTCTCCGGAGACGATAATGATGTGCGCGCCGATCGCCGCCACCGCCAGCAGCGATGCCTGCCGACCAACGTTGAGAGCGTTTTGAAATGTCAGATAATAGGGATTTAGAAAGCCGAACAGCGTTGCGACAGCAATCATCGCAACGATCAGCATGACCAGACGCCATTCGATCGCGTTCTGAACCCTACGTCCAGCGAGCGGACCCACGAGAAGCGGGTGTGTGACGGTATTCGACATCGTCAAGTGGCTCCCCTATGCCGCAGCGCTTGCCGAAGCTGCACGCACGAGTTGCGCCTCGGTTGAGGTTCGCGGGTCCATTTCGCCGACGATTCTGCCGCCGCGGATAACCAGAATCCGATGGCATGTGTCCAGAAGCTCCGAAAACTCAGACGAAATCATGATCACTGTAAGACCGGCTTCCGCGAGCTGCCGGATGAAGGCGTGGATCTCGTCCTTGGCGCCGACGTCGACGCCAGCAGTCGGATCGTCCAGAAGGAGGATCTGCGGACGGCGCAGGAGCCACCGGGCCAGGATTACCTTTTGCTGGTTGCCCCCGCTGAGAAGCTGGATTTCCTGGTTGATCGACGGCGTCTTGATCTTGAAACGTTCAACTTCCTCTTGAGCGGCAAGCTTTGACCGCTTTTCGCGGACGAACCCCAGCGGGCTGCTGAAAGCATCATGGAACGAGGCAAGTGACACGTTCTTCCAGATCGGAAGGCCAGCAAAAATGCCCTGGCTGCGACGGTCCTCGGGAACGAGCGCGATGCCGACGTTCATCGCGTCGAGCGGCGTGCGCAGCTGGATCGTCTTGTCCATGACGCGGATCTCACCCTGATCGGAACGACGGATGCCGAAGAGGAGCTCACACAATTCGGTTCTCCCGCTGCCAAGCATTCCCGCTAGGCCGATGATCTCGCCTCGCCGAGCCGCGAAGCTTACGTCGTGAATGTTGGCGGCCTGCGAAGTGAGATTGGATATCTTGAGAGTGATCTCCGATTGTGGTGCCTTGGGCGCTGCGCCCTTGGTGATCGAATGTCCGACCATCAGTTCGACCATCCTGGCATGGTCAAGCTTTTCGATCGGCAGCGTCGTCACCCGCTTGCCGTCGCGAAGCACCGTGACAGTGTCCGAAAGCGCTTGGATCTCGTCCAGTTTGTGCGAGATGTAGAGGATGCCGATGGACCGCGCCTTGAGCCGGGCGATGAACGAAAAAAGTCGCTCCTGCTCCACCTCGCTTAAGGCGCTTGTCGGCTCGTCGAGGATCAATACCTTAGCGTCACGCGAGATCGCCTTGGCAATCTCGATCATCTGCCGCGCGCCTACGCTGAGCGTCGAGCAGCGCGTACTCGCTGATACGTCGAGATTGAGTTCAGCAAGGAGCTTCTCTGTCGCTTCGTAGAGTTTCTGACGGTTGATCATGCCGAGGCCGCGCAACGGCTCTCGCCCGAGGAACATGTTCTCGGCTACATCGAGATCGGGAATAATGGACAGTTCCTGGTGCACCATCGAGACGCCCTGGTTCATAGCGTCGCGCGGCGAGGCAAAGCGCACCGGCTTCCCGGAAACACGGATCTGCCCGGAATCGAGGGGATAGACGCCGCTCAAGAGATTCATGAGCGTTGATTTGCCGGCGCCGTTATGCCCAACAACCGCGTGCAGCGAGCCCGGTCTCACGTCGAGATCGACCTGTTGGAGCGCCTTCACGACGCCGAAGGATTTCGTCAGCGCTTCAGCTTGCAGAACGAAGGCCGATGGTTCGGGCGTCACTGGACCACCTCGGGGTAATCGCCATCGTCTTACTCGGACGATGGCGGAAGTGAGAAACGCCCGATATCAAGGCGTCGGGGAGGCTCGACGCAACCGGCGCTCCCCAAAGAGCGCTGGCTTGATTTAGTCTTGACCAGCTAAGCCGCTACTTCCAGGGAATCTGAACGCCACCCCAGTCTTTACTGTAAGCCTCTTTTACGTTTGCGGTAGTCGTTATCGTTCCCTGGCTCACGATGATCAAGGGAACCTTCTGGCCCAGGAGGATTTTGCCCATGATGTTCGCATCGGCAAAGCCGGAGCCAGATATTGGCAGGCTGTAGGTGATGAGGATCGGCCAGTCGCCGCGTAACAAGCTAGTCGCGGTGCCTTCGTCGAGGTCGCTCGCCGCAACATAGACATCCGTTCGTCCGGCGCTGCGGACCGCCGCCGCGGCGCCGGCATATTGATGCGCAAGCATGATGAACAGCTTGATGTTCGGATGCTGTTGAAGCGCTGCTTCGGCTGCTGCCTGAGTATCGTCGTTTTCCAGAACAGGTTTGGTGTCGACGATTTTGATCTTGCAGACCTTTTGGACTTCGGGATCGTCCAGTCCCTGCTGGAACCCGGTCTGGCGCGAAATGCTGAACCATGAGGGATGCGCTTCGACCAGCCATACTGCGTCGATCGAATCGAACCCTTTCTTGCGGAAGAATTGCGCGATCGGCATCACGAGTTTCTTGAACTCGGAAACGTCGTCGCCCATGCAGACGGCCGTGGGCGGATAGTAGGCTGACGGAGAAGTTGCGACGCTAGTGGTCGCCACGTTTGCTGCGTGGAAGCGTTTCATCGACTCGCCAAAGAGAATCCAGTCGAAGGCCAACGAACCTGCAACCTTGATTCCTTGGTTGATCTGGAATTCAGTGCCCAAAAGCATGCGCTCAGGCTTGGCTTGATTGTCATAGACTTGTACGTCTCCGGCCCACTTCGAGACGCCTGCCTTCCAGAACTCATTCCAGCCCGCGACCGCCGGGATTGCGAGGTCGTACCATGAATGGCCGACTTTCGGGCCCATCGCCTTCAGCTTTGCGACTTCGGCATCGGTGAGCTTTGCAGCTGGGTCGGTGTCGAGAACTGAACTATCCTTCATCCGCGCCAACCACCACTTGATGGCGTCCTCGGGATTGTCGGCGATGGGTTTCGTGCCCCATTTCTGGAAATAGGGGTTCCAGTCCGCCGGAGGTGTCCAGGCGGCTTTGGCCTCTGAAACAAGAAGTTTGGTTGCGCTAAGCACTTCCGTTACGGCGACAAGAGAGACGCCGAGAAGCGCACTGCGACGGAAGAACTCTCGACGATCTAGCCTGCCTTGCTGGAGAGCATCGACCATGTGATCGAATCTTTGCTCTGAATTATAATCCATGTTGTTTCCTCCACTGCCCGATGAGCGGGGTTTATGTTCACGACGATTATTCTAGTGTTAGCTTCTGTGCCCGGCGCCTGCGGGGCTCTAAAACGTGGTGCAGGTTCGCAATTAGGAACTCAGTTCCTGTCCAGAGACTATTTCGGTCGATTGACCCTGTCAACCGGAATTGCTCACCCCCCGTAATTGCTCACCCTCATTGGCGCTCGGTGCGACGGACTGACTCGAGCGCGGGGGCTTGATCTGGCTTGAGACTTCGTGCCCGCAGACCACCTGTCGCGCTTTCTGGTGACGCTGGTGCGGCCGTGACAAGATCGGCCTGCGGGCCGGCAAGGTGATCGGCAAATGTATCGCCGTCGCGGCTTGCCGCGGAGGCGACAAGCCATGGGTCACCAAGCACTTCGATCTCGACATCGAGGACGGCTCATTCGGCTTTGCGGTCAGCCAAGCGCGTGTTGCAGCAGAAGCCGCGCTGGACGGTCTCTATGTGATCCGCACCAGCGTCGAGGCATCCGACATGACGGCCGAACAGGCGGTGCTCAACCATAAGCGGCTGGCCGAAGTGGAGCGGGCATTCCGCACACTGAAAGGTATCGATCTGCAGGTGCGCCCGATCCGCCATCGGCCCGAAGGCCGTGTCAAGGCGCACATCTTCCTCAGCATGCTGGCCTATTACGTGCAGTGGCACATGATCCAGGCCTGGGCGCCGCTGACGTTCAAAGACGAAGCCGGGGCGCACGTGGCCCGCGCGCGATCCCGTGGCGCCGGCAAAGCGCTCGCAGGCTGCGCTCGCCAAGGTGCACACGCACACGCTGGCCGATGGCTCGCCGGCGTTTGGCTTCACGCGGCTCTTGGCGCATCAGGCGACCATCGTGCGCAACACGCTGCCACCCAAGGGTGCGCTTGCCGGCGAGGCGACCTTCACGCTCATCACCCAGCCGAACGCCAAACAGCAACTAGCCCTCAATCTGCTCGCTACCCTCAAAATGTCCGACCAAGGATAATGGCAAGGCCGGCGGGCCGTTGAAACAAGCCATGCGCAAGAAAATCGACGATGGCGGGTTCCAGACCCCTATCGCCTCCGCAAACAGGTGGTCGAGCCGGTGTTCGGCCAGATCAAACAAGCCTGCGGCTTCCGCCAGTTCCTGTTGCGGGCGTCGCCAAAGTGCGCTCGGAATAGGCCCTGGTACGCGCTGCCCACAACCTCTGCAAACTGTTCAACGGTGCAAACCCCGCCTGAGGCGGGTTATGATCGCAAAACCACCCCGTTGCGATGGCTACAATGGCTATCTGGACGGGCTCCTAGCAACAGAGTAAAAATACGGGAGTTGGCGTTCCGCGCCAGCGTGGAGCGTCCGGCCGAATCTTGTCGACGTCTTTGCCAGTTGAACTCAGACCGCCGCCGCAAGGACAATTGACGCTGTTCGCGCGCTTCGGTCCTTGGTTGTCAACTGACGGGCGGAGTAGTAGAATTTTGATTCGATTGACAGCTGATCGCTGTAAAGCGGTGCCATTGAGCGAAATTAACCCCTCAGCGACCGACCCCCGTCGCAAAAGCAATGGACGGAAATTCTTGATGTCTGGACCACGCGAGTCTGAGTCTATTCCCGATGGGTCAAATCGGAGTGTCGCCCGGGCGTTGGCGATACTTGTTGACATTGCTAAAAGCGAGAAGCCCCAAAGTTTCGCCGATTTCCAGAAACGGCTTAGATTGCCCAAGGCGACTTTGCACAAGTTGCTTTTTACGTTGGAATCACTTGGATTTGTTTTCCGGAGCGCGGATTCAAATCGCTATTCCTTGGGCTTGGCCGCTCTTGAACTGTCAGTTGGTGGACCCTCGAGATATGGCGATATTCGCGGTGTTATTTATCCGTTTCTGAAGACGCTTGTCGATCAGTACAACGAAATAGGCCACATCGGCGTTCTGGACGGTGCCGAAGAGGTATTGTTGGAGCGCATCGACCCGCCAGACCAGGTCGTCCGGATCGCGATCGGAAGACGGCACCCCGCCTACTGCTCTTCCGGCGGTCTGGCGTCGCTTGCTGTGCGCGGTGAGGCCGCCCTCGCCGAACTCCCGGAGCGGCTCAAGCCAATGACCAAAAACACGGTCAAAACACTCAAGCAACTCATCAAGCGCCTCGAAGAGATCCGCGCGAAGGGCTACGCCATCGAGATGGAGGAGGTGTATACTGGGGTGCGCTGCGTTGGAGTCGCCGTCCACGTCCCGGGCTGGCCGGTTGCGTCGATATCTTTTTCTCTTCCGATACAGCGCGGTTCTGTCGAACGCCTGGAGGAATTGAGCGGACCGCTGGTAGAAGCAGCCAAGAAGATCGAGAGAATTTTGGCCGTCACCCCGCGAATGTAGTTATCAGAAGACGTTTGGAACGTAGAGTCTGAAAGTTCATTAGAGGCTCTGCTATAGCGATTGCATGTGCCAATGGAGCCAATCGATTTTTTTGCCATCAGAACTCGGCCTCAAGAAGCGGGGCCACACTCCGTTTCTGCCATCGTGCCCTTGCAGGCGGTCCTGCGCGGCCATACCGAGACGATCGACCCGCGCATGCAGGCGGATGCGGCGGCGTTCGTGCCGTTACCGCCAGCGCCCTATGACGCCTGCCACAAGGTCGCCACCCGCGTCTCCTAGCTGTCGTTGGTGCGTTACCGCAACAACGATTATTCGGTTCCAACGCGCCACGGCCATCAAGAGGTCCTGGCGAAGGGTTACGTTGATCGGATCGACCCAACGGCTGCGGCGCCAGGCTTTCGCAGGCCGATTGGCCCGACCTGCACGCCTATGACCACATCGATCTGCCACCGATCCGGTCGGTCACGACGCGGATCAATCTGCATCGCGGAGCCTGTCCGTGCTGCGGCACGCGCGTCGTCGCCCCCCGCCCGCCGATATGCCGGACGGCAGCCCGTTCGGCCATTGCTGTCGCGGCTTGCCGCGGAGGCATCAAGCCAAGGCATCGTGGCCCTCGTCGTCTATCTGCATGCCTGCCAATTGGTCAGCTACAACCAGCTGGTCGAGATGCTGCAACGGGCTGTTCGGGCTGACGCTGTCGGAAGGGGCCATCGCCAACATGCCGGCGCGCGCTGCCAAGCCTTTCGCGGTTGCCGGCCAGGCCATCGCGGCCGAGGTGCGCGCCGCCCCGTCATCGCCAGCGACGAGACTTCGGCACGTGTGCAACGAAAAACCCACTGCCGTCGCGGCTTGCTGCGGAGGCAACAAGCCATATGGCAATGGGGGTTCGGCTGCGCGACAGCCGTCGCTCATGTCATCGCGCCCAGTCGTGGCAAGGCGGTGGTTGTGACCTTCCTGAGTGGGGCGCAGCCCAAGGTATGGATCTCCGACCGGCTTGCGGCCCAATGCGCCTTGGTGGTCGACTTCGACGATGTAGGGCACGGCCCCGCCCGAGCGGTCGAGCCAGAGCAGGATGGCCGCCAGGATTACGGACATCAGCACACTGCCGAGCGCCTTCAGCCGCCAGTTGTCAACCTCAACCCAGCCGATCTCAATGGGGTTCGGCGCTTCCCCTCGATGTTCGAACCGATCCACGGCACGGCCTTCGACATCGTTGGCAAAGGCATCGCCAACCCGGTCGCGACCTTCTGGTCGGGGGTCATGATGATGGAGCACCTGGGCGAGCAGAGCGGTCATGAGGTCGATGGCGAGGCCGTAGTCGGCGATGGCGGCGGCGGCGCCGTCTCCGGCTTGCCGCGCCGGGCGACGTGGGCGTGGTAGGTCGACGGGGCGATCTCAATAACTCTGCAGATCGGCTCGCCAGTCTGACCGCGCGATCGACACGCAACTTGACATGAACCGTTAACGTCCCGATTGGTCATCCTGCGGCCCTCAAGGGGTCCGCCACGGAGAACAGGCGTTATGATCCACGCTTCTGCTTCAAGCACCCGCGACAGCATTTCCGACATTTGGGGGCCGCGGACTCCGCCGGTCGGCAACGAGTGGCCGGTTCGAGTGGACCAGCACACCACAGAGGCGCCTGACCGCTGGGTACAATCCGCCTGCGTTCTGTGCTCCAACGGCTGCGGCATGGACATCGGTGTGAAGGACGACACCCCAGGCGGGCGTATCGTCGGCGTGCGCGGTCGGGCGGTGGATGTTGTGAACCGCGGGCGCCTCGGCCCGAAGGGACTGCATGGCTGGGTCGCCAACAACAGCCCGGATCGTCTAACCCACCCGCTGATCCGCCGCGGCGGCAAGCTGGTGCAGGCCAGTTGGGACGAGGCAATGGACCTGGTCGTCCGTCAGATGCGCGAAACCAAGGAACGCTACACCGCCGGCGCCATCGGGTTCTACACCTCGGGTCAGCTGTTCTTGGAAGAGTACTACACCCTCGGCGTCATCGGCAAAGCCGGGGTCCGCACGATGCACATGGATGGCAGCACGCGGCTCTGCACTGCAACGGCCGGGGTCGCACTCAAGGAAACGTTCGGCGCCGACGGACAGCCCGGCGCCTACAGCGACATCGACGTCACCGACTGCTTCCTGCATATCGGCCACAACATGGCAGCGACCGACACTGCAGCGCGTCAATCAAGGTGAGAGCCCGCGTCAATCAGGATGAGACTGCGCCGCTGCTGCCTTCCCGGTGGGTGGGCCACCCCCTACCGTAGGAGCGGCAGCAGCGGCGGCGAAATCTTCAAGACCCCGTCTGGCGGTCGAGCGACCGGTGCAAACTGCTGATTCGTCTCAACTTTGAGGGATCAGCTTTTGCCCGGCCTCCACATCACCGACCACCAGATGAGGCTGTATATGAGTA
>JANMVX010000063.1:0-4947 GCA_031393505.1 Hyphomicrobiaceae bacterium | reverse complement strand
CAAGCCGCCCGGGGGCCGCGAGGGCGCTGATCGCGGGCTATTTGCCCGTCGCCCCTACGCAACGAAGCGCGAGTCAAAACATAGGTTGGACGGTATCACCCCTGCGGGATGACCGCCGTTGCCTCGATTTCGACCTTGGCGCGATCCTCGACCAGGGCGACAACCTGGACCAGCGACATCGCTGGATAGTGGCTGCCGATAATCTCGCGGTAGCCCTTGCCCAAGTCGCGCAGATTGCCGAGATACTCGGCCTTGCTGGTGACGAACCAGGTCAGCCGCACTAGGTGCTCGGGCCGTCCGCCTGCTTCGGCCAGCACCATCACGATATTGCGCAAGGCCTGGGCCACCTGTTCGGCGAAGTCGTCGGTCTCGAATTCCTGGTTGGCGTTCCAGCCGACCATGCCGCCGCAATAAATCACGCGTCCACTCGCAGCGACCCCGTTCGCATAGCCGCGCGCGGGCTTCCAGGATTTCGGGTGCAGAAACTCGTGGGGCGATGTCATCGCGAGCGTCCTTTGGTCTTGGTCACTCATGCCAGCACGGAACGGGCGATCACCACGCGCTGCACGTCGGATGCGCCTTCGTAAATGCGCAGGGCGCGGATTTCGCGGTACAGCCGCTCGACGGCAAAGCCGTGCCTGACGCCGTCGCCGCCATGCAGCTGGACGGCCTGATCAATCACGCGCTGCGCAGCTTCGGTGGCATAGAGTTTTGCCATCGCAGCTTCGCGCGACACCCGCGCCGCGCCCATGTCCTTGGTCCAGGCGGCGCGGTAGACCAGCAGCGCAGCAGCGTCGATCTCCAGCGCCATGTCGGCAATGTGGCCCTGAACCATCTGCAAATCGGAGAGCGGAGCGCCGCCGATCTTGCGCGTGGCAACCCGGGTGAGCGCTTCGTCCAGAGCGCGGCGGGCAAGCCCGAGCGCGGCCGCGCCGACCGTCGCCCGAAACACATCCAGCACCGACATGGCGATCTTGAAACCGTCGCCGGCTTTTCCGATCAAGGCGGTATCGGGGAGTTGGATAGTGTTGAAGCGGAGGTGCGCCAGCGGATGCGGGGCGATTACGTCGATGCGTTCGACCACCTCGAATCCTGCGACCCCGGCGGGCAACAGAAAGAGCGACAGGCCGCGCGCGCCCGGCGCTTCGCCCGTGCGGGCGAGCACGATGTAGATGTCGGCGATGCCGCCGTTGGAAATGTAGGTCTTCTCGCCGTTGAGAACATAGCCGCCCGGCACGCGGGTCGCGGTTGTCGCCGTCGCCGCAACGTCCGAGCCCGAGCCAGGCTCCGTCAATGCGAAAGCCGCGATGGCCGCGCCGGTGCGCGTCTTGTCGAGATGGGCACGCTGGGCCGCAGTGCCGAACAGCGACACGGCCCCCATGCCGAGCCCCTGCATGGCGAATGCGAAATCGGCCAAACCGTCATGGCGCGCCAGCGTTTCGCGGATCAGGCAAAGCGTGCGTACATCCAGTTTCTCACCTTCGCCTGCCCCTGTGTGCCGCAACCATCCACCCTTGCCCAACATCCGTACCAGCCCCACGCACGCCGCATCGACGTCGCCATGGTCAACCGGCAGATTGGCCGCGCACCAAGTCTCCAGAGCGGTTGCGAGATCGCGATGGCGATCCTCGAAGAACGGCCAGTCCAGAAACGACCGGTCAGCCATCTCAGTTGCCCTCGAACACGGGTTTGGCCTTGGCGACGAACGCGTGATAGGCCCGCTCGAAATCCTTGGTCTGCATGCAGATCGCCTGGGCTTGCGCCTCCGCCTCGATCGCCTGTTCCAACCCCATGTTCCATTCGTGATTGAGCTGTGTCTTGGTTATGCCGTGCGCGAACGTTGGCCCGGCAGCCAGGCTGAAGGCAAGTTTGCGCGCCTCGTCATCGAGCGATGTAGCGTCGTGCAGCGCGTTCCAGAACCCCCAGCGCTCGCCCTCGGGGCCACTCATCACTCGGCCCGTGTACAGAAGTTCCGCCGCGCGGCCCTGGCCGATGATGCGCGGCAGGATCGCGCAAGCGCCCATATCGCAGCCGGCCAGCCCGACCCGCGTGAACAGGAAGGCTGTCTTGGCTGTGGGCGTCGCCAAACGCAGGTCCGACGCCATGGCGATGATCGCGCCGGCGCCGACGCAAACGCCATCGACTGCCGAGATGATCGGTTTTCCGCAACCGATCATCGCCTTGACCAGGTCCCCGGTCAGGCGCGTGAAATTGAGCAGGCTCTTGATGTCAAGGCCAACCAGCGGGCCGATGATCTCGTGCACATCGCCACCGGAGCAGAAGTTGCCGCCGTTCGATGCAAACACCACGACAGCGACATCGCTGGCATAGGCGAGCGCGCGGAAGGTGTCGCGCAGCTCGGCGTAGCTTTCGAAGGTCAGCGGGTTTTTCCGCTCCGGACAGTTGAGGCGCACCGTTGCGATCTTGTCGCGCACGTCCCACAGGAAATGCTGCGGCTTCAGACCCGCCAGTTCCGTCATGACACGGTTCCTTTGCGCAGGCGTCTCAGGATCACCGTTAGCGAATCGATCTCTGACGCCGACAGACTGCCGAACAGCTCATTGACTTCGCGTTCGTGGCCGGCGGCCAAGCGCGCGAACTGCCGCGCGCCCTTGGCAGTCAATGAGACGTAGACGGTGCGACGGTCGCTGCCATCAGCGCTGCGGCGGACCAGTCCGTCCGCTTCCAGCCTGTCGACCACCGCAGTCACGTTGCCGTTCGAGACCAGCAGCATACGGCTGATCTCCGACATGGTCGTGCGTTCGCCGCGGCGCTGCAGGGCCGCCAACACGTCAAAGCGCGGCAACGTGGTTTGGTGGTTGAGGCGCAGGAACTCGCGTAAGCTGCCTTCGGCCGTGCGCGTGACACCAAGCAGGCGAATCCACAGGCGCAGCCGCTGCTTGGAGAGGAGCTGCTCGGATAGCGGACTGGGCGCCACTCGCATACTCAGGCCTCGCCCCCCGAAATGGCAATGGCCTGGCCGTTCACGCCTTCACTCCCTAGCGAACACAGCCAGAGCGCGGTTGTGGTGACCTCGCCCGGTGCGATCAGCCGGTTTTGCGGATTGTTGGCCGCGAGAGCTGCCCGCGCGTCCTGCGCGCTGCGTCCGGTTTTGGCGGTGATCGTCGCGATGGACCGTTCGGTCATTTCAGTATCGAGAAAGCCGGGGCAAATGGCATTGACGGTGATCGGTTTCTTGGCAACTTCCAGGGCCAGCGCGCGGGTCAATCCGACGACGCCGTGTTTTGCTGCCGTATACGCCGCGACGTAGGGATAGCCTTTCAATCCGGCGGTCGACGCGACCGCGATCAGACGTCCCCATCCGGGCATTTGGATCAATCCCTCGCGCAGCGTCAGGAACACGCCAGTCAGATTGACGGCCAGCATCGCATTCCACTGCTCAAGTGTCGTCCTGGCGAAAGGAACGCTGTCGGCCGCGCCAGCATTGGCGATGACGATGTCGCAAGGACCTGCCGCGGCGAACATGGCCTTGACGCTTGCCTCATCGGTCACATCCGCTTCGACCGCGCGGATACTCGCTTGACCGGCGGCGGTGCGCCGCAAGCTTTCAAGGCGGCGCCCCGCGATCACCACGTCGGCGCCAGCGCTAGCAAACCCGCGCGCCAAGCTCGCCCCGACTCCGCTGCCGCCGCCGGTAATCAGCACACGCCGCCCCACCATCGTCATGCCCGGATGACCTCAGCTGCGCGTTGCGCCAGTCGCACCGCTTGATCGCGACCCGCCAGATAGGGCAGCGGCCACGGCGTGCCAGTATCGTTCAACTGGATGGCCGCGTGCAGCGTCCAGTAGGGATTGGCGAGGTGGGGGCGGGCCAGGCAGACCAAGTCGGCTCGCCCGGCCATCAGGATCGAGTTGACGTGATCTGTCTCGTAGATATTGCCCACGGCCATGGTCGCGATGCGCGCTTCGTTGCGGATGCGATTGAGAACGGGGTCTGGAACATGCGGCCGTAGATGGGCCGTGCGTCGAGGGAGGTTTGCCCGGCTGATACATCGATGATATCGGCGCCGGCAGTAGAAAACATCACTGCAATTTCCACCGCGTCCTGCGGCGTAACCCCTTCATGGCCCACCCAGTCGCTGGCTGAAATGCGCACCGACATTGGCTTGTCCTCCGGCCAAGCGGCGCGCATGGCGGCAAACACTTCCAGCGGGTAGCGCATCCGATTTTCCAGGCTGCCCCCATACGCATCCCGGCGGATGTTCGATTGGGGCGAGATGAAGCTTGAGATCAAATAGCCATGGGCGGCGTGCAGCTCGATCATGTCGAAGCCTGCTCGCGACGCCATTTTGGTCGCAGCGACGAACTCGGCCGTGACGCGATCCATGTCGGCGCGGTCCATGGATTTGGGAACGGCGTTTGCATCCGACCACGCCAGAGCGCTTGGCGATATCAAAGGCCAATTGCCCGACTTGAGCGGCGCATCGGCGTCCTCCCAGCCCAGCTGTGTCGACGCCTTGCGCCCGGCATGGCCAATCTGGCAACAGATCTTGGCCGGGGTCTGGCAATGGACGAAATCGACCAGCCGTTTCCAGGCGGCCTCGTGTTCGGGCGCATAAAGCCCCGTGCAGCCGGGCGTGATGCGCCCTCGCGGCGAAACGCAGGTCATCTCGGTGTAGACCAGCCCCGCGCCACCCTTGGCGCGCTCAGCGTAGTGCACAAAATGCCAATCGGTCGGGCAGCCATCAACGGCTTTGTACTGCGCCATTGGTGAGACCACGACGCGATTGGCGAGCGTCATCGTCCGTAAGCGGAACGGGGCAAACATCGGCGCCCGGCCCGGCTTGCCGCCAGCCTGTTTCTGGAACCAATCCTCCGCGCCACGCAGCCATTCCCGGTCGCGCACCCGTAGGTTCTCGTGGCCGATGCGCTGACTGCGGGTCAGCAGTGAATAAGCGAACTGCTGTGTCGGCATGCCCAAATAGC
>JANMVX010000041.1:0-5473 GCA_031393505.1 Hyphomicrobiaceae bacterium | reverse complement strand
GAGAACGTCGCCAAGAAATGGCAGATCACCCGCGAACAGCAGGATACGTTTGCGGTCGCTTCGCAAAACAAGGCCGAGGCCGCGCAGAAAGCCGGAAAATTCAAGGACGAGATCGCGCCTGTGACGATCAAGGGCAAAAAGGGCGATACCGTCGTTTCGCAGGACGAATACATCAAATCCGGCGTGACGCTGGAGGGCATCGCCAAGCTGCGCCCGGCCTTCGACAAGGAGGGCACGGTGACGGCGGCCAATGCGTCGGGCATCAACGACGGCGCGGCGGCCCTGGTGCTGATGACGGCGGCGGAGGCCAAGAAACGCGGCATCACGCCGATGGCGCGGATTGTGTCGTGGGCGAGCGTCGGCGTTGACCCGGCCATCATGGGAAGCGGTCCGATCCCGGCCTCGCGCGCGGCGTTGGAGAAGGCGGGCTGGAAGGCCGGCGATCTCGATCTGGTCGAGGCGAACGAAGCTTTCGCGGCCCAGGCCTGCGCGGTGAACAAGGACCTCGGCTGGGATACCGCCAAGGTCAACGTCAACGGCGGCGCCATCGCCATCGGCCATCCGATCGGCGCGTCGGGTGCCCGCGTGTTGACGACGCTGCTGTTCGAGATGAAGCGGCGGAATGCGAAGAAAGGCCTCGCCACGCTGTGCATCGGCGGCGGCATGGGCGTGGCGATGTGCGTCGAGCGGGATTAACCACCAAGCCGGCAAAACGTAGGGGCAAGACTTGTCTCGCCCCTACAATTTCGCGAGCCGTTATTATCCTCGTGCCCTGGCTGGTCCAAACCGGGGAGTCTGCTCTTGGGCCTGATCATCCGCCGCGGGCCAGCGATCATCTGAGTTCCCCTTCGGGAACTGCGGGATGTTGGCCTGGTCGGCCGAACGCGGGACTGCGCCGGGAATACCGCCCGTGAACCAGGCGTCGATCAAATCGATCTCGTCGCTTGAGAGCTGCATACCCTGGCTGCGGCAACGGGCGATGACGAAGTTGCGGAAGCGTCCCGCGAACACCGCCGGCGAAACGCCCTGCTCGAAGTAGGGATCGGCCTCGCGCACCACATCGATCACGAAGCGGATATCATCCTTGCGCGGATCGAAACCTTCACGGCGGGCCCGTTTCAGCACATTGCCAACGGTGCTATCGCCATTGAAGGTGAACTCGCGCAATTCCGCCGACAGCAGCTCAAACAGCATCTTGTACTCTGGCGGCGCCAAGGGCGGCGCCTGGCAGGCCTCGTGGATGCGCGCGACCGACTGCTGCAAGTGCGTGGCCGACGCTTGCGCCAGGTTCTGCCGGCGCGGCGGCAGCGGCGGGGCGACGGCTTCCACAGGACGTTTGGCGGTCACAGCTGGTTGGGCGCGTTGAACGATGGGCGCAGCCTGCTGGACCGGTTCGGTGCTGCGTTCCTCGACCGGCGCCAGGCGCTCGGGGCTGAAGATCATGTAGGGTGGATCAGCCGTAACCTGCAGACGCTTCGGCAGATGCTGCGCCAGGAATGTCTTGAACGATCCCGCGCCGGCCCAGTTCGAGCCGACCGTGCGTTCACTGCCGAGAGCGCGCTGGACGCGGTCTGCGACCTGTTCCATGGCCAGCGGCTTGTCGGCGACGTCCACCGTGGCGACCACCACGGCGATGATGTCGGCAGCAATGGCTGCCGTCTGATCGTCCGTCTGCACTGGTTTTGCGGCGTTCACCGTCGACGCTGCGCGCGCCGTCGGTTCGCTGGCTTCAGCGGCGCTGTTGATTGCGCCTTCGATCAGCATCCGGACAAAATTGCTCTCGCGGATCTCGCCATCGCAAATCGCGGTGTATGGAGTCGCCGTCTGGTCATTGGCGAAAATCACCGTCGAGCGATTGTGGGCGCGCAACCGCTGCAACACCGGCGTAAAATCGGCATCGCCAGAGAGGATGATGAATTCGTCGAAGCGCGTTTCGTGCGTCAGGTAATCGCGCATGTCCATGACCATGCGGATGTCCGACGAGTTCTTGAGCTGCGCGGTCAGCGGCGGGCAGTCGACAATCTCGAAGCCGGCGCGCAGGAAGTGGTGCCGCACGAACGGGAACGACGACATGTCGGTGGAATTGTCACGAGCGTTGCGCCGCGGCACGGGGTTGCCGTAGCAGCGGCTCATGACGATCCGCCGCTCGCGCTTTTCGCCATTGCCATTGGTCGTGGTGATCAGTTGGCCCTGTTCGATGGCCTTCAGCCACGTCACCGCGTCTTTGGCGAAGCGGCGTGCAGCCTCCTCGTCTTTTCGTTTCAACGACAAGTAAATGTTGTCGTAGTCGACGAAGATCGCGCTCAGGCACGGTCCGTCACTGTTCCTCGTCATCACCGGCTAACCCCCGCATCAAGCAACCCGCCGAATCACATTGAGGAATACTAGGGAGGATTCTCAATCAGGGACAAGCGTGGGTGGGGCAACACGAGCGAGGGAAAGTAAAAAAGTGTTTTATTTCAATGTTTTAGAGATAACCCTGCTCCTCATATAGGCGTGGATAAGATGTTGTCGGCACATCTCGGGGGCGGGGTGGAGCGCGGTTTTGCCCGAATCGCGGGAGGGGGTGACGGCGACCAGACCGCAGCCACGCTACGGACACGTCCGCACCGCAATGCAAAGTTTCTTCAACTCTTGGTTGCGGATCTGTCAAAGCAGCCGTCGCAGACTTCGTCAGCCGCGGTTCTTTCGCTCGCGGATTTCGGCGAAGACTTGCCAGTCGGGCGCTTCCGCCATGCCGAGGCGTTGGCGAATTTCCCGGCTGCCGGGCCGCAGGAACGGGTTGAACGTGAGTTCGGCCCCGATGGTCGAGGGCAGCGTCGGCTTGCCGGCCGCGCGCAAGCGGTCGACCTCGGCCGCGCGCGCCACCAGGGCGGCATTGCCCGGCTCGATGGTCAGCGCAAACTTGGCGTTGGCCTGGGTGTATTCGTGGCCGCAGTAGAATGTGGTCTCTGGCGGCAGCGCCATCAGCTTTTGCAACGACGCCCACATCATCTCAGGGTCGCCCTCCAGGATGCGCCCGCACCCCAGCGAAAACAGCGTATCGGCGACGCAAGCGATCTTGGCCTCCGGAAACCAATAGGAGATGTGCCCGAGCGTGTGGCCGGGCGTGTCCAGCACCTCCACGCTGTGCACTCCCAACTGGAACCGTTCCCCGCCCCCAACCACGCTATCGATACCCGGGATTTTGGCCGCTTCACGCTTCGGCCCGATGATCGTGCAGCCAGTCTCGGCCTTGATCTCCAGATTGCCCTCAACGTGATCGGCATGGTGGTGGGTGATCAAGAGATGCGTCAGCCGCCAGCCGGTCTCAACGAGCGCCTTACGCACGGCGCCGGCATCAGGCGCATCAATTGAAACAGCCGCCCCATCGGCGCCATAGCGCAGCAGCAAGCCAAAATTGTCGGAACGGCACGGAAACTGGTGGGCCTGCAACGCTGTCATGGGGGAGAGCCTTGTAAAGGACGGGACAAGTTTTAGATTACCATCGCCGGAAGCGCGATAGAATGGAATTGTCGCCGGCAACCGGAGCGCCGCCCCATGCACCAGGACATCGCAGAACTGTCGGCGTTCTATGACAGGGCGATGGGCGTGCAGGCGCGCGAGCTGATCGCCGCGCAGATCCGCCAGCGCTGGCCGAATGTGCGTGGGCTGACGGTGATGGGGCTGGGCTATGCCACGCCCTATCTGGCGCCGTTCGTCGGCGAGGCTTATCGGGTCGGCGCGCTGATGCCAGCCGAGCAGGGCGCCAAGGCCTGGCCAGCGGGCGGGCCGATCCGTTCCATCGTGGTCGATGAGGAGGCGCTGCCGCTGCCCGACGCCAGCGTTGATCGGATGCTGGCCGTTCATGCCATCGAGATGAGCGACGCGGTGAAGCGAACCCTGCGCGAAATCTGGCGCGTGCTGAAGCCGGAGGGCCGCGCGCTGATTGTGGTGCCGAACCGCCGCAGCATCTGGGCGCATTGGGATGTGACGCCGTTCGGTGAAGGCCAGCCGTTCACCAAGCAGCAGCTGGAGGCGCTCATTTCGGGCGGCATGTTCCAGATCGAAAGTTGCGGTTTCGCCCTGGCGACGCCGCCGCTGCAGTTGGCCCCGCTCTGGCGCTACGCCAGCACCACCGAGAAATTCGGGCTGAAGCTGTGGCCGGCCATTTCCGGCGTGATCATCCTGGAGGCGACCAAACAGGTTTCGGCGACTATCCCGAAAGGCAAAGCGCAGCTGGTGACGGGGCGGCTAAGGCCGGTTGCGGCCAGCCAACAGCATTGGCGAAATCCGAAACGTCTTGATGTCTCGGCAAACGCTCTGATGTCGTCATCCCCGCGCAGGCGGGAAGCCATGCATGCCAATGGTTTGCACGATGCGTGCAACACGGCGGATCCGCTCGGAACACCATCCGTGCGAGTTGATGGAGCTGGGCAGAACTCTGACTTGCATGGATTCCCGCCTGCGCGGGAATGACGAATTTCACGAGCGTTCGATGCTCACACGCCGCGTCATCAGGAACACGGCCTGGGTGCCGAGCACGTTCTGCAGCATCGGCGGAATGCCGAGGCTGAGGCGCTGGCCGGCGCTGTCGAGGGCGACGCGGCGCTCGATGCGCGCGTTGACCAGGTCGCAGAGTGCGACGAAATCGCTGATCGAGCAGAGGTGGATGTTCGGCGAATCGTACCAGCGGTAGGGCAGGCTGCCTGTCACCGGCATCTGGCCATCAACCAGGAACCGCAGCCGGATCGCCCAATGGCCGAAATTCGGCAGCGAGACGATGGCGTGGCGGGCGATTCGGAGCAGTTGCTCCAATACGAAGCGCGGGTTGCGCGTGGCCTGAATGGTGAGGCTGAGGATGGCGTAGTCAAAGGCGTTGTCGGGATAGTTGGTCAGGTCCGTATCGGCGTCGCCCTGGATCACCGAGAGGCCGCGCGCGACGCACTGGTTCACGCCCTCGCGGCTGATTTCCACCCCGCGGCCGTCAACATCGCGGGTTTCCGACAAGAGCTCCAACAGATCGCCATCGCCGCAACCGACGTCGAGCACGCGGGCTTTCCGCGCCACCATCTCGGCGATCAGCAGGTGGTCGACGCGCTGCTTTTCGCGGGTGGCGGGGATGATGCCGTGCATGAGGTCAGGCCGTCCTGTGTTCACCACGATGCGGTCTGCCCAGGCCTTCACCCCCGCGCCGCCAGTGTTCAACGTGATGGTTGACTGAATTGCCGCCGTCGCGAGGATCACGAGGGAAACGGCGTCTCGCGGATTGTCTTATAGCCCCAACCGCGCTGCTGTCACCTCGGCGATGGCGGCGGCGACTGCTTCGGGCGCGGGTTGCGCGTCGATCAGGGCGCACCTTCCCGGCTCGCGGGCGGCGATGACGAAGAAGGCCTCGCGCAGGCGCTGGTGGAAGGCCGTGTCCTCGATCTCGAAACGGTCCTTTTCGGCTCCCGCCGCCTGATGGCGCGAGGCGACGCGGGCGAGGCCGACC
>JANMVX010000039.1:0-8218 GCA_031393505.1 Hyphomicrobiaceae bacterium | reverse complement strand
GACGACATCTGGCGGCGCGCCCGCGCCGGCGCCAACGGCCACCCATTCACCGTGTCGGATCGGTCCGCAATCTCCGTGTCAGACGAGGAGCGCGAGGAGATCTACGAGAACGCGTGGACCCGAGGGGGACTCAGGTTCCGCGCAACCTTCCACGACATCCTGGCGAACAACAAGGCCAATGAGACCGCCTCGAACTTCATCCGCAAGAAGATCAAGGAGGTGGTCACGGAGCCGAAGGTCGCGGAAATGTTGACGCCGCACGACCACGGCTTCGCGACCAAGCGGCCACCGATCGACACGGGCTATTTCGAGACCTTCAACCGAGACGACGTACTCCTGGTCGACCTGAAGGCCGAGCCGATCGTCGAGATCACCGAGAAGGGCATCCGGACCACGCGGAAGGAGTACGAACTCGACATCATTGTTTTCGCGACCGGCTTCGACGCCCTGACCGGGCCGCTGCTGAGCCTGAACATCACCGGCAGCCGAGGTTACGAGCTAAAAGAGGCTTGGTCGACAGGGCCACGCACCTATCTCGGACTGCAGTCCCCCAATTTTCCAAACCTGTTCACGATCACAGGGCCGGGCAGCCCCTCGGTGCTTTGCAACATGCCCATCGCGATCGAACAGCACGTCGACTGGATCACGACCTGCATCCGCGATATGCGAGCGAAGGGCCTGACGCGGATCGAGGCCGAGCCCGCCGCAGCCGAGCGTTGGGCGCAGCAAGTGAACGAGGCGGCGAATGCGACCCTCCTTCCGATGGCAAGCTCCTCCTGGTATCTGGGGGCCAACGTGCCGGGTAAACCGCGAGTCTTCATGCCCTACGCCGGCGGCTTCGCGCGCTACGCAGGCATCTGCAACGAGGTGACGCAAAGCGACTACCGCGGCTTCATACGCAGCTGAGCGGGAGTTGATCGAGTCGGTGTTGCGACGCGAATCATTGTCGAGACGCCGCATGCAAACGATCTGTTGCGGCCGGCCCGGCGTGGCGCTCAAGGTTCGACCGGAAGGCAGGTGAACAGATGACAAGCGTGCATCCAGACGTCGCGGCGGTTCTTGCTGCTGGCAGGGCGGCCCACAGCCTACCGTTCGAGGCCATGTTGCCGCACGAGGCGAGACTCGCCTATGCGGCTCGGCGGCAGACGCATCAGCTTCCCGCCGACGAAGTTTCCGAGCGGCGCGACTTCACGGTTCCCGGGCCAGCCGGGCCGATTCCGCTGCGGCTGTACCGGCCGGCAGGCGTCCCGGCGGCGTTCGACCTGCCTTGCCTTGTCTACATGCATGGCGGAGGGTGGGTCCTTGGCGGCCTCGACTCGCACGACGGTCTCTGTTGTCGTCTTGCAAACCAGGCGCGATGCTGCGTCGTTGCCATCGACTACCGCCTTGCACCGGAGCATCCCTTCCCAGCCGCGGTCGAGGATTGCGCAGCCGCGTATGCGGCGGTCGTTGCGGACGCATCCAGGTTGGGAATCGATCCGGCCCGGATTGCAGTCGGTGGAGACAGCGCCGGCGGCACCTTGGCGGCCGTGCTTGCGGTCATGGGCCGCGATGGCGCCCTTCCACCTCCGATCCACCAGACGCTGATCTATCCAGTCGTCGACATTGACCAGGGCCTGAATGACTACGGCCCGAATTCGCCCGGAATGTCAATTACCGGCGCGACAATGGTCTATTTTCGCGACCACTACACACCACGCGCTGCAGACCGCGCCGATTGGCGCGCATCACCTTTCAAGGCGACTTCTCTCGCGGGTTTGCCGCCAGCCTTGGTCGTCATCTGCGGCCACGACCCACTCGGGGCGGAGGGCCGGGCCTATGCGGATCGTCTGGAGAAAGAGGGCGTCAGAGTCACGCTCCTTCAGCTGTCTGACCAGACGCACGGAATGATCACGATGACGAAGGTGATCCGTGTGGCCACTGACATCCAGGACTTCGTCGCGGCGGGGCTGCGCGACGCCTTCAGTACCGCTGCCGAACAGGCGGCAGCCGCGCCGGCGGCCACACTGGCGGCAAGCAGTGCTCAGGACATCGGGCAAGATCGTTCAGAACTCTCTGCGCGAAGATGATCGTCTGAAAGTTGAACAAGGTTGGAAAACCACTAACAGGTCAAATGGAGACAACATGACTGAAGCAAAAATCGGCACCGGACGCCGCAAATTTATCGGCAGCGCGATCGCAGGCGCGGCCATCACGAGCTTCCCGCATATCGCGCGCGCTCAAGCGAAGGTGATCCGAGTGGGTATGCCAACGATTCTTTCGGGCCGCGTCGCCACCCTGGGCACCTCGAGCCGGGCTGCAGTGCAACTCGCGTTCAAGCAAATCAACGATGCGGGCGGTATCAACGGTCGCAAGTTTGAACTCATCGACCGCGATTCCAAGGGCCGCCCGGACGAAGCGGCCAAGATCGCCCGTGACCTGGTGAACAACGATGGCTGCGAGATCGTCATCGACGCCGAGGCATCGTCGGGCGCTTTTGCAGTGCACGAGGTTGTGCGCGACCTCGGCATCCTGTGCCTGCACTCCTGCTCAGAGACCTCATCGCTCACGGCGGATCCGAAGCTGGCCGTGAAGACGGCGTTTCGGTGTGCCCGACAGGGCATTCACGACGCTGTGGCGGGCGGTTCCTATGCGGCCAGGATCGCCAAGGAGAAAGGGCTCAAGCGGTGGATGACCTGTTCGCCCGATTACGCGTATGGCCGCGACAACACGGCCGAGTTTATCCAGTACGCCAAGGTGTTTGAGCCGTCGATCGAGGTGATCGAACAGGTTTGGCCAAAGCTCTTCGCGCCGGACTACACCGAGAGCCTGACCAAAATGTTGCAGGTGAAGCCGCAGGCCGTCTACTCAGCTCTGTGGGGCGGTGACGTCGTCGCCTTCATCGAGCAGTCAAACCTCTACAGGGTGTTTCAGAACACCGCATTCTTCTCAGGCGGACTCGGCGACCCGCCCATCCTGGCGGCCATCAAGAACTTGCCGCCGGGGCTTCACACGAGCTACCGCTACAACAGGGAGTTCCCGAACAGTCCTGACAACAAGGCGTTCAACGACGCGTTCGTGAAGGTCGCTCAGCACGAGCCCACCAACTGGGCGTGGCAAAACTACATTGCTGCCCAGTTCATCGTCGAGGCGGTGCGTCGCACGGGTGGCAAAACAGACAGTGCTGCGCTCGCAAAGGAGATTGCGGGCATGACGCTGAAGACGCATTTCGGTGCTCTGACGATGCGCGCGAGCGATCACACAATCATCCACTACCCGGTTGCTTGGGGCACGACGATCTCCAAGTCGCCTTGGGTCGTCGACTACGTCGATACGGAATGGTCCAAGATCCTCGAGATCGAGAAAAGCTGGAAGAAGGAAAAGGGCTACGTCTGAGCCCGTCGAGGGCTTCTCCCTTCGCGTTGACGGCGGGCTCGTCCCGGTCGTTCCGACCATCTCATCGATCGCGAAGCTTTCGGATCGAGACAGCCGACGTCAGATCGGCCATTCCCTCCGGAGGACAATTTTGAACATTGACGCACTCACCGCCTGCCTATCGTCCGGGTCATGCGCCGTGACACAGATCTCGAGCGCGCTGATCATCGGGATGCTGCTGTTCATGGTGGCATCCGGGTTGTCGCTGATCTTCGGCGTTCTTGGCGTCATCAACTTCGCACACGGTGCCTTCTACATGGTTGGCGCGTACTTCGCGTTCGCCGTCTATCAGGCGACGTCGAGCTTCTTGCTCGCCTTCTTGGCCGCCGGTCTGGGCGTCGGTATCGTCGGTGTGCTTTTCGAGCGGTTCATCATGAGTCGGGTCTACGGCAAGGACATCTTGATGCAACTGCTCGTCTCCTACGCGACGATTCTGATCTTCGATGACCTCGTCAAGATCATTGCGGGACCGGAATACAAGATGATGGGCATGCCAGAGGTCTTCGCCCTGCCGCCGCTCGAGTTTGCAGGCGGTTTCGTCCCGGCCTACTACGTGTTCATGATCGTTGCGAGCCTCAGCATCGGTGTGATCCTGTGGTTGGCGATCGAGAAGACGCGGCTCGGCAAGATTGTTCGAGCCCTGGCCATCAATCCTCAGATGGTTGGAGCGCTGGGTATCAACACGACGCTGCTCTACGCGGGCGTCTTCGGTGTCGGCAGCGTGCTTGCGGGCATGGCCGGCGCGCTCGCAGCGCCAACGAGAACCCTGACACCCGGGATGGGCCTTTCGATCCTGATCGAGAGTTTCATCGTCACGGTGATCGGCGGCATGGGTTCGATCGTCGGCGCCCTGATCGCTGCGCTTCTTATCGGCTTCACGCGCGCCTTCGGCGCCATCGGCTTTCCGTTTTTCGTGGACGGGATCATGTTCGGGATGATGGCTTTGGTTCTGATCATCAAGCCGAGCGGTCTGTTCGGTCGGGACCCAGCGCGATGATGAAGCCAGGAATTGCCCGCGACCTTGCTGTCGGCGGCCTGATGCTTGCGCTGCTCATCGTGTTGCCGCTCGTCACTTCGAAGCGAGCCCTGTTTGACTTCCTGATCTACGTCATGGCCTATGGACTCTTGGCCATGTCGCTGAACCTTCTCGTCGGGCTGACGGGGCTTGTTTCCTTCGGGCACGCCGCATTTTTCGCCTCTGGCGCTTACATGTTTGGCCTGTTGATGCAGAGCGGAAGCGTTTCGATCCCGCTCGCGATGCTCGCCACTGTCTGCGGTACGGCCTTGCTCGCGTTGGTGATCGGCGCGATTTGCGTGCGATTGAAGGAGGTCTATTTCTCGTTCATCACGCTGGCCTTTCAGATGTTCATTCACTCCATCATCCTGACTTGGGTCAGCCTGACCGGTGGTGACCAAGGTCTGCGCGGCGGCATCCCGCGTCCTCCCTTCCTGGGAATCGACCTGAACCACAACGTGACGCTCTACGTGTTCTGCGTCGTCGTCTTCATGCTCTGTGTCGCCGTGATGCGGCAGATCTGGCAGTCGCCCTTCGGTTACACGCTGCGGCTGATACGCGATAACTCCAACCGAAGCATTTTCCTCGGCGTCAACATCGTGCGGATGAAGCTCGGCATCTTTGTGCTGGCGGGCGCGATGGCCAGCGTCGCCGGCATGCTCCTCGCACTGTTCGTCTCGGGTGCTTATCCTGAGTTCGGCTTCTGGACCACTTCGGGTGAAGCCATCTTCATGCTCATGCTGGGTGGCACGCAACTCTTCGTGGGCCCCATCATCGGCGCGCTGTTGCTGCGTGTACTTGAGCACTTCGTCACCATCTACACCGAGCACCACGGCCTCGTACTCGGCGGGGTCATCCTGCTCATCGTCCTGGGACTGCGGCGGGGCGTCGCCGACTTTCTCGTCGATTGGTTCAGGCGTCGGCAAGCGGGTAAGGCGGCCTCGACCGACGCTATCGAGCGCATCGAAAATTCTGTGGTCAACAGAAAGGGAGCGCCCTGATGCTCTCCGTCCAACACCTCGACAAGAGCTTCGGTGGCGTTCATGCGACGCGAGACCTTTCGATCAACTTCCCTGACGGCTCGCTGACCGCGATCATCGGTCCGAACGGCGCCGGCAAGACGACCTTCTTCAATCTGATCTCGGGCGCGTTCCGGCCCGATGCGGGCAAGGTCATCTTCAACGGGCAGGACATTGTCGGCAAGTCGAGCGTGGAGATTGTGCAGCTTGGCATGGTCCGCGCCTTCCAGGTTGCCGCGATGTTCCCGAGCCTGACGGTCAGGGAGGCGATCGCGGCAACCGTGACCTCGCATCAGCGGAAATCATGGACGCTCTTGAAGCGATTCCCGCTTGCCGACTCGGCAAGACCAACGGAGGAGATCATCGAGCTGCTCGGCCTGCAGAAAAAGGCGACCACGCTTTCGCGAAATCTTTCCCACGGTGATCAGAAGCTGCTCGACATCGGCCTCGCTCTGGCGATGCAGCCGAAGGTTCTGCTGCTTGACGAGCCGACAGCTGGAATGGGACCCGACGAGCGCTGGCGCATGATCGGCAAGGTCCAGGAGTTGTGGCAGGCCAAGAAAATGACGGTCCTCTTCATCGAGCACGACATGGATATCGTCTTCAAGATCGCCCAAACGATCCACGTCCTGAAGTACGGCGCCGTTCTTGCCCAGGGAACCGCCGACGAGATCCGACGCAACCAGGACGTGATCGACGCCTACCTCGGAAGCGACCACCGTCTCGCTCAGGCAGCGGGAGAGATGTGATGGCAAGACCTCTGCTGCAGATTGAAAGTGTCGATGTCTTTTATGGCGCAAGCCAGATCCTGTTCGGTGTCAGTCTTGACGTCGAAAAGGGGCAGACCATGGCGCTGCTCGGTCGCAACGGCGCAGGCAAATCAACGACATTCAAAATGATCGCCGGTATCGCGCCGCCGCGTCGAGGCAGAGTCCTGCTCGAAGGTGAGCCCGTGTCAGGCAGACCGCCCTTCCGCATCGCCCGTGCCGGTATCGGCTTCGTGCCGGAGGACCGACAAGTGTTCCCGGAACACACCGTGGACGACAACTTGATCGTTGGCGCCAAGAAGGGTGCGCGGGGCGAAGACCACTGGACGCGCGAGCGCATCTACGAAGTCTTTCCGATCCTCGCCGAGATGAAAAGCCGGCTTGCCGGGCGCCTTTCCGGGGGCGAACAGCAGATGCTGACCATCGCCCGGACTCTGATGGGAAATCCGGAACTGATCCTGCTCGACGAGCCGAGCGAAGGGCTCGCCCCCATCATCGTTCAGGTCATCGGCGGCCTCATCAGAACGTTGCGCGACATGGGTGTGACCATTCTCCTGGCCGAACAGAACATGCATTTCTGTCTTGGCATCGCGACCCACGCAACGGTCATCGACAAAGGTCAAATCGTTTACAGCGCGACGATCGAGGAGCTGCGGAACAACCAGGCGATCAAGCAGCGCTATCTCGCCGTGTAGCGCCTGCTTCAGGCAGCGCGCGCGGATCGGTGAATCCGACAAGAGTTGGAACTGCAACTTCAGGAGTGGACTGTGGAACGTAACGAAGGACGAGGCCGCGTTGCGGTTGTGACGGGCGGTGCGAGCGGAATTGGCTTGGCCACCGCGCGCGTACTCATCGAACGCGGCTGGCGAGTCGTCATCTCGGACATCAACGTCAAAGGCAACCACGAAGCTGCCAGCTTGATCGGTGCGGAAGCAGCACCGTTCGACGTTACGGACGATGCGGCGACCCAGGCTGCGTTCACGGGAATCGAAGCGCGGCTTGGCCCGATCGAAGCACTCTTCGCAAACGCCGGTCTGATCCAGCCGGGCGGTCGACCTGAGGATCAGCCTTTCGCAGAATTCGACCGAATCATCGCCGTCAACCTGAGGGGTGTTTACGTCTCTTGTGTCTCGGCGGGCGCGCTCATGGTCAAGCGACGCCGCGGTGGCATCGTGATCACGGGCTCGATCACGGCCCTGCGAACGGCCCCACTCCACGCTTATGCCCCGTCGAAGGCTGCGGTAGTCCACATGGCCGCGTGTCTGGCCGCCGAGTGGGGTCGATCGGGCGTACGGGTCAATGCGGTTTCGCCGGGATACGTCGCCACGCCTCCCCTTCTGGCCAACATTCAGAGCGGGCTTCGCGATCCGCGCCTCCTCGTCGAGGGATCGGCGCTCGGTCGAATGGTCGAACCCCATGAAATCGGGCGAGGGGTTGCTTTCCTGCTGTCTGATGACGCTTCAGCCATCACCGGCATCAACCTGCCGATAGATGCGGGCTGGCTCGCTGGTTCGCACCTCACAACTTATGGGGGTGTGCGTGAGGCTCGCTGAGGCGACGTTCCGCAAAGTCTGGATGAAAACCGTGTCGCACACTTAATAGATGACGCGCTCGCAAGAGAGCATGGCGAGGCGTGACATCGCCCCACCTTTGAGTCGGGTGCTTCGCTGCCGTCAAGTGCTGGGTCGAGGACCTTAAGCGGCTAAGCGCCGCCGCTTGCCGCCGCCCACCTAGGCGCCGCCCCGCACGGGTTGGATTCAACAGTTGAAAACAAACGCCAATTGGATACAAACTGGCACTCCCGCCGCGGTTTAGGGACCAAAAATGGTCTTTATGGATACTACCAATGAGAATTGGATCCATCCCGGGCACACTGGCGTCCGAGCAGCCCGGCAGCCGAACGGGTCGGCACGAAGCAGCCAGAGGCATTGTTATGGGACGGGATCAGCCACTAGCTACACGAAAACCGCCAAGCCAGGCCCTGTTGGTGCTTGGCATTTGCG
>JANMVX010000344.1:0-2740 GCA_031393505.1 Hyphomicrobiaceae bacterium | reverse complement strand
GGTCGCCCTCGGGCACCTTGCGCTGCCGCACGAGGGCGACCCACGGGTCGCCCCTACGCCGCAACGCCTCGTTTCCAATCACTCGGGTCATGGCCGCATTGCCTCCCACGCGCCGCACCCGACCAGCCGGGTCGGCACATCCGATGTGGTCTCGTGAAAATACCGCACCAGCAGGTTCTTGGCCGTCAGCATACGGTATTGCGCCGAGGCGCGCATGTCGGTGAGCGGCTGGAAGTCATGCTCAAACGCGGGCAGCGCCGCCTCGACCGTGGCCATCGTCCAGGGTTTTCCGAGCAGCGCCGCCTCGACGGCCTTGGCGCGCTTGGGGATGCCGGCCATGCCGCCGAAGGCGATGCAGGCGGAGGCAACTGTTCCGCTGTCGATGTGCAGGTTAAAGCATCCGAGGACGGCGGAAATGTCCTGGTCAAAGCGTTTGGAGATTTTGTAGCAGCGTAGCTGTGCGGCATTGGGATCATGGTCGCGCGATGAGTCGGCGACGTTAGTTGGGATTGACAGGCTCTCGATGAATTCGCCTGGCTGACGGTTCTGTTTTCCATAAGCAACGAAGAAATCCCCCAGCGCCAGGCTCCGACGCGCCGTCCCTCGTCTCAACTCAACCGTCGCGCCTAAAGCAATCAGCGCAGGCGCCATATCGCCAATCGGCGAGCCGTTGGCGATGTTGCCGCCAATGGTCCCGGAATTGCGGACTTGCGACGATCCCAGACGGCGCACCAGATCGCGCAGAGCTGGCCATCGGGAACACAGCGCATTCCAGGCTTCTGTATACGTAACAGCGGAGCCAATCACATACCGATTGTGGCTATCGTCGTGAAACGCCCGACGAAGGTCGCCTACGCGCTGCGTTGATATCAAGACCGGCAATTCGCGATGTTGCTTGGTGACCCAAAGGCCAACGTCCGTCGCGCCGCCAAGAATTGTCGCCTGCGGATATCGCAAGTAGAGTTCGGCCAAGTCTTCCGTCTGTTCGGGAGCGTAGAATTTAACCGAAGGGTGATCGAGGCCGAGTCCGCCTCTGGGTAAAGCAATTGACTTCTCGGTTTCAGGCGAAGGCGTCGTATCGCCCCCAGCGAGAACGATGCGCTCACCCGCTTTCACAATTGGGCCGTAGCCTGTACATCTGCAGAGATTTCCTGCGAACAGGTCGTCCAAGGAATTGATTGATCCAGTCTTCTGGGGGCCACCGCCAACGCGAACCGCTCCTAACTCCCGGTACAGTTGATACAGCGACATTACGAAACCAGGCGTGCAAAACCCGCACTGCGAGCCATGGCAATCCACCATCGCCTGCTGCACAGGATGCATTTCACCGTTCGGGCCGCGCAATTCTTCAATGGTCGTTACCGCGAGCCCATCAACCATCGGCACGAACGTGATGCAGGAGTTGATGGCCTTGGGCATGTCATCGCCCAACGCCCCCACCACCACCGTACACGCCCCACAATCCCCCTCGTTGCAGCCCTCTTTCGTCCCCGTCAGGCGCAGATCCTCGCGCAGGTAATCCAGCAGCGTGCGCGTTGGCGGCACGGAGCGCGGCACGTCGTGGCGCACCCCGTTCAGCAGAAAACTCACCTGGTCGCGCGTTTCGGACAAAAAATCAGCTCCCCCGATAAGTCGAATAGCCGTAGGGCGAGACCAGCAGCGGCACGTGGTAATGCGCGTCAGCAGCCGAGAGGCCAAAGCGGATCACGATGACGTCGAGGAAGCGCGGGGACGGCAGCGCCACGCCGCGGCCGGCGAAATAATCTCCGGCGTGGAACGCCAGCTCGTACGTGCCGGTCGCGAACGCTGCCCCTTCCAGCAGCGGCGCATCGCAGCGGCCATCGGCGTTGGTGCGGGTGTCGACCAGTCGCACCGGCTCCGCGCCGTCCCTATGGAACAGCTCGATGCGCATGGCGCGGGCCGGCAATCCCCAGCTGGTGTCCAGCACGTGCGTGGTCAGTCGGCCCATGAACACTCCGAAGGGCAGTGTGGGAGCCGCGCTCCCGTCGGCCACACTCAAGCACAAAGTGCACCCCGCCGTCGATGCGGCTGCGACATTCAAAAGCCCGAACCACCGCCCATTTTGCCGCGCGGGCCGGCCCGCAAAGCGCCACAGCGAGAGATAGACGCTGCCACAATCGTCCGCTAAGGTTTTACCGATTCTGGACCGGCCAGCTGCCGCTCCAGGAAGCCCCCGTGGCGGAATCGGTAGACGCGGCAGACTCAAAATCTGTTGTCTTCGGATGTGCCCGTTCGAGTCGGGCCGGGGGTACCACTTTTCTTGGCGCACGTGACTGAGGGACAGCTTGGGAGACGGCATGCGGTACGGATTCAGGCTGGCTCTGGTTGCGCTTCTCTCCACGCTCACTCTCGGCCGCACCGCCTTGGCCGGCCCAGCGCTGCTGTTCGACGCGACCTCAGGCGCCGTCATCTATTCCGAGGACGTCGACCAGGTCTGGCATCCCGCATCCCTCACAAAGCTCATGACGGCCTATGTCACCTTCAAGGCCCTCAAGGACGGAAAACTCAAGCTCGATCAGAAACTTACCGTGGGCGAAAACGGCTTCAAGGCGCCACCCAGCAAGCTCGGGCTGAAAGTGGGCGACACCATCACGGCGGACCTTGCGATCAAGGCCATGGTGGTGAAATCGGCCAACGACATGGCCATCACCATCGCCGAGACGCTTGGCGGCAGCGAAGCCGGGTTCGCCGAGCTGATGAACGCCGAGGCCAAGCGGCT
>JANMVX010000375.1:0-2130 GCA_031393505.1 Hyphomicrobiaceae bacterium | reverse complement strand
AGCGCTCGCCGACTTCGCCGTTCGAAGCTGCATACGGTTCGCTTGAGGCTTGGGAAGCCGACTGCCAGTCCGCGATAGGTGAAGGTCAGCGCCTCCAGCACGTGGAAGTTTTCGCCGTTGATCACAGTGTGGAACGGCTTGTCGCCTCCGCGCTCGACCCTTCCGGTGCTGACGAGGCCGGGATAGATGTAGTCCTTGAACTCAGCCACCACGATTAGATCGGCCAACGTCACGCCCTGCTGTTCCGGCTGGTCTCTGCCGAGCAATTCCAGCCGCGCTTGCCGACCTTCGCCATTTCCCTCGAAGCCGAGAACCTTCCAAAGCCGCTGATCTCCCTTCGCGGTTGTTTCGCGCGGCGGCAGGATGCGAACCTTGTCGCCCTTGCGGGCAGGGCGACCGGGCAGCTCAACCGATTCAGGCTTGTGCCGCTCAAAGTTCAGCCCGAAGGCGCGCCGGGCCGAAAGCGCCTTAAACTCGCGATCGAGCTCTTTGCCCAGCACTGCGTCTTTCGTCTTGGCCTGCCCAAGAAATTCAGTCAGTCGCGACACATCTAGCCTCATCACGTTCGCCCGGCACCCATAAGCCTCAATCAATTCCGGCTTTCTAGGTGTTTAGAGCGGGATGAGATCGCTCTGAATCGATTTGGGATTCCCAAACGCGTCAGGTTATGATTCACCGTGCTTGCCGGGCGGAGGTCGGCAGGGATGGCGAGAGCATATTCGATGGACTTGCGTGAGCGGGTGGTGGCGGCGGTCGAGCGCGACGGCCTGTCGCGGCA
Source organism: Hyphomicrobiaceae bacterium (assembly GCA_031393505.1). GTDB lineage: Bacteria > Pseudomonadota > Alphaproteobacteria > Rhizobiales > Hyphomicrobiaceae > JANYHF01. The sequence continues at coordinate 1,352 of JANMVX010000375.1, read as the reverse complement.
TGAGGCGGCGGCGCGGTTTGGGGTGGCGGCGTCGAGCGCGATCAAGTGGGTCTGCCGATTCCGGGAGACGGGGAGCGTGGCCCCGGGGCAGATCGGCGGGCACAAGCCGCGTATCTTGCGCGGCGAGCATCGCGACTGGCTGCTGGAGCGGGCGACGCGGGACTTCACGCTACGCGGGCTGGTGGCCGAGCTGGCGGAGCGCGGGGTCAAGGTCGACTATCGGTCGGTCTGGGAGTTCGTCCATGCCGAGGGACTGAGCTTCAAAAAAAAGCGTGCTGCCCGCCGAACAGCTGCGGCCGTCGATCGCCAGACGGCGCGAGCAATGGAAGAAGTATCAGGGTCGGCTTGACCCCAGGCGCCTCGTGTTCATCGACGAAACCTGGGCCAAGACCAACATGGCGCCGTTGCGGGGTTGGGCACCCAGAGGCGCAAGGCTCCATGCCAAGGTGCCTTACGGTCACTGGCGCACGATGACGTTCCTTGCCGCGCTCCGCTGCGACCGGATCGATGCCCCGTGCGTGCTCGACCAGCCGGTCAACGGCCAGAGCTTCACCGATTATGTCGAGCAGTTCCTCGTGCCGACGCTCAAGCCCGGCGACATTGTGATCATGGACAATCTATCGAGCCACAAGCGACCCGCCATCCGGAAGGCGATCCGAAGCGTCGGCGCGCGCCTGCTGTTCCTGCCGCCCTACTCGCCCGATCTCAACCCGATCGAGCAGATGTTCGCCAAACTCAAGCACCTCCTGCGCAAAGCCGCCGAGCGCACCGCCGAAGCAACCTGGCAACGCATCGGCTCGCTCCTCGACGCCTTCGCTCCCGAAGAATGCGCTAACTACCTCGTCAACTCCGGTTATGCGTCAACCTAATCCCATCAAGCTCTAGCGGCGTGAAGCTCGGTAACGAGCTTGCGCTGCCAGCCTTCCTGATCGTCATATGGTACATAGACGATGCCGTCATAGTCCGAGGGCCGTTCGACCCCATCGGGCACGAGCGCGCAGACGCGCTCGACGCCGAGCTGGCCAATGAAGAAGCCCATCTCGAAAATGACATTCTGGCGCGGGCGCTGAACTGGCAGCGGCGGGTTTCCACACGCCAGTTCGGGCCTTAGGCCACCCACATCGTCACCAGTCATCAGCACGATCGCGAAGGCGGCGCCATCGGCCTCCTGCTGGAATTTGGTGAGGATCGAGCGGCCGAGATTTGGTCGCTCGCTCAGGATGACGACATCAAGGCCCACGCGCCTCTCAAGAAAGCGCGCAACGGAATGTTTGGCAGCTTCGTTCCGGCCATGGACGAGAAAGACCTTGGCGGGCGTCACCTCGACTGCCGGCGCTGGAAGTTCGGGCGCA
>JANMVX010000340.1:0-1591 GCA_031393505.1 Hyphomicrobiaceae bacterium | reverse complement strand
TCGTCGACGAAGAGCAGCGTGCCCTGCCCGATCTCGCGCCGTGCGCGAGCCTCCTCGAACACCTTTTTCAGGTCCTGAACGCCGGAAAAGATCGCGCTGATCTGTACGAATTCGAGGCTCGTTTCATGGGCGAGCAGGCGGGCCACCGTGGTCTTGCCGGTGCCGGGCGGCCCCCAGAAGATCAGCGAGCCGAGCGACCGGCTGTCGAGCATGCGGGTCAGCGCGCCGTCCGGTCCAAGCAATTGGTCCTGGCCGACCACATCGGTCAGCTTTTGCGGGCGGAGCTTGTCGGCGAGCGGCCGCGGTGCGTCGTTGTCCAGCCCCGCCGCGGCGAACAGGCTCGGTCCTGCGCCGCGTTTGGGGCGGGAGCTCATCCGCCGAACACGGCTGAAATCTGCTGGCCGCCACGCTGGATGGTGATGCGCCAGACGCGGGCGCCGGCCTGGGCGGCCTTTTGCAGATCGGCGGTCTTGGCGATCTTGGCGCCGTTAACCCCGAGCAGGATATCGCCACGCTGGAAGCCGAACTGCTGCGCCAGCGTGCCATCGGCAACTTCGACCACCGCCACGCCCTCGGTCGACGAATCCAGCCGCAGCTCATCGGCCAGCGCCGGCGATAGGTTGGCGACCTTGGCGCCGGCAAACGGCGAGCGCGCCTCAATCAGAATTTCGTCGCGCGGCGATTCCGGCGCGGTCTCGAGCGCGACCGCGATCTTGCTCTCCTTGCCGCTGCGGACCACGCCGAGTTCGACCTTGCCGCCCAGTTCATGCGTCGTGAAGCGATAGTCGAAGGCATTAGGATCATCGACCGTCTGGCCGCCAACCGAGATGATGACGTCGCCCGGTTTCAGCCCCGCCCGCGCCGCCGGGCCCTTCTCGGTAACGCTGGTAATCACGACACCCGACGGCCGCTGCAAATTGAACGCCTGCGACAGCTCCGGCGTCAGCGCCTGGAGCTTGGCGCCGAGCCAGGGCCGCTTGACCGCGCTGCCGCCCGAACGCGCCGAGCTCACCACCAGCCGCACCATCGTCACCGGAATGGCAAAGCCCACGCCCTGGGAGCCGCCCGAGCGCGAGAAGATCGCCGTGTTGATGCCGACGAGGCGTCCGGCCATGTCGACCAGCGCGCCGCCCGAATTGCCGGGGTTGATCGCGGCGTCGGTCTGGATGAAGAACTGATAATCCGAGATGCCGACCTGGGTCCGCGCCACCGCCGAGACAATACCGTGGGTCACGGTCTGGCCGACGCCGAACGGATTGCCGACCGCGAGAACGACATCGCCGACCTGCAGATCGTCAGAGTTGCCGAAATCGATCACCGAGAAGCGCTCTTTGCTGTCGCCCTTCACGCGCAACACCGCGAGATCGGCGCGAGGGTCCTTGAGCACGACATCGACCGCAAACTCGCGCTTGTCGGCGAGCAAGATTTTCACCTGGTCGGCACCGTCGATGACGTGGTTGTTGGTCACGATCAGGCCGGATGGATCGACGATGACGCCGGAGCCGAGCGACTGCTGAGTCTGCTCCCGCGGCCCGAATTGCTGCCCGAAGAAGCGCCGGAAGAACGGGTCTTCCATCAGCGGGTTGCGGTT
>JANMVX010000336.1:0-36052 GCA_031393505.1 Hyphomicrobiaceae bacterium | reverse complement strand
GCAGTGCGCCCGGCGTTCAACATCAATGGTCCGTCGGTTGTGGCACGCCGGGCGCGCTGCTGCGCGCCCCTACAAATCACCGATGAGTCAGCATCAATGAAGGTTGGTAAAAGGCTCGATAGTCCTCATTTCGAAATTCGCACAGGATTCCCGGCGGAACAACGGAACTCTCCTCTCCCCCTTCTTCAGGGGGAGAGGAGACCGCGTCTCGCAGGCGCCTCTTCGCGCCAAGAGCCACGCGGTCGGTGAGGGGCAGCAGCTCGCTCGGACCGTCTCACAACGCGTACGGAGCAAGCGGCTGCCCCTCACCTGTCGCTGGTTCCTCGCTTACGCGTCCTCTTCTTTTGCGCCTCCGCGCAGGTGGGCGACATCCTCTCCCCCTGAAGAAGGGGGAGAGGAGAAGTACGGAACTCTCCTCTCCCCCTTCTTAGGGGGAGAGGAGACCGCGTCTCGCAGGCGCCTCTTCGCGCCAAGAGCCACGCGGTCGGTGAGGGGCAGCAACAAGCTCGGACCGTCTCACCACGGGTACGGAGCAAGCGGCTGCCCCTCACCTGTCGCTGGTTCCTCGCTTACGCTCGGGCGACATCCTCTCCCCCTGAAGAAGGGGGAGAGGAGAAGTACGGAACTCTCCTCTCCCCCTTCTTAAGGGGGAGAGGAGACCGCGTCTCGCAGCCGCCTCTTCGCGCCAAGAGCCACGCGGTCGGTGAGGGGCAGCACCTTGCTCGGACCTTCGCGCCACGGGTACGGAGCAAGCGGCTGCCCGTCACCTGTCGCTGGTTCCTCGCTTACGCGTCCTCTTCTTTTGCGCCTCCGCGCAGGTGGGCGACATCCTCTCCCCCGCGAAAGGCGGGGGAGAGGAGAAGGGCGCTGCGCGCTTAAGACGCCTACGTCACAACGCTCGGCGCCGCCCGTCCCGTACGCTTCTCGATCTGGGCCAACTCTTGCGCGATGCCGATCAGGTCGGCCAGCGCGGTTTGCGTCTCCATGTCCTGCTTTTCCGCATCGGCTTCGTAACGCTCGATGTACACGCGCAAGGTCGCCCCCGCCGTTCCCGTGCCAGACAATCTGTACACCACGCGCGCGCCATCCTCGAACAGGATGCGCAGACCCTGGTTCGTCGAGGTCGAACCGTCCACCGGGTCGTGATAGGCGAAATCGTCGGCCGCCGAGACAACCCGTCCGCCGACGGATGAACCAACCAGCGCCGGGAATTGCGCCTTCAGATCCGCCATCAATTGTCCAGCAGCCTCGGCGTCCACCTCTTCATAGTCATGGCGCGTATAATAGTTGCGCCCATACGTCCGCCAATGTTCCGTAACGATCTTATCGACCGACTGGCGGCGCTTGGCCAGAATGTTCAGCCACAGCAGCACGGCCCAGACGCCGTCTTTTTCACGCACGTGGTTCGAGCCCGTCCCCGCGCTCTCCTCGCCGCACAACGTCGCCATGCCTGCGTCCAGGAGATTGCCGAAATACTTCCAGCCCGTGGGCGTTTCGTAGCATTTGACGCCGAGCTTTGCCGCGACCCGGTCGGCCGCCGCGCTGGTCGGCATGGAGCGCGCGATGCCGGCGAGGCCCTTGGCGTAGGCCGGGGCGAGATGCGCGTTGGCCGCCAGAATGGCCAGCGAATCCGAGGGCGTCACAAAGCGGTTCTTGCCGATGATCAGATTGCGGTCGCCGTCGCCGTCCGACGCCGCGCCGAAGTCGGGCGCGTCCTTGGACATCATCAGATCGTAGAGCTCTTTGGCGTGCACCAGGTTGGGATCGGGGTGGTGGCCGCCGAAATCGGGGAGGGGGGTGGCGTTGATGACGGTGCCGGGCGGGGCGCCCAACAGGCCCTCGATAATCGCCGTGGCGTAAGGGCCGGTGATGGCGCTCATGGCGTCGAAGCGCATCTTGAAGCCGGCTTTGAACAGGGCGCGGATGGCGTCGAAGTCGAACAGCGTCTGCATCAGCGCGGCATAATCCGTGACCGGATCGACGACCTCGACGGTCATGTCACCGAGTTTGCTCGCGCCAATGGTGTCGAGGTCGATCTTTCCATCCGCACACAGCTTGTATGTGCTAATGCTCTTGGTGCGCTCGAAAATCGCATCGGTGATGCGTTCCGGCGCGGGGCCGCCGTTGCCGGCGTTGTACTTGATGCCAAAATCGCCGTCCGGGCCGCCGGGATTGTGGCTGGCCGACAGCACGATGCCGCCGAGCGCGCCGTGCTTGCGGATCAGGTGCGAGGCGGCCGGAGTCGAGAGCAGTGCGCCCTTGCCGATCAGCACACGTCCAAACCCGTTGGCGGCGGCCATGCGGATGACTTTTTCCGCCACCTCGCGATTGAGGAAGCGCCCGTCGCCGCCCACCACGAGCGTTTTCCCGGCTTTGTCGTCCAGCACATCGAAGGTGGACTGGATGAAATTCTCGGCATAGTGCGGGGCCTGGAACACTGGCACTTTTTTGCGCAGGCCCGAGGTGCCCGGCTTCTGGCCGGAAAAGGGCGTGGTCGGAACGCTGGTGACGCTAGGTGTGCTCACGGTCGCGACTTTCTGAATGCCGGTTATCCGGCGATAGATGGCGGCATATTCGGCGGCGCTGCGCTGCCACGAGACATCCGTCCGCATGCCGCTCAATTGCACAGCGCGCCAGGCGGCGGGATCGCGGTACAGCGCCTGCGTGCGGTCGTGCGCGCTGGCCAGGCCTGCGGCGTCGACGCCGCTGAGGAAGATGCCGGTGGCCACGCCCGCCTTGCGCGCCGCGTCGTTGGCGTCGATCACGGTATCGGCGAGGCCGCCGACGCGCGAAACCACGGGCACGCAGCCGTAGCGCAGGCCGTAGAGTTGCGTCAGCCCGCACGGTTCGAAACGCGAGGGCACGAGGATGGCGTCGGCGCCGGCCTGCAGCAGATGCGAGAGCGGCTCCTCATAGCCCAGGACCACGCCGACGCGGCCTTTGTGGCGGGCGGCGGCGGCGCGGAAATTGGCTTCCAGCGCGGCGTCGCCCGAGCCAAGCAGGGCGAGACGCGCGCCGCTCGCGACCATGGCAGGCAGCACGTCGAGCAGCACGTCCATGCCCTTCTGCTCGGTGAGGCGGCTGACCACCGTGTACAGAAGGCCGTCATCCTCATCGAGGCCGAAGCGCTTTTCGATGGCGCGCTTGTTGGCGGCGCGGCGTTCCAGCGACTCGGCGTCATAGGGCGCGGCGGCGGCGGGGTCGGCGCCTGGATTCCATACGTCCGTATCGATCCCATTGACGATGCCGCTGAGCGCGGCGCGGCGATGACGCAACAGGCCGTCCAGCCCCATGCCGCCAGCGACGGTGGTGATTTCCTCGGCATAGGTTGGGCTGACGGTGGTGATGGCGTCGGCGCATTGCAGGCCGGCTTTGAGAAAGCCGACGCCGCCGAAATACTCAACGCCCTCGAAGGAAAACGCCCGCTGCGGCATGCCGAGCGTGGCGAACATCTCGTAGGGAAACCAGCCCTGGAAGGCGAGATTGTGCACGGTGATGACGGATTTGGCTGATGGTCGGTCGGTGAACCTCAGATAGGCCGGGGCGAGGCCCGCCTGCCAATCGTGCGCATGCACCACATCGGGGACGAGCCCCGGCAGCAGCCCGCAGCCGATTTCGCCGGCGACTTTGGCGAGGGCCGCAAAGCGCGCGCCGTTGTCCGGCCAGTCCTTGCCGTCCGCCCCGGTATAGGGCTTGCCGGGACGATTGTAGAGATGCGGCGCGTCCAGCACGAGCAGGTCGACGCCATGCGCCTTGCCGAACAGCAGCTGCGCCGGGCCGCCGAACAGGTCGGCGAATTCGGCCACCGGCTGCGTTACGCCCAACGCCGCCATGACCTGCGGATAGCCCGGCAGCAGCGTGGTCATCGCCACGCCTTCGGGCGCCAGCGCCGCGGGCAACGCGCCCGCGACGTCGGCAAGGCCGCCGGTCTTGATCAGCGGATAGACTTCGGAGGCGACCGAGAGAACCGTCAGCATGCCGCTCATCCTGCCCTCACGCCGCCTCGGACGACGACGCGGCGGGCGGAGCGTCCAGGCCCTTGGCGGCGCGCACGGCCGACAGGAAGGCCGCCAGCGAGCGGGCGAAATCGGCTGACATGTTCGTATCGTCGTTCGCCGATTTGGCCACTGGGACTGGGGCCGGCGGCGCCGCAGGCGCCGTGAACGGCACGATGACCGACGGATCGTCCGAGCACGCCGCAATTGGCGGAAGGTTCCAGTCGTGCTCCTCGGTATCGTACAGCCGCGCGCTCGGGCCGCCTTCCGGCATCACCCGGTTCTTCGCCGGCAGCGTCGGCGGCGGCGACGACGACTGGTCGGGCATCGGGGGTACGGGATGCTTGGTCGGCTCGTCCGGCATCTTGTTGATCATGTCCTGCGTGATCAGGCAGACGCCGTTTTCGCTGCGCCGGAAGCGCTTGGCGTCCCACTCCGGATCCTCGCCCACCACCAGCCCGTCGGGGATGACGACACCGCGATCCACCACGACCTTTTTCAGCACCGAGTTGCGGCCAACGTCCGCATACGGAAGAACCACGGCCTCTTCCATGTGCGCAAAGGAATTCACGCGTACGCCCGTAAACAGCAGCGAGCGCCGCACCGAGGCGCCAGATACGACGCAGCCGCCCGATACCAGCGACGACACGGCCATGCCGCGCCGGCCATCCTCGTCGTGTACGAATTTTGCCGGCGGCGTGATCTCGGCGTAGGTCCAGATCGGCCAGTTGCGGTCGTAGAGATCCAGCTGCGGGACGGTGGCGCAAAGATCGAGATTGCCGGCCCAGTAAGAGTCCACGGTTCCGACGTCGCGCCAGTAGGCCTCGCCTTCCGATGGGGAGCGTACGCACGACTTCGAGAACCGATGCGCATACGCCTTACCGCCCTTGACGATGACCGGGATCATGTCCTTGCCAAAATCGTGGCTGGAGCCGTTGTCGGCCGCATCGTGCTTCAGCTGGTCGAGCAGGAATTTGGTTTCGAACACATAGATGCCCATGGAAGCCAGCGCCAGATGCTCCTGGCCCGGAATGCCCGGCGGATCCTTGGGTTTCTCCAGGAAGTGGACGATCTGGTCCTTGCCATCGACGTGCATGACGCCAAAACCGGTCGCTTCCATGCGCGGCACTTCCAGGCAGCCGATGGTGATGTCGGCGCCGGTGTCGACATGCTGCTGCAGCATGGGCTCGTAGTCCATCTTGTAGACGTGGTCGCCGGCCAGGATGACAATATGTTTGGGCGCATACGCCTCAATGATGTCGATGTTCTGGAACACCGCGTCGGCCGTGCCCGAATACCAGCCGCTCTCGGAGACGCGCTGGCTGGCCGGCAGAATATCAAAGCCTTCGTTTCGCTCGGGGCGCAGGAAGTTCCAACCCTGGCTCAAATGCCGGATGAGGCTATGGGCCTTGTACTGCGTCGCCACGCCGATGCGGCGTATGCCTGAGTTCAGCGCATTCGACAGCGCAAAATCGATGATGCGTGACTTGCCGCCGAAAAATACGGCGGGCTTGGCGCGCTTGTCCGTGAGTTCCATCAGGCGGCTGCCGCGTCCACCGGCCAGAACATAGGCCATGGCGTCGCGAGCCAGTGGCCCGGCCGTGCGCATTGAATCCGTCATCGTCATTCCTCTCATGTCCCGTTGGGGGGCGGGCGTTACATGTGACGCAACCAACTAGGTACCGAGATATTCTAAGAACACAGTGGCCATCGGCGGCAAGGACATTTCAGCGCTGGCGGGCTTGCCGTGCGAAGAAACTTGAGTTGCATGCACCTCGCCGAGATTGCCGCGTCCCGAGCCGCCGTAGTGGCCGGCGTCGGAATTCAGGCGCTCGCGCCAGCGCCCGGCCATGGGCAGCGGCACGCGGTAGCGATCGCGCGGCACGGGCGTGAAGTTGCACACGACCGCGATGGGCGGGCCGCCCGATCCGTCCTTGCGCAACCAGGCGAAAACGGAGTTGGCGGCGTCGTCGGCGATCAGCCATTCGAACCCTTCGGGCTCGCAGTCGCGCGCGTGCAGCGCCGGAGTGTCCCGGTACAGACGATTGAGGTCGCCGATGAGATTGTGCACCCCGGCGTGGGCGGGGGCGTCGAGCAGGTGCCAGTCGAGGCTGGCGTCGGCCTTCCACTCGTCGCGCTGCGCGAACTCCTGCCCCATGAACAGCAGTTTTTTGCCCGGATAGCCCCACATGAAGGCGTAGTAGGCGCGGAGCCCTGCGAACTTCTGCCAGTCGTCGCCTGCCATCTTGTTCAGCAGCGAACCTTTGCCGTGCACGACTTCGTCGTGGCTGAGCGGCAGCACGAAGTTTTCCGAGAAGGCATAGAGCAGCCCGAACGTCAGCTCGTGATGGTGGTGCCGACGATGCACGGGATCGCGGGCGAAATATTGCAGCGTATCGTGCATAAAGCCCATGTTCCACTTGAAGCCGAAGCCTAGCCCGCCCGCGTAGGCCGGTTGGGAAACGCCCGGAAACGCGGTGGATTCTTCCGCGATGGTGACGATGCCGGGATGATTGCCGTAGGTCACTTCGTTCATGCGGCGCAGGAAGGCGATGGCCTCCAGGTTCTCGTTGCCGCCGTGTTCGTTTGGCACCCACTCGCCGGCCTTGCGCGAGTAATCGAGGTAGAGCATCGACGCGACCGCATCCACGCGCAGGCCGTCGAGGTGGTAGCGCTCCAGCCAGAACAGCGCGTTGTTGACCAGAAACGCGGCCACTTCCTTGCGGCCGAAGTTGTAGATGGCGGTGTTCCAGTCGGGGTGAAAGCCTTTTCGCGGGTCGGCATGCTCGTAGAGGGCGGTGCCGTCGAAATGATCCAGCCCATGCGCGTCGGTCGGGAAATGCGCAGGCACCCAGTCCAGGATGACGCCGAGATTTGCCGCATGCGCCTTATCGACGAAGCGCGCAAAACCGTCGGCATCGCCGAAGCGCGAGGTGGGCGCGTACAGGCCCGTGGGCTGATAGCCCCACGACGGGTCGTACGGATGCTCGGTGACGGGCAGCAACTCGATATGGGTAAAGCCCATTTCGGTTGCATACGGAATAAGCTGGTTGGCCAGTTCGTCGTACGAGAGGAACCCACCATCGGCGCGCTTGCGCCACGAACCGAGATGCACCTCCAGCGTGGTCATCGGCGAACGGCGCGGGTCCTTTTTTGCGCGCGCTTCGATGTAGGCCGCATCGTTCCAGACAAAACCATCCGTGCGCGTCACGACCGAAGCGGTCTTGGGGCGGAGCTCGGCGCCAAAACTGAAGGGATCGGCCTTCTGCGGCAGCAGCTTTCCGTCGGCCCCGATGATCTCGAACTTGTAGGCCGTACCCGTCCCGAGTTCGGGCACGAAAATCTCGTTCAGCCCCGAGCCCATGCGCTTGCGCATGACATGGCGGCGGCCGTCCCAGATGTTGAAATCGCCGACCACTGATACACGCGAGGCGTTCGGCGCCCACACAGCGAAATGCGTCCCCCTCACGCCCTCGTGCTCGATGACATGCGCGCCCAGCCGGTCGTAGAGCCTGAGATGCGTGCCTTCGGCGCCATAGTAATCGTCGAGCGGGCCGAGCACGGGACCGAACGCATAGGGATCGATCAGCGCCCAGGATGCGCCGCTATTGCTTGCGAACAACCGCAGCGGCTGGCGCGCAGTGACGGCCACCCGCGCCTCGAAAAACCCGGCATCGTTGCGGCGCGCGATGTCGCCGAGTTTTACGCCCGCCAACGTCTCGGCGCGCAAAGCGGTCGCCCCCGGCACGAATGCGCGCAACACGAACGTTCCGCCCACGTCGTGAACGCCCAGTGCGCCGAACGGATCGTCATGCGTTCCCGCAACGATCGAGGCCACGTCCGCGTCGCTGAGTTTTGGTCCGGCCGATGTCATAAGCGTGGTCCTGTCAGTTCGCATGTCTTGTCCTCTCCCCCTTTTTTTAGGGGGAGAGGATGTCGCCCGAAGCGCCTTAGCGCTGAGGAATCAGCGACAGGTGAGGGGCCGCCGCTTGCTCCGTCCTTGGTGCGACAGGTACGGAGCAAGCGGCTGCCCGTCACCGACCGCGTGGCTCTTGCCGCCAAAGAGGGCGGCTGCGCATTTTCCTTTTGCGCCTGCGCGCAGGGGACGCGGTCTCCTCTCCCCCTAAGCAGGGGGAGAGGAGAGTAGGCCGTCCGTCTGGCGATCATCTGGGTCATGCCGGAACGTTCCAGATGTCTCTGGCGTATTCGCGTATGGCGCGGTCGGAGGAGAACCAGCCCATGCTGGCGGTGTTGTGGACGGCCATGGCGGCCCAGCGCGCCGGGTCGGCCCAGATCGAGTCGACGCGCGCCTGCGCCTTTTCATAGGCGTCGAAATCGGCCGTGACCATGAACCAATCGTGGGCATACAAATTTTCGACGATCTCGCGGTAGCGGCCATGATCGCCGCCCGAGAACACGCCCGATCCGATGGCGTCGAGCGCGCCCTTCAGCGAGGGCGAGGCCTCGATTTTCGCACGCGGGTTGAGGCCAGCCTTGCGGTGCTCCTCCACTTCGGCCGCGGTCAAGCCGAAGATCATCATATTGGCCAGCCCGATGTGCTCGCTCATTTCCACATTGGCGCCATCCAGGGTGCCGATGGTGATGGCGCCGTTCAGCGCGAACTTCATGTTGCCGGTGCCGGACGCTTCCATGCCCGCGGTGGAGATCTGCTCGGATAGATCCGCAGCCGGAATGATCACTTCCGCCAGGCTGACATTGTAGTTGGGCAGAAACGCCACCTTCAGCCGGCCGCGCAAAGAAGCGTCGGCATTCACGGTGGTGGCCACGTCGTTGATGAGATGGATGATGCGCTTGGCCATGAAGTAGCTCGGCGCCGCTTTTCCAGCAAAAATCTTCACCCGCGGGGCCCAGTTCGCTTCCGGCTTGGCCTTCATGGCGTTGTAAAGCGCCACCGTCTGCACGATGTTCATCAGCTGGCGCTTGTATTCGTGGATGCGCTTGATCTGCACGTCGAACAACGCAGACGGATCGACCTGGACGTCAAGGCGCTCACGGATCAAATTGGCCAGCCGCACCTTGTCGGCGCGCTTGACCTCGATGAACTTTTTCCGGAACCCGGCGTCATCTGCGAACGGCTTGAGTTTGGAAATCTCGCCAAGATCATCCAACACTTTTTCGCCGATGGTGCTGGTGATCAGCTCCGTCAGATCTGGATTGACGCCCTGCAGCCAGCGCCGCGGCGTAACCCCATTGGTCTTGTTGACGATGCGCCCGGGAAACAGCCTGTCCATGTCCTTGAACACGGAGGTCTTCATAAGATCGGTATGCAGCTGGGACACGCCGTTGACCTTGTGCGATCCCGCGAACGCCAAGTTGCCCATGCGCACGCGCCAATCGCCGTGCCGGTCCACCAGGGCAACGGACGCCGCCAGCGCATGGTTGTCGCCGGGAAGCGCCTTGACCTCGTTGGCCAGCAACTCGTCGAGCGCGTAGATGATCTGCATATGGCGCGGCAGCAGCGTCTGCATAAGGTGGACAGTCCAACTCTCCAGCGCTTCCGGCAGCAGAGTATGGTTCGTGTACGAAATGGTTTTCTGGGTGATGGCCCAGGCTTCAGCTTGCGACAGGCTGTGCTCGTCCATCAGTAGGCGCATCAATTCCGCAACGGCGATGGAGGGATGCGTATCGTTGAGCTGGATCGAGGCTTTCTCGGCCAGATTGCGCACATCTTTGTAGGTGCTGACATGGCGCGCGAGCAGGTCCTGCACCGAAGCGGCGGTGAAGAAATACTCCTGCCGCAGGCGCAACTCTTGCCCGGCAGCCGTGGCGTCCGACGGGTACAGCACCTGGTTGATGCTTTCGGCCCGCGTCTTGTTGTACATGGCGCCGACGTGGTCGCCACCGTTGAATTGATCCAGCCGCAGCGGCGCTTTCGCCCGCGCGCTCCACAGACGCAGCGTGTTCACGCGCTTGCCGCGCCAGCCCACCACGGGCATGTCGTAGGCCTGCGCGTAAACGATCTCGGCCGGTCGCCAGACGGCGGCCGCATGGCTCGCTGGCCCGCCCGCCGCCTCCACCGCGCCGCCAAAACCGATCTTGAAGCTGACGCCGCGACGCTCAATTTCCCACGGACTGCCGCCGGCGAGCCAACGGTCCGGTATCTCGACCTGCGATCCGTCGGTGATGCGCTGCTTGAACAGGCCATTGTCGTAGCGGATGCCATAGCCATAGGCCGGAATGCCCAGGCTCGCCATGCTCTCCATGTAGCAGGCCGCCAAACGCCCCAGTCCGCCATTGCCCAGCGCGGGATCGGCCTCCAGCTCCGCCAAAGCGGGCAGATCGCCGGCCGCGCCGAGTTTGGCTAGCGCGGCTTCGACTGACTTGCTCAGCCCCAGATTGCTGATCGCATCGCGCAGCAACCGCCCGATCAGGAACTCGGCCGAAAGATAGCAGACCTGCTTGCCGCCATCGCGCTTACCCAGGCGGCCCGAATCCAGCCAGCGGTCGATGACCTGGTCGCGCACCGCCAAACTGACCGCCGTCAGCCAATCGGAGCGGGTGGCGAGCTGCGGTTCAACGCCAAGCGAATGCACCAGCTTATCAAGTATCGTCTCATCCATCCGCACGCCAAGCGCCTTTCCTGCCGGCTTCTCACCGCGCGCCATTTTGCTCGACGCATCGACTGCGGCGGCAAACTCCACCAGCCTGTTTCGAATTCTGTCGCTCAACGGCATGGTCGCGCGAGGCCCCTCATTCGCCTTTATTCAGTCCAATTCCATAGCGCGCGTGCGCTGCAATGCAACATGGGCGTTCGAGCCCCTGATAAGCAATGGTCTTTTGTCTCCGCGGCGCGAATTCGCAGCGCCGGTTCGGTCGAGCGATTCGCAAAGCGCTAAACCCAGGGTTGCGGAGTTCAAATCCTAAATCGTGCTGCCTCATGGGTCATTGCGCCACGACAAAGGCATGGTCGGCACCGCACGAGTGCAACCGCAACGGGAAGGATAGTTGCCGCGCGAAGAGACGCGCTAAATTCCGGGTAACGAATTGGCGCGTTTGCGCGCCAGTCTCACACCGCCTTGTTCTTGTAATACGTATCCAGCGACACGGCCAGCAGCAGCACCGAGCCCTTGATGACCTGCTGCAAATCGATGCCGACGCCCAGGATCGACATGCCGTTGTTCATGACGCCCATGATGAAAGCGCCGATCACCGCGCCGACCACTTTTCCGACGCCGCCGGTGGTGGCCGCGCCGCCGATGAAGCAGATGGCGCGGGACGTTCAGATTCGCTTTTTGTCGTCAACAATATTCATGCCGGCGACGCCGCTGAAGCCGAGCTTGACAGATGCGAAGGGTCCGCCGTGGCGCGACTGGCCAACATCCTGCGGATCGGCCGGCGGCGCCGCAGCGAGGACTTCGGCCGCGAACTGCTCCGCGTTGTCCTTCGGCCGGTAGCCGAGAAACGTGGCCGACGCATTGTCCACGGGCGAACGGTCGTTGTTCGACACGCCATAGGCGATCGTGAACTCGACCACGGGCGTGTCGATGGAGCGCTGCACCAGCTGGATGAGATCGTCGTAGCTGAGCCAGGTGCCGAGCATGCGCGCGTTGTTGACTTTGGCGCAGGAGCAGATGCGCAGACAGACGCTCTCGATGCCTCGCTTTTCCCAATACATGCGGCCAAGATCCTCGGCGAAACATTTGGCCAGGCCATAGAAGGTGTCGGGACGGTGCGGCACATCCACGCCGATGGCCTGGGTTTTGGAGTACATGCCAACGGCATGGATCGAGCTGGCATAGACGACGCGCTTGACGCCTTTGCGGTGCGCAGCCTCCCAGACATTGTAGGCGCCGATGAAATTCGGCCCAAGCAGCGTGTCGAAGTCACGCTCATCGACGATGGCGCCGAAGTGCACGACGGTGTGGGCGCCGTCGAGCAGGTTCTCCATCTCGGAGAGGCTGGTGAGATCGGCGCGCTGAAAACGCTCGCCGGGATAGAGTTTGCCGACGTCGACGATATCGGAGGAGACGAACGCGCCCGCCATCTTGGCCAGGGGTTCGCGCAAGTAAGAGCCGAGACGGCCAGCGGCGCCGGTGAGGACGATCTTTTTCATATCACGGCCTTTTCAATGAACGGTTCGTTGCGCTCGATGCGCCCGAACCCGAAGGGCAAGAGATCCAACGTCCGGTACCCGCCATAAGTAATCAGCTCCGACAGCCCGCGCCCCATGGCCGGGGACTGCTGGAAGCCGTGGCCGGAAAATCCGTTGACGAACAGAAAATTCGCAACCCGGGTATGCGGCCCCAGGATCGCGTTCTGATCCAGCGTGTTGTAGTCCCACTGGCCGGCCCAGGCGTTGATGACTTTCACGGCCTCGAACTGCGGGATGCGGTGCGCGACAATGGGCCAGATCGTGTCCTGCCAAACGGCGTGGTCCATGGCGAAATCGTCGACGTCAACAGCGGGATCGACCTCGGGCACGAAGCCCACCATGTAGTAGCGGCCGTCAGTGCGGACATGCACGCCGGTAGGATCGATGGTGAGGGGCAGGTCGCGGTCAAGCCGCTGTTCGGCGTCGAACACATAGGTGAAGCGTTTGCGCGGCTCGATGGGGATGTCGATGCCGGCCATGCGAGCCGTCACGCTCCCGCGCGTACCCGACGCATTCACCACCGTGCCGCAGGCCACCACCTCGCCGGTCTGCAGCGTGATGCTTTCGACGCGCGTTCCGGCGGCGTTCTTCGTCATCGCCACGACTTCGTTGGCGCAATACTCGACGCCGTTTTCCTTGGCCAAGCGCTTCCACCAGTCGAAAATCGTGCCGCCGTCGAAATAGCCTTCGTCGATCCGGTTGTGATTGGCCGCGATAATGTCGTCGAGATAATAGAAGGGATAGGCCGCCGCGATTTCGTCGCGCGTCATGTGCTTGGTGCCCGCTCCGCAAGCGGCCTGGACCTTTTGCGCCTCGGCCAAGGTGTCGGCGAAGTCTTGCGTGTTGGCCATATACATATAGCCAAAGCTTTGCAGCACCGGCTTGGGCACGCGCGGATCGCCGCCCATATAGGTCTGGAAATTCTTCACGAAGTCAGCGCCAAACTGCGAAATGCGCACATTGATCTCGGCGCTGAACTGCTGGCGGATGCAGCTGTTGGTGAGCGAGGTGGCGGCGAACTGGTAGGTCGGATCGCGCTCGACCACTAGCACCTTGCCGGTAAAATCCGGGTTGTTGGACAGGAACCACGCCGTCGACGAGCCGAGCATCGCCCCGCCCACGATCACGACATCATAGCTCTTGAGGTTCGGGGCCTGACCTGCCGGGCTCATCGATCAGCGTCTCCTGGGTGAGCGGTGTTGCGACGCCTACGGCTTGCATCGGCGAGCGGGCCGCGGCGTCGACTGTGAATGTCCGGCATACCGATCACAGCGCGCCGGTTTAGGCAACCGTCACATGCCCCATCGCAAGGCTGCTGTGTGCACCGGCGCGTCCCAGAGACGTGCGAGGTCGTCGTCAAGTCGCGACAGGGTGATCGAGCAGCCCGCCATATCGAGCGACGTCACATAGTTGCCCACCAGCGACCGCGCTATCGTAACGCCGTGGCGTTCGGCGATGCGGCGGGCGTTGTCGTACATGACATAGAGTTCCATCATTGGGGTGCCGCCAAAACCGTTGACCAGCATCAGGCAAGGCCCCTTGGCCGCCGCGCCGAGGTCGCCGACGATGGCCGTCACCATTTCGTCGGCGATGGCCCTGGCCGGCTGCAACGCGGAGCGCCGCCGCCCCGGTTCGCCGTGGATGCCGACGCCGATTTCCATCTCGTCCGGGCCAAGCGTGAAGGTGGGTCCGCCGGCGGCCGGAACCGTGCCGCTGGTCAGGGCCACACCCATAGTCCGGGCGCCGGCGTTGACGCGCTGGCCGAGCGCCAGGCAACCGGCAAGGTCCAGGCCCTGTTCGGCGGCCGCCCCGACGATCTTTTCCACGATCATGGTGCCCGCCACGCCGCGCCGGCCCGAGGCGAACGACGGGCCACCGACCGCCACATCGTCATCCGTCAGTAAGCGCGCGACTGGGCCGCCGATCATCTCGGCCGCCATCTCGAAGTTCATCACGTCCCCGGCGTAGTTCTTCACGATCAGCAGCACGCCGGCCCCGCCATCGACGGCTTGAATGGCCGCCAGCATCTGGTCGGGCGTGGGCGCGGTGAAGACCTGGCCGGGGCAGGCGGCGTCGAGCATGCCATGGCCGACGTAGCCCGCATGCAGCGGTTCATGGCCCGAACCGCCGCCCGAGATCAGCGCGACTTTGCCGGTGGCCAGGACTTTGCGGCTCACGAATTTGCGGCCCTCGCCCAGGCGCACCAGATCGCCATGCGCCGCCGCAAAGCCGTCCAGGCTCTCGGCCAGGACCGTGTCGGGGCTGTTGATCAGCTTCTTCATGGCGTTGCGTCCCGTTGCGTCCGGTGTCGTGCGGTCTCGTCAATGGTCGGTCAGAAGGTCGGCAAGCTTCAGCATGAAATCGCTCACCAGCGCATGCAGCTTCTCGTTGCGCGCCGCATCGCCCAGATCGGGCAACTGGAAAGTGTGCGACTTGAGACGGTGTGTTTCGGCCAGCAGCACAGGACGGCGCGGATGGGCGCGGGCGTAGGCGGCCAGGAAGCGCTGGCGCTCGTCGGCGGAGAAATGGCAGACCTCGAAGATCACTTCGATATGCCCGGCCGGGATCGGTGTGGCGTAGGCTCCGCTGGTGATATGGCTGACAAAGCTGCGATTCTTTCCCAGCGCCGAGGCCAGCCGTCCACGCGTGCCCGAGGGTCTGCGCTCCAGCACTTCGGCCAGGATGAGTTTATAGTCCGCCACGGGATTGTCCGTGAGCGTCGCGGCGGCGGCGTCAGCTTTGGCCATCCGGGCCTCCAAGTGTCAAGCCGGCCAAGGCGTGCTTGACATGGCCAAGCGCGGCGGCGGAGACCGAAAACGATCTGAGGCCGGTCTTCAACAGCGCACGCAGCGCAGTGCTGTTGCCGGCAAGATCGCCGCACAGCGAGACGTCGATGCCGAGCGCGCGCGCGCTGGCGACGGTTGACGCCATCAGGTGCAGCACGGCCTCGGGCGCGCCCTCGTTGAAACTGGCGACGGCCGGCGTATCGCGGCTGGCGGCCATGACGTACTGCGTGAGGTCATTGGAGCCGATGGAGAAGAACGCGGCCTCGGTGAAGCGCGCGGCCATGATAGCGGCGGCCGGCACCTCGATCATGATGCCGAGCGGCGGGCGGCGGCAGGCGATGTTTTCGCGCGTCAGGTCCCGCACGGCCTGGTCGAACAGCCCGCCCGCCGCCGTCAGCTCCGCGGGCAGCGTCACCATCGGCAGCATGACTTTGAGGTCGCCATGGACGGCGGCGCGGGCGAGCGCGCGCAGCTGCACCCTGAATACGTCAGGCCGCGCCAGCATCAGGCGGATGCCGCGCGTGCCCAAGAACGGATTGCTCTCTCCGGCCTGTGTCAGCCCACGGATCGGTTTGTCGCCGCCGATATCCAGCGTACGGATCGTAACGGGTTTGCCGCCAGCCCACGCCAGGCACGCAGCGTAGGCCCGGTAGTGCTGCTCTTCATCGGGAAGCGGCTCGCCGTCACGGAACATCAGCTCGGTACGGAACAAGCCGATGCCGTCGCAACTCGCCGCATCGATCGTCTTCAGGTCCTGCGGGCCGGCGATGTTGATCAGGATCGTAAGGACGACGCCGTCGCGCGTCGCCGCTGGCCGCGACAGCGCCGCCTGCTCGTCCGCACGCTGACGGCCGGCGGCGGTCTGGTCACGCAGAAATGCCGCCCGTTCGCGCTCGCCAGGACTGAGCACGACGCGACCACGCGCACCGACCACAAGCGCGGCTGAATGGCGCTCGAACGGTTGCCGCCCCAGGTCCACCACCATGGGCACGCCAAGGCTGCGCGCCAGCATCGCGACGTGGCTGGAAGCGCTGCCGGCAGCGAGTACAATGGCGCCACCCTGGCTCCAGTCGGCCTCCAGGAACTGGCTCGGCGTCAGGTCGTCCGCCGCGATGATCGCGCCCGGCGGCAGCGTAGGCGGCGCGCTCTGCCCGCACAGCCGTCGCAACACCCGGTCGCGCAGGTCGGCGAGATCGGTAGCGCGGGCGCGAAAATGCTCGTCGTCCGATGACTGATAGTCCGCCATATGTTCGGTGAGCGCCTGGCTCCAGGCTGCGAGCGCAGATTGGCCGCCACTGATGCGCTCAAGGGCTGGCGCCCGAAGCGCGCCATCGGCGAGAACGGCGGACTGGAATTCCAGCACATCGGCCCCGGCGCCTTTGGACTTGGCGGCCAGGGCGTCGATCTCGGCGATGGCCTCAAGGATCGCCCTGTCCAGCGCGGCACGTTCCTGTGCGGGCCGGCCTGGCAGTCGATCCGAGGTCGCTGGCGCCGCCAGCCAATGTACCGGGCCCAGGGCGAAGCCGGGCGATGCCGGACGGCCGGTCGCCACAACCTCAGGCAGCGTCGTCGCCGGCGTCATCGAACCGTCGTTCGATGAGCGCGACAAGCGTGGCGACGGCGGTTTCGGCATCATCGCCCTCGGCCTTGATCGAGAGCAGCGTGTTGCCCGGCGTCTTCAGGGCCATGACCTGGACGATGCTCTTGGCGTCGACCCACTCGGGCCGCCCCGCCGCGCGGATCTGCACCCGCGCCCGAAAGGTCTTGGCGAGCTTGGTCAATCGCACGGCCGGGCGCGCATGCAATCCGCTGGGATTGGTCATCAGCACCGAGGCCTCGGCCTTGCGCGATGTCATGGCGGCTCCCTGTCTCATTCGGTCGGTCAGGCCTGATCATGGTGGTTCGCACCGGCCTAGACCGGCGACAGCTCCTCGGCGACGCGGCGCACGTCTTCCAGCGAGGCGCCGCCCGACGCCTCGGTTGCCGCCATCACCGAGCCCTCGATGATCGGCGCGTTGCAGACCACGATCTTACGCTGACGATCCGCCGGCATCATGTCGATCGCCATCTCGCTGTTGGTTTCGGCGCCGCCCAGATCGACCAGGATAGCCACGCCTTTGTCCGACCACGCCTTATGAATAGCCGCCATGATGGCCTCAACGCTGGTGCCAAGCCCGCCGGCGGGGTTGCCGCCGCAGAAGGCGAGCGGAACCTCCGTGCCCACCATTTGGCGCACCATGTCGGCGGCGCCTTCGGCGACCTTGGCCGAGTGCGAGACGATGACGATGCCGACGTTGCTCACGTCGCTCCCTCCAGCACATCGAGAATGGCGTCGACGATCACCTGGCTGGAGCGCGCGCCGGGGTCCATGTGGCCGATGGACCTATCGCCGAGAAACGAGGCGCGGCCCCGCAGCGCGCGCATCGGGATGGTTGCGGCGGCGGCCTCGGCGGCGGCCGTGCGAGCGGGGCGGCCCTCAGCGAGCGCGGCCTGCACCGGGGCAAGCACGTCCAGCATGGTCTTCTGTCCGGGTTCAGATTTTCCGCGCGCCTGCACGGCGGCGATGGCGCTGGCGAAGGCCTGGATTGCCTCGGCGCGCGATGGATTTGGTGGCATGGCTTTGCCAAACGCCAGGAATAGCGTGCCATACAGCGGCCCAGATGCTCCGCCTACGGTCATCACCAGTTTGGTTCCTACGGCCTGCAAGGCCTGAGGCATTGGCAAAACAGCGATCTTCTCGATATCCCCCAGAACCGCCTCAAACCCGCGCTTCATGTTGAGGCCATGATCGCCATCGCCAATCGCCTGATCCAGCGCCGTCAATTCCTCCGTATGCGCCACGACGCGGTTCGCTGCGGTGATGACCAGCCTGCGGATGAGGGTTTCGTCAAGGTGCATAGCCTAGCCCGTCTCCACAAGAGCGCGAAACGCCTTGGCCATTGCAACGGCCCCCGGGTCCGGAACACCCTCAAGATCGCGCGCGGCGAGGTAGCTGGAACGCCCCGCGCGCGCCGAGGTCATGGTGGCGGTCTTGGCGGCCCCGTCCCCTGCGGCAGCCGCCGCGCCGCTCAGGCCTTTGCCGTCGGCCAGTGCGCGCACGGCGGGACGCAAGGCGTCCAGCATGGTCCGGTCGCCTTCGCGGGCGCCACCATAGTATTCCATGCGGTCCAGCCCCGCGGCGAGCGCAACGGGCCAGGGCGAACCGGCGGCGAGTGCGTGGCCGGTGGCGGCGCTGAGGATCGACAGCAGCACGCCGCTCGATCCGCCCATGCTCTTGGCGAACGTATCGGCGAGCGCGCCGCACAGTTGCGCGTTGTCGGCAAAAGGCAGCGTATCGATGGCGCCCAGCACATTGCGCGCCGCGCCCGCCATGGTGGTGCCGGTGTCGCCGTCGCCGACCTTGGCGTCCAGCAGGTTCAATTCGGCCTCGGCGCCGATGATCGCTTTCGCAACGCCTTCGACGGCGCGCCGCGTTTCGGGCCTTTGCGACGCGGCGTAACCGGCAGCCTGCGGCCTATCGTTCGCTGCGACGCGCCAGATCGGCGCAATCGCTTTTACGCCAGGCCACGCTGGCGCGGTGGTCGGGGCCAGCAGCGCATCGGTAAGGTCGCCGTCAAGACCCAGAATGGAGATCGAGAAGCCGCGCATATCCAGCGCCGTCATGAGCGGGGCCGGCCCGATGACATATTGGGTCTTGCGCCCGATCTCGGTGTCCAGAATGGCGTTGGCCAGCAGCGACATTTCAATCGCCGGTACGCCGCCAAGGTTATTAATGATCATGGCGTACCCTGCTGACGTGTGCGGGCCAGCGCCAAACTTGGCGGTCATCAAGCGCGCGGCCTCGTTGGCGCTTGGAAGCAAGATGCGCTCGATGCCCGGCTCGCCGTGAATGCCCAGCCCCAACTCCGCCATGCCATCGGGCAGCCGGTCGTGGGTGGCCCGGCCCGGAATGGTGCAGACCGTGGTGGCGATGCCGATGGACTGCACGGAGGCCGCTGCCTTCTCCGCCGCAGCCTTGACCGCAGCGAGCCCCAGCCAGCGCTCAGCCGCATACCCCGCAACCTTGTGCACGAACAGCGTGCCCGCCACGCCGCGCGGCCGCTGCGCATTCTCGATAGCGATGTCGTCGCCGACGATCACCATCTCGACATGCAGCCCCTCAGCACGCGCCTTTTCGGCGGCGAGGCCGAAGTTCAGCCGGTCGCCGGCATAGTTCTTAACGATCAGCAGGCATCCGGCTGGACCGGTGACGTGGCGGATGGCGGTCAGCACAGCCTCGACCGAGGGCGAGGCGAAGATTTCTCCGCACACCGCCGCCGTCAGCATGCCCTGTCCGACAAAGCCGACGTGCGCGGGCTCATGGCCCGATCCGCCGCCCGAGATGAGGCTGACCTTGTTGGCGTCGATGCCCTGGCGCACGACGATCTTGGCGCCCGTCGAACTGGTCAGCCGCGCCAGCAGCCCGCCGCCCGAGACGCGCAAGTATCCGTCGATGGATTCCGAGATCACCTGACCGATGTCATTGACGAAATGCGTCATCAAGGCCTCCTGTTTTCGTCATCGCCGCACGCGGTTGCCGGCCGCGTCGAAATAGAGTGCGTTGGTCAGCGCTACGTCGACGCCATCACCCGCCGCATACGCTGCATCGGCCGCCACCAGCGAGGTGATGCGCCTATCCCCAATGCGAATATGCAGATGGCTCTGGTCGCCCAGGTGCTCGATCCATTCGACTTTTCCAAGCGCGGACCCGTTGGCGGCCTTTGAGATGCGCATATGCTCCGTACGCGCGCCGAGCGTCATGGCCGCCTGCGGGCTGCCGCCATCCGGGATCAGTCCCGTCGGCAGCAGATTGATCTGCGGCTGGCCCAGGCGCGTCGCCACATAGACTGTCGACGGATCTTCGTAGATCTCGCGCGGGCTGCCCAACTGCACCAGGCTGCCGCGATCCAGCACGCCGACGCGGTTGGCCATGGTCATGGCCTCGATCTGGTCATGCGTCACATACAGCAGCGTGGCCCCGAGATCCTGCTGTATGCGCTTCAATTCCACGCGCATGTCGCCACGCAGTTTGGCGTCGAGCGAGGAGAGCGGCTCGTCCATCAGGTAGATCGCGGGACGGCGCACCAGGGCGCGGCCGATGGCGACGCGTTGCATCTCGCCGCCGGACAATTGCGTGGCTTTGTTCTTGAGTTTTTTGCCGATGCGCAGCATCTCGGCGATTTCGGTCACGCGCCGCTCGATGTCCGGCTCGGCCATTTTCCGCGCCGGCGAACGCAAGGGAAAGGCGAGGTTTTCGAACACCGTCAGGTGCGGATAGAGCGAGTACTGCTGGAACACGAAGGCCACGTCGCGTCCGGCCGGCTCAATGGCGGTGACATCCCTGCCGCCGATCCAGACTTTGCCGGCATCGATTTTCTCGAGGCCGGCAACCACGCGTAAAGTGGTTGTCTTGCCCGCCCCGGTGGGGCCGAGCAACACGATGAACTCGCCGTCGGCGATGGTCATGTCCAGCCCCGACACGGCCGTGGTGGCGCCAAAGCGCTTGGTGACGGACTTCAGCGCAACTTCAGCCATGGGACACCCGTGCGCCGATCGCGCCCTCATGCAGCGCAGACGGTACGGCGCGGCCGCTGGATTTGACGAACACGCTGAGGCGTTCGGGGGCGAAGGCCAGGCCGACCTGCTCGCCGGCTTTTACGCGGGTGTCTGCAGGCAGCCGCGCCTTGAGCCGGCCCTCGGGCGTTTTCAGCGTCACGATTTGGGTTGTACCAAGATATTCCGCCCCAAACACTTCGGCGCGCAGTTTCGAGGCGTCGTCGAAGCGCACATGCTCGGGACGCACGCCGAGCACCAGATCGGTCTCGGCGATGGATTGGCGGGCGGCTGGAACAGCGATACTCGCGCCGTTGATCGAGATGGCCGCCTGGTTGGGCGCGAGGCTGCCACGGAACGGCACAAAATTCATGGCCGGTGAGCCTATGAAGTCAGCGACAAACATGGTCGCGGGCCGATCATAGATTTCCTGCGGCGCGCCGAGTTGTTCAACCAATCCCTGGTTCATGACGGCGATGGTATCGGCCATCGACATGGCCTCGATCTGGTCGTGTGTAACGTACACGGTGGTTGCGCCGATGCGGTCGTGCAGCTGGCGCAGCTCCTGACACATCAGGTGGCGGAACTCTGAGTCCAACGTGCCGAGCGGCTCGTCCATCAGGAACGCCTTTGGACGCCGCACAATCGCGCGCCCGAGCGCAACGCGCTGGCGGTCGCCACCGGCCAGCCGCGAGACCGGGCTATCCAGCAGATGATCGATGCGCAGTAGCCTTGCCGTTTCCTCGACACGCGTCTTAATTTCCGAACGCGAAACACCTTGGCAGGCCAGCGGATAGGCAATGTTCTTGCGCACGTTCATATGCGGGTAGAGCGCGAACAACTGGAACACGAAGGCGATGTCGCGCTCGGACGCGCGCTTGAAGGCCACGTCCTCATTGTCGAGCAGTATGCGTCCTGACGTGGGCAGCTCCAGCCCCGCGATCATGCGCAGCGTCGTGGTCTTGCCGCAGCCCGACGGGCCGAGCAGGCAGAAGAATGATCCGTCCTTGATGGTGAACGACGAGTCCTTGACGGCGATGAAATCGCCAAAGGACTTGTGCAGATTTTCAACCCGGATTTCTGCCATGGCTACTCCGGGAATTTCGAGCAGATCACGAACAACGCCGTGCCCGCGAGGGTCGTGATGAAGGAATAGGAATAGAGCGACAAAAAGAACGGCTGCATCAGCATGAACACGCCGAGCGCAATCAACAGAGTGGCCAGATTCTCCCAGGGACCACGGCGTAGACGGAGGAAGTCCGACACGATCCCACGTTTCTCGGGTGGCTGAAAGAGATTGGGATCGCTCATTTGCGCACCGCACCGAAGGTAATGCCGCGCAGGAGGTGTTTGCGCATCAGCACTGTGAAAACCAGGATCGGGATCAGGAACAAGGTGGTGCCGCCGCCGACCGCCGGCCAGTCCATGCCGCCCTCGCCGATGATGGTGGGGATGAAGGGCGGGGCGGTCTGCGCGGTGCCCGAGGTGAGCAGCACGGCGAAGGCGTATTCGTTCCAGGCAAAGATCAGGCAGAAGATGGCCGTGGCGGCGATGCCGGTGATGGCCTGTGGCAGCACGACTTTGCGGAAGGCCTGCAGCCGCGTGTAACCATCGATCATGGCCGCGTCTTCGTACTCGCGCGGGATTTCGTCCATGAACCCTTTCAGCAGCCACACCGCCAATGAGACGTTCACGGCCGTATAGAGCAGGATCATGCCGAGCATGGTGTCGCTGAGGCCAAGCTGCCGGTACATCAGGAAGATCGGGATGGCGACGGCGATGGGCGGCATCATGCGCGTCGAGAGGATGAAGAAGAGCAGATCGTCCTTGAGCGGCACATTGAAGCGCGAAAAACCGTAGGCCGAAAGCGTTCCGAGCACCACGGCGGCAAACGTCGAGCCGAAGGCGATGATGATGGAATTGATGAAGCGCGGCCAATAGTTCGACTGGCCGGCGATGACCATGTCGCGGTCGCGCGTGATCTGATCGCAAATGTCCGTGGCCGGGCCAAGCGTCTCGATATACTCCTTGGTCTGACGGGTGCGCGTGGTGAAGAGATTGCAGTAACCTTCCAGCGTGGGCTGGAACATCACTTTTGGCGGATAGGAAATCGAATCCGGCGGCGTCTTCAGGCCGGTCGCGAAAATCCAGAATAGCGGGATCATGGTGATAATCGCATAGGCGATAACCAGCGTGCCCGCGACCCACTTGGCGGTGCGGCTGGGCGCGACGACCGAATGGGCGGTGCTCGTGCTCATCGGTTCTTCACCTGGTTGAGCGCTTTGACATAGATGTTGGCGAGGCCGAACACGGCGACGAACAGGATTATGGCGAAGGCGGACGAATAACCTGTACGCCATTTCTCAAAGGCTTCGCGCTTCAGCGTGATGGAAGCTAGCTCGGTGATCGAGCCTGGTCCGCCGCCGGTCAACAGGTTGACCATGTCGAACATCTTAAAATTCTCGATGCCGCGGAACAGCACCGCCAGCATGATGAAGGGGAGCGCCATCGGCAGGGTGATGGTGAAGAACTGCCGCACGGGCGAGGCGCGATCTACTTCGGCGGCCTCATAGATGTAGTCGGGGATGGAGCGCAGTCCGGCGAGACAGATCAGCATCACATAGGGCGTCCACATCCAGGTATCGACGATGATGATGGCCCAGGGCGCGTTCTGCACCGATCCCAGCATCTCGAAGGACGAGGGTTCCCATCCCGTGAAGAACGAGACGATGTAATTGAAGAGCCCGATCTGCGGTTGATACAGGAACTTCCAGAAGTTGCCGACCACGGCTGGCGACAACATCATCGGTATCAGGATGACCGTGGTCCAAAACGCGTGCCCACGGAACTTCCGGTCAATGAGATAGGCCAGCGCGAAACCGATCAGCGTCTGCAGGATGATGGTCCACACAACAAAATGCGCCGTCGCCTGCATGGCCGCCCAGATATCGGGATTGGAGAGAATAGAGCGGTAGTGCTCGATCCCGACGTTCAGAACCGGCGCATTCGGACGGTTGGCACGATAGTTCGTGAACGACAGATAGATGGTCCAGATCAACGGGAAGATGTTGATCGCCAGCAACAGCACGATGGTCGGCGCGATAAACAGCCAGGCGATGACCCGGTCCGACAGGCCGCGCACCACACGCGCCACCGGCTCAGGGGTCGCGGCGGCCATGCGCCCGGCAGTTGATAGGGTGGTGTCAGACATGGTGGGTCAAATTCGTTGGGGGCGAGCGGTGTCAGGAACTTGTTCTTCACAAGTGCCTGACACCCAGTTACTGGCCAGACCATCGTCTATGCCGCGCATCAACGGCAGAAGCATACTGGGTGTCAGGCACTTACGAAGACGTAAGGTCCTGACACCGTCCGTTTACAGCTTGCCTTCTTCCTTGAAGGTCGCGGTCCAATCCACGATCAAGGCATCAAGCGCTTCCTTGGCGGTGCCCTTGTCGGCGACCACATAGTCGTGCAGGCGCTTCTGCATGGCCTGCAGCAGCGTGGCGTAGGCCGGCTCCTGCCAAAAATCCTGCACGCCGGCCATGGCTTCCAGGAACTGTGGCGCGAACGGCTGCGAGGCCTTGAAGCCGGGATCGTTCAACACGGCGTTGTGGCAGGCATAGCCGCCCAGCGACCACCACTTCTTCTGCACCTCAGGCGTGGCGAACCACTTGATGTACTGCAGCGCCTGCTCCTTGTTGTCGGAGTTGGCGACCACCGAGATGCCTTGTCCACCCAGCGTTGAGCCGGCCATCTTCTGGCCCGGGTTGACGAAGAAGCCGGTGACTTTGCCGACCTTCTCATCCTTGGCCATGCCCGGCATGAAGGCGAACCAGTTCATCATCATGGCGACCTGGCCAGACTTGAACGCATCGAGGCCTTCGCCCATGTAGCTGTTCGTGTACCCCGGAGGTGTACAGCATTTGTAGAGCGCCTTGTAAAATTCGAGTCCGGCGACGGCGTCGGGCGAATTGACGGCGCCCTCCATGTCATACTTGCCGGGCGTCTTTTCGTACTTGAAGCCAAACGGATAGAGCGCTGAGGTTGCGCCCATGGTGATGCCTTCGGAGCCGCGCTCGGTGAAGATGGCGGCGCCATAGACCTTCTTGCCGTCGACTTCGCGGCCCTGGAAGAATTCCGCAATGTCCTTCATTTCCGTCCAGGTTTTCGGAACGTCGAGGTCGCGGTTGTATTTCTTCTTGTATTCAGCCTGTAGCTCGGGTTTAGCGAACCAGTCTTTTCGGTAGAACCAGCCGTTGGCGTCGCCCATGGCCGGCAGCGCCCAGTAATTCGCCGTACCCTTGGGCCAGGTCGAATAGGCGTACACGGTGGCGGGAGCGAAATCGCTCATCTTGATTCCTTCTTTGTCGAAGAAATCATTGAGCTTGACGTATTGCTTGTTCTCGGCCGAGCCGCCGATCCACTGGCTGTCGCCGATCAGCAGATCACAGAGCTTTCCGCCCGAATTCAGTTCGTTGAGAATGCGATCGGTAAAGTTCGGCCACGGCGTGAATTCGAACTTCATCTTGAGTCCGGCCTGTTTCTCGAAGTCCTTCGAGAGTTCGACCAGCGCGTTCGCCGGGTCCCAGGCGGCCCAGCAGAGCGTCAAGTCCTTGGCCGAAGCAGTCGCCAGACCGCCAGTCCAAAGCGCACCCGCGAGGCCCAATGCCAGCGCGGACTTCACAAGAGTCCTCATCGTGTCTCCTCCCATGGGGGTCAAACGGTCGCTCCAGCCGAGGCCGGAACGCCGCACATCAGTCGCCGCAAGATGCGGTCGCCGATCCCTTATGCAGCCCCACGCAACGATCTGACGCGCCAAGCTGGTGTTTAGTAATTTTGTTTAGTAAATTGCAAAAAACTAAACTGGTCAAGCGGAATTTGCGCGTCGGCGGCGCCCCCCTGATACCAAACATCATTGATGTTGACTCATCGATGATTGGTAGGGGCGCGCAGCAGCGCGCCCGGTGCGCAATGCCGATGGTCTGTCGGACGCGGTACGCCGGGCGCACTACTGTGCGCCCCTACAAAACTGGCTTCCGATCCCACAAGAGACGATGGGGCAAGATCAATGCAGGTTGGTATGAGGTCATTCCGTCGCCGCGCTGGCGTCGCGCATGCGCTGCGCGTAGACGTTGATGATCAGGGCAATGAGCAAAATCAGACCGCGGATCAGGATCTTCAGAAAACTGTCGATGTTGACGTGATCGAGGCCGTTGTTGAGCACGCCCAGCACCAGCAGTCCGACCACGGTGTTGCCGATCCCGCCGCGCCCGCCGAACAGGCTGGTGCCGCCGACCACCACGGCCGCGATGGCGTCGAGCAGGAAGGTATCGAACTGGTTCTGCTGCGCCGAGCCGAAATAGGCGACGCCCAGCATGCCGGCGACCCCGCTCAGCATGGCCGAGATGACCATCACCGAGCCGATGATGAATTTAACGTTCACGCCGGAATATTCGGCGGCGTCGCGGTTGCCGCCGGTCATGTAGACGTAACGGCCAAAGCGCGTGTACGTCAGAACGAGATGGGCGACCAGCAGCACAAGCATCGCAAAGACAATGAGCCAACGCACGCCCATGAACTTGCCCGAGCCGAGCACCTGGATCAGGTCGGGAAAGTTGTAGGCGATCTGGCCGCGCACCAGCAGCGCCGAAACGCCGGCCGCGATCTGCATCACCGCCAGGGTCATGATGAAGGACGGGATGCCGATCCGCGTCACCCCGATGGCTGTAATGAGGCCCAACGCGAGGCAGGCGAGCAGCGCAAACACCACCGCAATCGGTCCCCACACCGGCACGTTCTGGATGTTGGCGTAGTCCGGCTGCAGCGTGAAGAAGGCCACGACAATGCCGATGGCGTTGGCGATGGCGGCGACCGAGAGGTCGATCTCGCCGGTGAGAATGACGAAGGTGAGGCCCACCGCGATGATGGCGGTCAGCGACACCTGGCCAAGAATGTTGGTGGCGTTGTCGAGGGTGGCGAAGGATTTGCTGGCCAGGCTGAAAAACAACACCAGCGCGATCAAGGTCACGAGCGGCGCGATGTTGCGCAGCTGGCTGCGCAGCAGGTAGCCCAGATCGCGGGGTTTTGGGCTGGGCTTGGTGGTGTCAGTCATGTCTGTCTTTCAAAGTGGGGCATTGGGCGGTGGGCCTTAGGATGCTCATCCTCACCTAACGCCTAACGCCCATTGCCCATCGTCACGCCGCCGCCAGAAGATCGGCCTTGTCGACCCGGCCTTCGACAAAACTCTTCACCACGCGGCCGCGCTTCATGACGATGATGCGGTCGGCCAGGGTCAGGATCGTTTCGGGCTCGGTCGAAAGCACGATGACGGCGACGCCCTGGTCGCGCAGGGCTTTCAAAATACGGATGACATCCTGCTTGGCGCCGACATCCATGCCGCGCGTCGGCTCGCTCAGGATCAGCACCTTGGGCTTGTGCGTCAGCCACTTGGCCAGCGCCACCTTCTGCTGATTGCCGCCCGAGAGATTGCCGACCAGCATTTCGGCATTGGGCGGACGGATCTGCAGGTCGGCGATGCGCTCGCGCGCGATCTCGCGCTCGGCGTCGGGTTTCAAGAAAGTGCGATGGATGCGATCCAGAATGGCGATTGACACATTTTTGTACATCGGCTCAGTCCGGAACAGCATCATGCGCCGGTTCTCGGGCACATAGGCGATGCCGGCTTTGGCGGCCGTCGCGGTATTGGACAGGGGGAACGGTTTGCCGTCCAGCGTCACGTTGCCGGCGTCCAATGGCAGCTTGCCGAACAGAATCCGAGCGAGTTCGATCTGCCCACACCCCATGAAGCCGTAGACGCCCAGGATTTCTCCCGAGCGCGCGTCCATGGTGAGATCCTTGACGATCCCGCCTTGCGAAACGCCGGTCGCGGCCAGCACCACCGGCCTGCTGGTGCGCGTCAGCTCAGCCGATTCGCCTGCCGCCAGCTCATCGGCGCCCTTGCCGATCATCTGCGAAATCAGCGCGTCCTTGGTGGTCGCTGCGGCCGTGGTGGTCGCGACGCGCTTGCCATTGCGGAAGATCGTGACGCGATCAGAAATTTCCAGCACATCCTCCAGGAAGTGCGAGATGAAGATCAGGCTACGGCCTTCTGCGCGCAGTTTGCGCAAGGCCTTGAACAGCCGTTCGACTTCGGGCGGCGACAGCGCCGAGGTGGGCTCGTCGAGAATGATGATGCGGGCGCCGGAAAACAGCACGCGGCTGAGTTCGATCAGCTGCTGGATGCCGACCGGGAGCGATCCCATGCGCGTCTGCGGATCGACGTCCAGGCCGAGGCTGGCGATTTGCGTCCGTGCCTCGCGGGCCATGCGGGCGTAGTCGATGACGCCCATTCTTGTGGTGGGCTGCGTCCCCAGAAACACATTCTCAGCCACCGTCAGGTCTGGCACGACCGACAATTCCTGGTGCACCATGCCGATGCCGGCGGCCAGAGAATCGTGCGGGGAGCGGAAGCGGATATCCCGCCCCTCCAGCAGCATTTTACCCTCGAAATCGTGATGCACGCCGGCGATGATCTTCATCAGCGTGGATTTGCCCGCGCCGTTTTCGCCGATCAGGCCGTGGATCTCGCCGGGCAATAGCGTGAAGTCAACATCGCGCAGAGCCGCGACGCCGCCAAAGCTTTTGGATGCGGCTTTCAATTCCAGAAGAGGCGGTGTGGCGTCCTTGCTGTTTTCGTCCGCGATGCTCATGACCGGGGACGCCTCGTGTTCTCTGTCATTCTTCTTGCTCACATCATCGCGGCGTCCCGATAAGCCGCATCGTCTCTTACACAGTTGCGACCGCACTCTTTTTCCCTCTCCCCCTGCTTAGGGGGAGAGGAGACCGCGTCTCGCAGCCGACCTCTTGGGAGGCAAGAGCTACGCGGTCGGTGAGGGGCAGTGACTGGCTCCGCACCCGTATCAACCGGGAGCGGAGCAAGTGGCTGCCCCTCATCCGGCCCTGTCTCCTCGCTTTCGCTCGGGGGCCACCTTCTCCCCTTGAAGGAGGGGGAGAAGGAAAAAAGGCCCGAGCCGATAGTTGACCGCCTAAATCAAGAAATGCCGCTGCATCCAGGCGATGCCAGGCGCGGTTTCCTTGGTGATGACCGGACCATCGGTGACGATGTTCTTCGGGATGCCCGTGCCGCTCTTTTCGCCCGACATGATGGCGGCCACGCCCGCCGCAACGGCCCAGCCGTGAATACGGCAGGAGGGGTTGCGCACGGTCGCCAGCATGCGGCCGTCGATGACAGCTTCCAGCGCCGGCGGCATGGCGTCGACGCCGCCGATGATGATGTTGGTCTTGCCCTTCTGCTCCATCACTTTGCGGGCGGCCAGCGCCATGTCGTCATTGTGGAAGAAGGCGGCCTTCACGTCCGGGTACTTTGTCAGCATCGTATCCCAGATGCGCGCGACCTTGGTGACGTCCCAATCGGCCGGGTCCTTGTTGACCACTTCGATCTTGGGAAAGTTCTTCATCACCTTCTCAAAGCCCTTGGCGCGGCCCTGGGCGCCCGAATGCCCAAGCGCGCCCTGGGTCATGATGATCTGGCCTTCGCCGCCCATCGCTTCGGCGACCTGCTGTGCGACGGCCGAGCCCATGGCGATGTTGTCCGGCGCCAGGAAGGTGTGGATGTTAATCTTCTCAGGAGGAGCGATCATCGTATCCAGCTGGATGACCGGGATGCCGGCGTCGATCATCTTTTGCACCGGATCGACCAGCGTGCCGATGCCAAAAGCCTGGATGGCGACGAAGTCCCACTTCTGCGAGGCCATGTTGTCGATGGCGGCGCGCTGCTTGACGGCGTCGAGCTGACCATCGAACCAGGTCACCTCAACGTTCATCAGCTTGCCCCAGGCTTCTGCCGCCTGCTTGCCCTGGGCGCACCAAGTCGCCTGCAAGCCGGCGTTCGAGAACGCGGCTTTCAACGACTTGTCCGAACTCTTCAGTTCGTCGGCGATCGCGGGATCGAAACCGGCGGCGGCCAGATAGGCGCCGGCCATGCCGAGCGCGCTCGCGCTCAGCATGAAGTCGCGGCGGGACTGGGCGAATTTTTCCTTGGCGTCAGACATAGCGGCTCCTTGGGTTTTGCCCCGAGACTGGTGGTCGCGGCGGCTTATCGTTTCCTCAAAGACGAGTCCGGTTGATCCCGGTCTTCACACTTTTTGCCCCAACGTGCGACAGCAGGATCGGCCAGCTCAATCGCCGCTGTCAATCACTTGCTGAACAATCGCTCATTCAGCCCTAACGCTGTTCGCCAAACGGCGCACCTCGCCGATCGAGGCAATCTGGTTGCGCGAGACCATCAGGATGCGCGCCAGCCGCAGGGCGCGGCGTTCACAGGCCGCGCGGCGATCCACATCCTTGATGCTCTCCAAATCCTCGACATGGGCAAGGCCGAGAATGCGCCGCGCCATCTTGGCTCCTGCGAAACCGACGGCGTCCTGAAACAGTCGCGCCATTGTCTTTAGACGGAATGCTTCCAGTGCTTCGGCGCCGGCCGGATCGGCGAACAGCGATGGCGGGAACGCATCGCCATTGGCGTCGTTGCGCCACAGCCCAAGGAAGCCCGCCTCGAAGGTGGCCCAGAACGTCTCCATGGCGTCGAGGATCCAGGCTTGATAATCCGCCCGCTCCCCTTCCGCCGCCGCGTGGCCATCCTGGGAAAAGTAGCTCAGCAGGAGGTTGGCGATGACGGCGCCAAGGTCAAAGCCCATCGGTCCGTAGAAGGCGAATTCCGGATCGATCACGCGCGTATCGTCCGTTGTCACCATGACTGAGCCGGTGTGCAGATCGCCATGCAGAAGGGCCTCTGCGCGCGTCAGAAACATCCATTTCAGTTCCTGCACCGCGATCTTCAGCTGCGCGTCGGCCCGGAATGCGGCGGCTACGTCGTCGAGCTGCGGCGAGGTCCAGCGATTGAGTTCGGCGATCCGGTAGGGATCGGTGAACACCAGATCCTCGGTGACCTTGCAAAGCTCCGTATTCAGACAGAACTCGGCCATGCGCTCTTTCTTAGCGCGCGCAGACACCGCCAGATCGGAGGTGGAAAACAGCGTGTACGCCGCGAATGTCGCGATGTCGGTTGCGATTTTCGGATAGCGGATGGCCTGGATCATACCCTTGCGCAGGATGATGTGGGGCTCCAGCAGCTCCATCACGATGGCGGCGCGAGGCTTATCGAAATGATGCACCTTGGGCACCAGTTTCGGCACGACAGCAGTCTGGCTGCGCAAGGCCTCGTGCTCAAAGTAGGCCCGATCCAGCGGCAACGGCCAACTCTCGCCGACCAGTCGGACATAGGGCAACGCCTGCTTGACGCACACCCCGCCCGCCGGCCCCTTGACGATGAAGACCAGATTGAGATTGCCATCGCCAACCTCGCGCACGCTCCACCCTTCCAGCGCACCGCCAAGAATGGCGCGTACTGAAGGCAGCTCGCTCAGAAACGATCGAATGGTCGCCTCCGTCAGGGGAGCATAGCCCGCGCCGCCGACGAAATGGTTCGAAAGTGTCAACTTGGCTCTCTCCGTATGATGGGCCTCACCAGACCAGAGATTATTATGACGATTGACGCGCAAGTGGGGTGCAAAAAAAACGTCTAAACAGGCGTCATCGTAAGCGTCGCGTGCTGGCGGTGCGACACTGTCCCGGGAAAGCGACTACGGAGCAATTTGATCGGGGTCGGTTTTGGCTTTCGCTCAGGCCCCATATTCCAACAGCAGATCCTTGGCATCCACCTGCTGCCCGGCGCTTACGGCCACGCTTGCCACCGTCCCGGCGCGGTCGGCGTGGATCGCGGTCTCCATCTTCATGGCCTCGATGGTCAGAAGCAGATCGCCGGCGCGCACCTTCTGCCCAGCCTTCACCGCGAGCGTCGCCACCATCCCCGGCATCGGCGAGGCGAGTTGCTTGGCGTCGGCCGGATCGGCCTTCTTCCGCGTCGGCGCGGCGGCCGTCTTCAGCCGGTTCGGCACGCGGATGACGCGTGGCACGCCGTTCAGCTCGAAGAAGACGCGTACCTGCCCCTCCTCGTCCGGCTGGCCGATGATCTGCAGCTGCAGGACGATGATTTTTCCTGGCTCCAGCTCGATCGACACCTCGTCGCCGGGCTGCATGCCATAGAAAAACACCGGCGTCGGCAGGACCGAGACCGGGCCGTACTCGGCGCGTCGCTTGGCGAAGTCGGTGTAGACTTTTGGGTACATGAGGTAGGAGGACAATTCCTCGTCGCTCACATCGGCGCTGGATTTTTCTTTCGCCTCCTTGGCGAGCGCCACCAAATCGGCGTCCTTCAAGCTGGCGCCTGGACGTTCCGTGAGCGGCTTTTCACCCTTGAGCACTTTCTTCTGCAGCGCCTTCGGGAACCCGCCAGGGGGTTGGCCCAGTTCGCCGCGGAAGAAACTCACCACCGATTCCGGGAACGACACGTCGCGCTTTGGGTCCTCGATGTCGGCGCGGGTCAGGCCAGCGGAGACCATGGCCAACGCCATGTCGCCGACCACCTTGCTCGACGGCGTCACCTTCACGATGTCGCCGAACATGCTGTTCACCTCGGCGTAAGCCTTGGCCACCTCGTGCCAGCGCTCGGCCAGCCCCAGCGAGCGCGCCTGCTCCTTGAGGTTCGTGAACTGCCCGCCCGGCATTTCATGCAGGTAGACCTCGGACGCCCCCGAGCGCATGTCGCTCTCAAAGGCCGCATACTGCGTACGCACCGCCTCCCAATAGTCCGAGAATGTTCGCAACGTCGCGGGATCGAGCCCGGTATCGCGATCCGATCCCCGCAAGGCTTCCACGATCGAGCCGAGCGGCGGCTGGGACGTCAGGCCCGAGAACGAATCCATCGCGGCGTCGATGGCGCTGACCCCGGCGTCACAGGCAGCCAGAACGGTGGCCGCCGACAGGCCACTGGTATCGTGCGTGTGAAGATGGATGGGCAGGCCCGTCTCCTCCGTCAGCGCCTTGATCAGGACGCGCGCCGCCGCTGGTTTCAATAGCCCGGCCATGTCCTTCAGGCCCAGCACATGCGTCCCGGCCTTCGCGAGGTCCTTGGCCAGCCCCACATAGTATTTGAGGTCATACTTCGCCCGCGCCGGATCGAGCATATCTCCGGTGTAGCAGATCGCCGCCTCGCTCAGCTTGCCACTCGCGTTCACCGCATCGATAGCGACGCGCATGTTCGGCACCCAGTTGAGGCTGTCGAAAATGCGGAACACATCGATGCCGCTGGCGGCCGCGCGGGCGACAAAGGCCTTGACGACATTGTCCGGATAATTCGTGTACCCCACGGCGTTGGAACCGCGCAGCAGCATCTGCAGCATGACGTTGGGCACTTTGCCTGACAGGATCGCCAGCCGCTCCCACGGGTCCTCCTGCAGGAAGCGCATGGACACATCGAAGGTCGCGCCGCCCCAGCATTCCAACGAATAGAGGCTCGGCAGCTTGTGCGCATAGGCGTCGGCCACGCGCGCCATGTCGAACGTCCGCATACGGGTGGCGAGCAGCGATTGGTGCGCGTCCCGCATGGTTGTGTCGGTAATCAGTATACGTTTCTGCTTCAGCATCCAATCGGCGACGGCTTTTCCGCCTTTTTCCTTTAGCAGCGTCCGCGTACCGGCCTGCGGCTTGCCGGCCTCATATTTTGGCGCACGCGGCACCAGCGCATGTCCAGGTGGCTTGGGCCGTCCCGTCACCTCGGGATTGCCGTTGACGGACACGTCCGCGATGAACGTGGCGAGCTTGGTCGCGCGATCGAGACGCTTCGAGAACGTGAACAGTTCCGGCGTCTCGTCGATAAAGCGCGTCGTATAGTCGTTGGCCGCGAATTTTGGATGATTGATCAGGTTCTCGACGAACGCGATGTTGCTGGCGACGCCGCGGATGCGGAACTCGCGCAGTGTCCGGTCCATGCGCTTGATGGCTTCCAGCGGATCAGGCGCCCAGGTCGTAACCTTCACCAGCAGCGAATCGTAATAGCGCGTGATCACCGCGCCGCCATAAGCCGTGCCGCCATCCAGCCGCACGCCGAAACCCGAGGCGCTGCGATAGGCGGTGATGCGCCCGTAGTCGGGGACGAAGTTGTTTTCGGGGTCCTCGGTGGTGATGCGCGATTGCAGCGCGTGACCGTTGAGCTTGATGTCCTTTTGCGCCGGCACATGCGATGACTTGATGTCGCCAATGACCGCCCCCTGAGCAATCAGGATCTGCGCCTTGACGATGTCGATGCCCGTCACCTGCTCGGTGACCGTGTGCTCGACCTGGATGCGCGGATTGACCTCGATGAAGTAGAACGCGTTGGTGACGGCATCCATGAGGAATTCGACCGTACCCGCATTGACGTAGTTGGCGCGGCGCACCAGCTTCATGGCGCCCTCGCACACCTCCGCACGCTGAGCATCGGTGAGATACGGGGCGGGCGCGCGCTCAACGACCTTCTGGTTGCGGCGCTGGATCGAGCAGTCGCGCTCGAACAGATGCACGATGTTGCCGTGCGTATCGCCGAGGATCTGCACCTCGACATGGCGCGCGCGCTCGACCAGCTTTTCGAGATAGACCTCGCCGTTGCCGAACGCGGCCTCGGCCTCGCGCCGGCCGGCCAGCACCTGGGACTCGAGTTCGCCCTCGTTCATGATGCGACGCATGCCGCGCCCGCCGCCGCCCCAGCTCGCCTTCAACATCAGCGGATAGCCGACGCTCTTGGCGAGCTTTTTGATCGACGGCCCATCCTCGGGCAGCGGTCCGGTCGCTGGCATAAGCGGCGTGCCCGCCTCTTCGGCCAGCTTTCGTGCCGAGACTTTGTTGCCGAGCAGCCGCATGGCGTCCGGCGTCGGGCCAACCCAGGTCAGGCCGGCCGCGATGACGGCTTCGGCGAACTCGGGGTTTTCGGACAGGAAACCGTAACCGGGATGCACGCCGTCGGCGCCCGACAGCTCGGCAATGCGCAGGTACTCGTCGATGGCCAGATACGCCTTCACCGGCCCCAACCCCTCGCCGATGCGAAAGGCCTGGTCGGCTTTGAAGCGGTGCAGCGACAGCCGGTCCTCGTCGGTGAAGGCCGCGACCGTGGCGATGCCCAGCTCGGTCGCCGCGCGCATGGCGCGGATGGCGATTTCGCCGCGGTTGGCGATGAGGAGTTTGGTGATGGTCTTGGGGGGAACGGCCATAGGTGGAAGGCTCCGGGCAGGCGAATTGTTGCACTGCAACATGTGCCGGGAGCGTCAGGAAAAGTCCAGGGCAAAGCGGAAGAAAAGGGGCGGGCACGCGTTGGGGGTCGCGTGCCCGCCGCAGTGCGCGTTGGGCTCAACGGGGGCACGGGGGGACGAGGAACCCCGGAACCAGCGCACCGTCAGTTTGGCCGGAGGAGGGGAGGAGACCTCGGCTCCGGGCTGCTCAGGTAGTCGCGGTGGGGAGCGGGGAGGTTCAATGGGGGGAGACGAGATGCCCGTTCTCCGCTATCCTAGCCGTATGAACTCGACGGAGCATCTATGAACGCCAAAATCGAAATCCTGAAGAACGAGGCGCGAAAGCTCACCTCAGACGAGCAGGCGCTGCTGGTGCAAGAGCTCCTCGCCATGTTGCACGGGGTCGATCCGGAGATTGACAAATCCTGGGAAGACGAGTTGGACCGCCGAGAGCGTGAGATAGAGAGTGGAGAGGTCAAGGCAATCCCGATTGAGGAGATCCCTTGGCTACGGGACGTTTGGCTGAGTCGGAAATGATGGTCGAACTGCATCCGGAAGCAGAAAGGGAACTAAAACATGAGTTCGAATACTATGAATAGAAGCAAGCCGGACTAGGACGCGAGTTTCTGTTGGAAGTTTTTGCCGGGATTGAACGGATCGAACGATCTCCGGGCACCTGGCGGCAAGTTTCCCCGAATCGACAACAGTGTTTGATACATCGATTTCCCTTTGGGTTGATCTACAAGGTCAAGAAGGACCGCATTGTGATCATCGCTGTCGCCAATCTTCAGCGACGCGCACAATATTGGCGAGGCCGGACGTAGCCACTCAAGTCCTTTCGTTCAACTCGCCCGCGTCAGCGCTGCCGCCACGCCCGCGCCCATCAGGATCCCGCCGCCCGTGCGGTTAACCGCCTTCAACACCGACGGCCGCCGCAGCATGGTGCGCGCCCGCGCGCCGACCAGGGCGTAGGCGAGGGAGTTAAACACCGCGAGCACCACGAACGTTGCGACCAGGATCGCCACCTGTGGTCCGTAGGCGGACTGTTTGTCGATGAACTGCGGTACGAAGGCGACGAAGAACAGGATGCTCTTCGGGTTGAGAGCCGTAACGGCGAAGGCGTGCCAGAACATGCCGCGATGGGAGGCACCAACCGTATTGGCTGCTAGGTCGCCCTCGACCTGCACAGGCGCCGTCCAGAGCTTCCAGCCGAGAAAGACCAAGTAAGCGCCGCCGATCAGTTTGGGCTCCCCGCTGTTTCAAGTGGGTAGCCTGAGATCGAGTTTTCCGGCGATCAGATAGGTGATGGCCTTGAGGGTGCGGGTGGAGCGGTAGCCGCGCGCCTTTGCCTTGGCGGCCTGGACCAAGCTGTTGATGCCCTCGATC